>DATFJP010000307.1:0-11954 GCA_035269105.1 Desulfuromonadales bacterium
CCTGCAAGGTCTTCTGTACGGCTTGGCTGCCTCCCTGGCCCTCGGCTCGACCTGGTTTTCCCGCAAAGCCCTGTTTATCCAACGCATCGCCCGGCGACTGCGCCTCGTGCTGCACGTTTATTTGGCAGCTGTGCTGCTGACCCTGTTGCTGGATCAGGTCCTGCTGCGTCTTTAGGCCTGCCGTCACTCACCGCCGCGCTCAAAAACACACTCCCATCCAACCTTTCTGCATCGGCCTGTCGGCTTTGCGAAGTCCCCTTGCATGAGGGTATTATCTGTTTGTATTTCCACGGGACCAGGTATAATGTAAACACCGTTTACTTTTGTGCCTTTACAACAGGAGGAACGTTCATGGTTAAAGAGGTAGGGTTTATCGGGCTCGGTACAGTCGGCAAACACATGGCGCTCAATCTGCTGAGCGGACATTACAACCTGACCGTCTTCGACGGCAGTGCCGAAGCAGTCAGCGACCTGAAACAACGGGGCGCAGCGGCCGCCGCCAGCGCCAAGGATGCCGCCGAGGGCAAGGACATGGTGATCATCATCCTGCCTGAAAGGGAGGAGATGGATGCCGCCCTTGCCCCTGCAGACGGCTTCCTCCCAGGCCTCTCACCCGGCACCATCCTGGTCGACATGGGCACGCATTCGCTGGAGGCCACCCTGCAGCTTGCTGAAGAGGCGGCCAAACGCCGCGTGCTGTTTCTCGAGGCTCCGGTCTGGGGAACCAAGGAGCACGCCGCCAATGGTCTGCTGACCGTGCTGGCCGGCGGCGATCAGACCCTGGTCAGCCGCTGCCGCGAATTGTTCTCTTTCTTCGCGCTCAATATTATTCATATCGGTGAGGTCGGTGCGGCGACCCGCATGAAGTTCGTCGTCAACCTGATGCAGGCCCAGTTGATGGAAGGGCTGGCCGAAGCGCTGGTCTTTGGCGAGAAACTCGGCTTCAGTGCCGACCGCATCCTTGAGGTCCTCGATTCCGGCGGCGTCGCCTCGCCCCTGCTGCATTCCAAGGGCCGGCGCATCTCCCGAGGCGACTTCTCGCGCAACCTGGCCCTCAAATACGTCTTCGAAGGGCTGCAGACCGTCAAGGAAGTCGCCGACGAAAAGGGCCTGGAACTGCCGGCCAACGATGCTGTCCTCAAGGTCTACGAGCAAGCGGTCAAAGACGGGCGCGGCGAGGAAGATTTTTCGGCCGTGATCAAGGTGCTCCGCAGGTAGCGTGACAAGACCGAAAAAAGCGATAAGAAACGGGACGCATTAGGCAGAGCGTCCCGTTTCTCGTTGCGGAAAGGACGTGTGTTTCAGAGATGGATCTGATCCTGCAGCTTTGGGGAGGCGGCTTCTACCTCGCCAACAAGATCTGCTTCGCCCTGGCGGAAAGCCGCTCCGCAACGAGGAAAAGACAGCTGCGCATCGGTGGATGGGTGATCTATCTGCTCGGCGTGCCGGCATGGGTCGTCATCCTGGTCGGCAAGCACGACTGGATCGCCGCCTCGATCGAGGCAGGCGGAGTGCCGGCGATGCTGTTCGGGCTGTACAACGTCTGCCGACATATTTCCAAGCCCGATCCGGGCCTCGACCGGCTCACCTCCTGGATCACCTACGCCTTTTTACTGTTCGGCGTTGCCGGCAGCGTCGTCGACTTCGGCGGCCTCACTTCGATCACGCAGATCCTCGAGATCGGGGTCATGATCGGTTTCCTGCTGGGCACCTACCTGCTGGCCAAGCAGGACTTTCGCGGCTGGCTGTTCTTCATGCTGATGAACGCTAGCATGGGGTCCCTGATGCTCTTGCAGGGCAAACCGATTCTGGCTGTTCAGCAGTCCATTTCGCTCTGTTTCGTCATTTACGGTTTTACGGTGGCAGCCAAAGTCAAACGGCAGACAGCCGCCCGGAAAGATCAATCATGAGCCTGGCGGACGGCAAGCCCCCCTGCCCCCTCTGCGGTGAACAAAAGACCGGCCCATATTGGCGGGACCAAAGACGCACTTACCTCCTTTGCAATTTCTGCAGCCTGGTTTTCGTTCCCCGGCAATTTCATCTTTCGCCGGAGGAAGAAAGAGCCGTCTACGACCTGCACGAAAACGATCCCCTGGACGCTGGCTATCGCCAATTCCTTTCCCGGTTGAGCCGGCCGCTGCTGGCAAAACTCGCATCGCCCTGCCGGGGCCTGGATTTCGGCTGCGGGCCCGGCCCCGCCCTGCAGCGGCTTTTGATCGAAGCCGGCCACAGCGTCGACCTGTACGACCCGTTTTACTATAATGATCGGACGATCTTCGAAAAACGCTATGATTTCATCTGCGCCACAGAGGTTGTGGAGCACCTGGACGCGCCGGGGGAGACATTCGGGTCTCTGTTCGGGCTGCTGCGGCCCGGGGGCTGGCTGGCGATCATGACCAAATTGGTTTGCGACCCTGCGTCATTCCAGCGCTGGCATTATATCCGAGACCCGACCCATATCTGCTTTTACAGCCGGTCGACCTTTGCGTTCCTGGCCCAATGGCAACAAGCCGACCTTGAGATCATCGGCAACGATATTGTCCTGCTGCAAAAGTAGATAAGACCGTATGCTGCTGCCTTTTTTCACTGCATGGGATCTGCGGCTGGCTCGGCTTGCTGACCTTCACCCTGGGCCTTGGTCAATTCTTTCAGCAGCATTCCCGGCCGATGTTCGGGCCTGGCTGAGTCGGACATGCCGGATCAGCCAGAAAGGTCCCTAATTAGAGGGTATGTCCTGCGGGTGATGCCGGCCCTTC
The DNA here is from genome assembly GCA_035269105.1 of Desulfuromonadales bacterium. Lineage (GTDB taxonomy): Bacteria > Desulfobacterota > Desulfuromonadia > Desulfuromonadales > BM103 > JAQYVZ01. The sequence goes on from DATFJP010000307.1 coordinate 2,757, forward strand.
CCTTTTAGCCTGGCAGGTCAAGCAGCAGGGCGCGTAAGGGACGGCCTGCAGGCGCTTCTCCTCGATTTCCTCGCCGCATTCCTCGCAGATCCCGTAGGTTCCCTCTTCCAGGCGCCGCAGCGCTTCATCCATGCGGGTCAGCTGCTGACGCCGAATATCGGCCACCGTCATGCCCGTGTCTTCCAGCAAACCGATCAGGCTCTGGTCGCCAGGGTCCAGAGGAACGTCGCGTTGGCCGTGCAGATCCTCACCGACTTTCTCGAAATAATCCCTTCGCACTTCGGTCCAGAGCTTTTCCTTCTCTTGCAGCAGAGTTTTCGTCAAACGCGCCTTTCGTGCTGTGGACAGTTCGGTCATGACTTATTACTCCCATGTTTTTATCAGCGGTCTTTCGAGGCCGCCGGGGTTGAAGTTGCCGGGTGCTCCTCGGGGAGCGGCGTTTACTCTTCGACCGGCGGATGGATAACCAGCTGCCGATTGGGTCCCTTGCCGCGGCTCTCGGAGCGGAGTCCGCGTTCAGCGATCAGCCGATGCTGCAGCTTGCGCAGGGCCGGCCGCCGCGGCGTCAGCACCACCTCGGCGTCGTCGGCCAGGGCTTTCTGCACTCCGGCTTCGGCTTCCGCCACGCTTTGCTGGACCGCCGCGCCTTCAATACCTTCCAAAACCTGGAAGGTCCTCTCCAGCAACCGCCGCATTTCATTGGCGGTATTGCGCTTGACGAAATGCACGGCGGCGGTGCTCTGTTCGCTGAGCCGCCGCAGCCGAACATCGTTGCTCCTTGAGCGCAGGGCAATAATCAGGTCGGCATGCTCCGGCCCTCCCACGGTGCGGGCATTGAGGCCGAGACTGCGGATAATGCGCTCCAGCAGGTCACGGGAGACGGCATAGGGATAGATCCGGGCCGGTCCCCCTGGGACATGCTGCGGTTCGGCCGCAACGGGGCTGGATTCGGTTTCCTGTTTTTCCACCCGGACATGGACCTTGCCGTCCCCGGACTGTTCGCGCCGCTCGCCACCGGGCTGCAATCCCCGCAAAATGCGGTCAACCGCGGCGGCGGTGTCCGGGTGGACGATCACTTCGTCACGATCGACCATTTCCACGACGATGTCGAAGGTCGGCGCGGCGCGGCGTTCGCTGACTGTTTTTGTGGTGCGACGCCGCCGGGCCTCTTCATCGCCCAAAGTCACGACCTGCACGCCACCGACCAGGTCGGAGAGGGTCGGATTCTTGATCAGATTATCCAGGGTGTTGCCATGGGCGGTACCGATCAGTTGCACGCCGCGCTCGGCGATGGTGCGCGCCGCGCCCGCCTCGTCGGCGGTGCCGATTTCGTCGACGATAATCACTTCCGGCATGTGATTCTCCACCGCCTCGATCATGACGGCATGTTGATGAGCCACGCGCGGTACCTGCAGACGCCGGGAACTGCCGATCCCCGGATGGGGGATGTCGCCGTCGCCGGCGATCTCGTTGGAGGTGTCGATGACGATCACCCGCCGCTCGAAATCGTCGGCCAGGATCCGGGCCATCTCCCGCAGCTTGGTGGTCTTGCCCACTCCCGGCCGGCCCAGCAGAAGCAGACTCTGGCTGTTTTCGATCAGATCGCGCAGCAGTTCGATGCCGCCGAACACCGCGCGGCCGACCCGCAGGGTCAGACCGACGATATCCCCTTTGCGGTTGCGCAGGGCGGAGATGCGATGCAAAGTTCGCTCGATTCCGGCCCGGTTGTCGTCGCCGAACTCGCCGATCATGGCGGTCACCTGAGCGAGGTCTTCATGGCTGACTACACGCTCGGCAAGATCAGTGGTGTGGTCGGTAAACCGGGCCTGGGGAATGCGTCCCAGGTCCATGACCACCTCCAGCAGGTTGTCCAGCGGCTGTCCGCGCAGCCGGGTTTGGAATTCCGCCGGCAGAGTTGTCGCCAGCAGGTGGATATCCTCGTCGAATGTCACAGTTTGGTTGTCGCTGCCTGGCATCTTTCCATGTTCCTTCATATTGGGCAGACCGCTTACGCGGTCGGTTACGGTTCTTCTGTGACTTTAACAGTTGGCAACAGACAGTCAAACCAGGGTCCGCTGAAGAAATATCTGGTGCCGAAATCACTCCCTCAACGGCCATCGATTGGCATAGCCGATTCTTGGTATATACTTCAGAGTATCAAGGAGTTCAGGATGCGAACAAGGATTTCAAACATTTACGAGCGGATACAGGCGAGTTACTGGTTCATACCCTCCATCATGGCAATCCAGGCCATGGCCTTGTCCACCATGATGCTTTATGCTGACCTGCTTAATGCTCGGATCGGCTGGCTGAACCTTTCCTGGATCAACCTGACCGGCGCCGCAGGCGGTCGGAACATCCTCTCCACGGTTGCCAATTCGATGATTACCGTCACTGGGGTTATTTTCTCGATCACCATCGTCTGCCTGTCGCTGACCGCTCAGCAGTACGGGCCACGGCTGCTGCAGAATTTCCTGCGGGACCGAGGCAACCAGGCCGTTCTCGGTACAGTAACCGCCACCTACCTGTATTGTCTGCTGGTCCTGCGGACCATCAATGAAAGTCCCGCCGACGGCTTTACCCCGCATCTTTCGATTTTATGCGGTCTGACCCTGGCGGTGGTCTGCGTCGCCGTCCTGATCTACTTTATTCACAATATCACCACATCGATCCAGGTGACCAACCTGATCGCCAATGTCAGCAAAGACCTCTCCGTAACGGTGGAAAGGCTCTTCCCCGAAAAAACTTCTCGCAGCATCAATCTCCAGGAGGGTGAACTGGCGCTGGCCGACGTGTTGCCTGAGGGTTTTTTTGATGAAGCCAAACCAGTCACCAGTGACTCTGCCGGCTACCTGCAGGCGATCGACAATGACGGACTATTGGCCCTGGCCGCCGACCGCGACCTGGTCCTGCGGATCCGACCACGCATCGGCCACTTCCTGGTCCCGGAGGACGGTCTGGTCGAGGTCTTCCCAGGTGAAGCGGCCGGAGACGACGACCTTTGCCGGAAAATCAACCAGCATTTCATCACCGGCCGGCAAAGGACCCAGAGCCAGGACATCGAATTTTTAATCAACGAATTGGTTGAAATCGCGGGGCGCGCTCTTTCGCCAGGGATTAACGATCCTTTCACAGCCATTTCCTGCGTCGACCACCTGGTCCTGGCATTATGTGATCTGGCGCAACGGGTTTTCCCTGAATCCGGTCTGAAGGACAGGGACAACCGGATCAGAATTGTCATGACGCCACCCTCCTATCAACGGATAGTGGGCTTGGCGTACAACCAGCTCCGCCAGTATGGGCGCAGCCATGCAGCCGTCACGATTCACCTGCTTGAGGGAATCAAGCGGATCATGCCCTTTACCCGTCTCCAGGAGCAGCGGGACGCCCTGCTGTATCAGGCGGGGATGATTGACCGCGGTACCCGCTCCGGTCTTCCCGAGGTCGAAGACCGGAAGGAGGCCCATAAACGATATCTGGAGATTTTTCAAACCCTCGAGGAGCACTTCGGTATAACGGGAGAGGTCACCTAATGCTTTTGTTTCGGCTCCGGCAAACGACCCTGTATCCGGAAAGGCGCCTGTCTGAAGTGGGACTGCGGCCAGTTGTCTGGCAGGCCGGGCTGGTTTTCCTGATTCTGTGCATTCTCTTTGCGGCGTCTGCCGCCGCACCATCAAAAGTTCCCGCCGCCGAAACGACTGTGCCCGCAGGAGAAGAGGCAGCCGGGCCTGTTCCCGAACAGGTGCAGGTCCAGCCCCGGGCCAGTGATGCCGCTATTGCCGAACGGCTCTCCCGCATCATGAACTCCACCGGCTGGTTCACCGAACTGGATATCCAAGTCCGTGAGGGGATCGTGTTCCTCGAGGGCCGTGCCGGCAGGCCGGGTTTTCGCGAGTGGGCGGCCGAGTTGGCCAGGAATACCGGCGACGTGGTTGCGGTGGTTAATCGGATCCAGGTTCCCGAGCGCTCTCCCTGGGAACTCTCGCCGGCCCTGGAGGAAATTCAGCGGCTCTGGAAACGGACCGTTCAGCAATTGCCGCGCCTGGTCCTCGGCCTGCTGGTGCTCATTCTGTCCGTACTGGCCGCCAAACTGCTGGCAGCCATGACCCGCCAGGCTCTGGCCAGCCGCTTCAAGCCGATGCTGTGCGATGTCGCCGCCCGGATGGTCGGCATCCCGGTTTTTCTGGTCGGCATCTATCTGGTGCTTCAAGTGGCGGGCCTTTCCGGGCTGGCCGCGACCGTACTCGGCGGCACCGGCCTGGCCGGCCTGGTGGCCGGCATCGCCTTCCGCGACATCCTGGAAAATTACCTGGCCAGCATCCTGATCAGCTTGCGCAATCCGTTTAAAATCGATGATCTGGTGGAAATTGCCGGACATACCGGTATCGTCCAGAAAGTGACCACCCGCGGCACGGTGTTGATGAACCTGGACGGCAATCACGTGCAGATTCCCAATGCGACCGTTTACAAGAACATTATCCGCAACTACACAGCCAACCCCAACCGGCGCGACAGTTTCGGCGTCGGCATCGGTTTCGAAAACGAGGCAGCCACGGCCCAGGATCTCGCTCTCCAGGTTATCGCCGGACATCCTGCCGTGCTGGATGATCCGGAACCCCTGGTCCTGGTGGAACAGCTGGGGGCGGCGACCGTAAATCTGCAGATCTACTTCTGGTATGACGGAACGGTCTACAACGGACTGAAAGTCAAGTCATCGCTCATCCGTCTGGTCAAACGGACTTTTGAAGAACACGACATTTCCATGCCGGACGAAGCTCGGGAAGTCATTTTCCCCGACGGCGTTCCGGTACGCATGCTGGAGACCGCCGGAACTGGAGAAGAACTCAAGCCGGAGGTCAAAACCACGCGTCATGTTCCCATCGAACCGGACCGGGTCAAAGTGTCCGGCGAGGGTGACTTCGCCAGCGAAGAGCAGCAACTTAAAAAACAGGCGCGCAGCGCCAGGATTCCGGAAGAAGGCGCCGACCTGCTGGAAGAGAACGGATCCGGTCGGTGAGCCATATCACCTGAAAGGAGACAGTCATGGGTATTGAAGTCGGTGGAATTTTCGGCCTGTTGATTCTCATCGCCGATGTCTGGGCGATCGTCAATGTCATTCAAAGTGCAGCATCCACTGGCGGCAAGGTGGTCTGGGTGGTGGTGATTCTGCTGCTGCCAGTGCTGGGATTGCTGATCTGGCTGCTGGCCGGGCCGAAAAGCGTAAGGTAATGTCCTGACCGACCCGTGGGAGTTTACGCTCGACAAGCTGCTAAAACCGGCCGCTTCCCTGCATAGCAGGCCATTTCTGCTATATTTTAATGAAAGAAAATGCCCGACGGGCAAGCGCCTTCTGACCAGGTGTAACGGACCTCGAAAGAAAAGACATCGTCATGGACAGCCAGAACCTGTGGGACAACATCAACTATTATTTCAAGGAATTCGTCCTCTTTAAAATCCAGGACGTCGGCATCACCATCAGTCACCTGGCGGTCGCCGTCATTGCGATTCTTCTGTCACTGCTGATGTCCAAGCTGGTCCGGTCCACCCTGCAGAAACAACTTTTCAAAAAGATAGAGATCGATCAAGGGCTGGAGTATGCCCTGCTCCGGTTCATCCATTACGTAATCCTGGTCGTCGGCGTCTACATCGGTCTGAAAAGCATCAACATCCCCTTGGGTGCCCTTATCGGCCTGTTCGCCGTGATCGGCGTCGGTATCGGCTTTGGTCTGCAGAATCTGGCCTCGAATTTCATCAGCGGCCTCATTCTGCTGTTTGAAAGGCCGGTCAAGATCGGCGACCGCCTGGAGTTGAACGATGTCTGGGGGGATGTCAGGCAGATCAACCTGCGGACCACCTTGATTGAGACACCGGATAAAATTTCCATTATCCTGCCGAACTCCCGGCTGCTGGAGAACGAAGTTATTAATTACAGCTATGGCGACCCGATGATCCGTCTGCGGATTCCGGTCGGCATCGCCTACGGATCGGACTGTGAAAAAGCCGCGGATTTGCTGGTCCAGGTGGCTCTCGACAACGACCGGGTTTTAAACGACCCGAAACCGAAAACCTGGTTTCGCGAGTTCGGCGACTCTTCCCTGAATTTCGTGCTGCTCTGCTGGATTCCCAATGCCGCCAACAAATACGACATTACCAGCGAACTGAATCACGGCATCGACCGGATTTTCCGCGAAAACGGCGTCGAAATCCCCTTCCCGCAGCGCGACCTGCATCTGCGCTCCGCCCGTGACATCCTGCGCTTTCAGGAAGAGAAGGGCGATTAGTAGGGGCAGGGTTACCCGCCCCTGGTTTTTCTGCTGGACCTGGCCTAGGGCGGGGAGACCCCGCCCCTACAAGGTGCATCCCCGGTTCGTCGAAGTTACTTGGGGTTACATGTCGAGCAGGGCTTCCGCCTCGACCAGCGCCTTGTCCATATCCGGCAGATGGGAGATCTCCGGCACCACCTGCAGGTAGCGAATGGTCCCTTGCCGATCGACCACCAGCATGCCGCGCGCCAGCAGATAGATCTCGTCGACCAGCAGGCCACTGGCCCTGCCGAAATCGGCTTTCTGGAAGTCGGAAAGGAACAGGATGTCGTCGAAACCGCTTTCATCAAGGAAGCGCCTCTGGGCGAAGGGCAGGTCGCGGCTGATGGCCACCTTGCGAATGCCTTCGGGCACGTCCATCTCGCCGAGCAAGGTGGTCTGCCGCTCGCAGACTTGAGTATCGACGGAAGGAACGAAGCTGACCAGCAAAACATCGCCGTCCAAGTTCGACAGGTCAACGCTGTTCAGGTTGACATCCACGAGCTTGACAGCAGGCAGCCGGCCGCCGACCGCGATCGGTTCGCCAAGCAGGGCCAGTTCGGTGCTGCCGCCCCGGGTGATTTTGCTGCCGGGCTCCACGGAGCGGTGATCCACGGGAATCGAGGGGGTGGTGGCGCAGCCGGCCAGAAGCAGCAGTGGAGCTATGTAGAGCAGTAGGGATTTCATGTTCGCCTCCAGTTTGCGGTTGGGTTTAAATAGATTATATACCAAGCGTAAATCTCGCGCAGGCATTGCCCAGTCAAACATGGGGGTTATGCAGGCGTTTGAGTGGCTGTGCCGGGATGGATGGGTAAGAGCGCCCCTCATTCAACCGGCGTCACGGCGGTTCTTCCAGAAGGGGCGCCAAATAGGGCAGGATTCGCTCGACGATGACGTTGATGCCCTGTGCGTTGGGATGGATGCCGTCGGGCAGATTCAGTTCCGGCCGGGTGGCCACGCCGGCCAGAAAAAAGGGATAGAAGGCCACCTCGTACCTGGCGGCCAGCTCGGGGTAGATGCGGTCGAAGCGCCGGTAGTAGTCTTCCCCCATGTTGCGCGGCGCCTGCATCCCTGCCAGCAGGGTCTTGACTCCCGCCGCCCGCAACCGCTCGAGAATTTGCTCCAGGTTGCCTTCGGTCTCTGCCGGGTCGATGCCCCGCAGGGCGTCGTTGCCGCCCAATTCAACGATCACCAGATCCGGCTCATCGGCCAGCAGCCAGTCGAGCCGGGCCAGACCGCCGGCGGTGGTATCGCCGGATACGCCGGCGCCAATCACCTCGACGGCATGGCCGCGTTCGGCCAGGGCCTTTTCCAGTTGGGCCGGAAAACTCTCCGCAGCCGGCAAGCCGTAACCGGCCGCCAGGCTGTCGCCGAGAACCACGACACGCTGTACCGATTCTGGTGTATCATTAGCGATGACAACGGCCGGCCAGAATAAAAGGACGGCAGCCGCAAATCGAAAGAGAATTTTTGTCATGACCGAGCCAATGGTAGAAATCAACGACCTTCACCTCAGTCTAGTCGGTGGCGCCGGCACCGTCAATATCCTGCGTGGCATCGACCTGCAGGTTGCGCGGGGAGAAACCATCAGTATCGTCGGTCCGTCGGGAGCCGGCAAGACCACGCTGCTGATGGCCCTGAGCGGTCTCGAAAGTCCCTCCGCCGGACAGGTCCATGTCGCTGGCAGGGATCTGACCGCCCTGGGCGAAGACCAACTGGCCCGCTTCCGCCGGCAGCACGTTGGCATCGTCTTCCAGTCCTTTCATCTGGTGCCGACCATGACCGCCCTGGAAAACGTGGCCCTGCCCCTCGAATTCGCCGGCCGGCGCGACGCCCGGGAAGCGGCCCGGGCAGCCCTGGAAAAAACCGGTCTTGCAGCGCGGCTCGCCCATTTCCCGGGCGAACTGTCGGGCGGCGAGCAGCAGCGGGTGGCTCTGGCCCGGGCGTTCGTCAATCAGCCCTCCCTGCTCCTGGCCGACGAGCCGACCGGCAACCTCGACCGCGAAACCGGCGACAAGGTCATGGACCTGCTGTTCGACCTGCAGCAGAAACAGGGGACCACGCTGGTCCTGGTGACCCACGATGCTTCCCTGGCGGACCGCTGCCACCGCCTGATCCGCATGATGGACGGTCGCCTGGCCGCGCCCGGGGAGCAGGCGACATGATTAAATCTGTTTTTTTCGGCCAGGTTCTGCGCTTGGTTCGCCGGGAACTGCGAAGTGGGCTGAAGGGTTTCGGCGTTTTCCTGGCCTGTCTCTTCCTGGGTGTTTTCGCCATCAGCGCCCTCGGCTCCTTCACGGCGTCGGCGAAATCCGGCCTGCTTGCCGACGCGGGGGCCCTGCTCGGTGGCGACCTGGAGCTGCGCCTGGCCCATCGCGAGCTGCAAGCGGAGCAGCGGCGGTTCCTTGATGCCCGGGGCAGTCTCTCCCACGTCATGACCATGCGGACCATGGCCGCTGACATGGCGGGAGACAATCGCATGCTGATCGAGCTAAAAGCCGTGGACCAGGCCTACCCCCTCTACGGCGAACTCGGCATCCTGCCCGCCATGGAGCTGAAGCAGGCTTTGGCTGCCGAGGAGGACTTCGGCGCCCTGGTGGAAAGGGGTTTTCTGGAACGTCTGGGAGTGAAAGTCGGCGACCGGGTGCGCGTCGGCGAAGCGACCTTCCGCGTCCGGGGGGTTCTGACCGCCGAACCGGATCGCAGTGTCCGTGCCTTTACCCTCGGCCCGCGCTTTCTGATCAGCCAGGCGGGCCTGGCGGCCACCGAGCTGGTCAAGCCCGGCAGCCTGGTCAATCACCGTTACCGCTTGAAGTTGCCGGACAGGGAGCAGGTCGATAATCTCAGGCAGGAACTGCAGATAGCCTTCCCCGAAGCGGGCTGGCGCCTGCGCACC
>DATFJP010000308.1:0-7687 GCA_035269105.1 Desulfuromonadales bacterium
TCCACCCCGGCGGCGGTCGGTCGCAGTCCCTGGCTGGCGAATACAACGGTGCGGCCGCAGATGATCTATGCCGGCGCCGAGGATGGGCAGCTGCACGCTTTCCACGCCGGCGACTGGGATGCCGGCGAAAATCGCTACGACCCGGAAGGTCCCGCAGCCGGCCGCGAACTCTGGTCCTACCTGCCCGGGCACCTGCTTCCCGGTCTCGCGGAACAGCCATTCGATCTGGCGACCGAAGCCTTTGCGGTGCACGTCGATGGTTCCCCGGCAGTCGCCGATCTGTATGCCGACGGGAACGGCAACGGCCTGCGTCGGTGGCGCACCCTCCTGGTCGGTACCGCCACCCTGACCTCGCAAACGACCGGTCTCGCCTTCGCCCTCGACATTACCGATCCCCTGCAGCCGGAACTGCTCTGGGAGAGGGTTTTGCCGGGCACCAACGTCGGTCGCACCAGAGGGGCGATGCTCGGCACCATCGACGCCGTCCCGCCGATGCCAGCCGCTTTTCTGACCACGGGCCTGGCCGAGCCGGCGGATCCTTCCGGCGCTCCTGCGCCGCTCACGGGGCGCTACGGCATCCGGGCCGGCGCCCTGGACCCGGCCAGCGGTCTGCCGCTCTGGGAATGGCAGGTCGCTTATCCATCGCCGATCGCCGGGATCAGCACCACGCCGGCGGTTCCCGCCATACTCGACAGCGACGGCGACACTCTCGCAGACGCCCTTGTCTTCGGCGACATGGCCGGCCGACTCTGGGTGCTCGACGCAGCCACCGGCCAGCCTCGTGGCGGAGGGGCCGCCTTCCAGGTCGAAGGCGGCTGCGACCAGCCGATCGGCGCTGGCGTGGCGGTACACGGCCGGCTGGTGGTTTTCGGCACCGGTGGCGCCGAACATGCCGATCCCAACGGCGGTTATGCCATCTACGGCGTGGAAATCCTGCCGACCGGCGCCCGCTTGCGCTGGCGCTATCCTCTGGCCTACGGCGAGCAGGTCTGGAGTGCCCCGGTGGTCGACCGACTGGGCCGAATCTACTTCGCCGCTGCCGAGAATTACCGTCCCGGCGAGCCGGGCGCCGGCGCCGGGTCGCGCGGCCGGCTGATCATCCTCGACCGCAGCGGCCGGCAACTCGCAACGATATCGACGGAGACCGCCGTGCCCGGTCGGGTCATGGTTGGCCCGGGGGCCGCCCTGGCGGTGACCCTTTCCGGGCGGGTCTACCAGTTCGGTTCGGTGCACCGGGAGGTGAATGCAAGCAGCTCGGCGGCGGGCGCTCTGCAGCTGTTTTCCTGGAGGATCCGGTAACCATGAGTAAGGCCGGGAAAAGAGGCTTCAGCCTCTTGGAACTGCTGATGGCAATCGCCCTGCTCGCCCTTTTGACCGCGGCCGGAACCTGGGGCGGAGCGGCGATCCTGCGCGACTGGCAGGTCCGGCGAGCGGCTCACCAGCTCGAAGAAGACCTGGAATGCGCCCAGCGCCAGACCGAACAGCGCGGCAGCGTCGGCCTGGTCAACGGCCGCCTGCTGGAACAGCACAGCTTCCTGGTATTTCAGCCGCAGGGCCGCAGCTACACCTTCTACCGCTGGCAGGATATCGACGGCAACGGGGTCCCGGATGCCGGTGAAGCCGTCGCCCTCTGGGACCGCAGTCTGCCGCCGGGCATCGATTTCGGCTGGACGGCCGATGTCGACCGGCGGGCCTGCAGCAATCCGATTGGCCTGCCGGGCAGGGCCGTGACCTTCGCCCGCCCTGACTACCCACCCTGCCACGACCGGCCCTGTATCAAGTTCGACAGCCTCGGGACCAGCGTCATCGGCCCCGGCGCCGTTTATCTGAGCAACGGCAGCCAGTCCTTCGCCCTGAGCCTCACCAGACCTGGCGTCCTGACGATCTGTCGCTGGAACGGCAGCAAATGGCAATAGGTGGTGATTCCGTGATAGGTGATAGGTGATCGGTGATCGGTGATCCGTGTTTCAGGTTCGTTTATCGATGCCCGCGTATTCGAGGAAGGTTTCGGTTGGCCGATAGACATCCTGGACGTTCAACAGGCCGGCCAGATCGGCCGGCCCATAGTAGCGGGCCTGCAAGGCCTGACCTTGCTCCATCCAGAAGCCGAACTGGGGCACGAACGTGCTGCGCCGGATCGAGTAATCAACCGTCAGCCCGGCGATGACCAGCACATGACGATCACGGGTATCGAGGATGTCGGTCAGGTATGCGGCAATCCGGTGGAACTGGCGCCAGGTGTTGACATCGCAGAGGCGGCGGTGCGGCCGCGGCGAGCAGACCACGCCGGGCAGAAAATCAAACAGGGATGCCTCCAGCATCTGGCGGGGATCAAGGCTGTCATGGTTGATCTGTTTGACGAAATGGAAGCAGTCAGGGACGAGCATTGGCCCGATCGGACGCGGATCGTCCGCAAGTTCCCCGTGCGTCTTCTGAAGGTCGGCCAACTCCGGATTGAGTCGGAAGACCTTGCCGAGGGTGCCCTCACCTAGAGCCTCGCCTGCAACCAGCCGGTTCAAGCGAAGCTGAATGCGGACGTTATCCCCGATCGGTTTGCGAAACAGATACTTGTAGGGGATCTCGATCAACGGCCCTTCGCTGTCCCGGAAGATCTTGGTGAGTTGTGCGGCCTTCCGGTGAACGTCAAGATATTCGCTCAGGACCCGATGCAGCATGCCGCAGCAGGGCGCGACCTGGCCGTGAACCCGCCGGATATAGCCGATCCCCTGGTCTTCGCGGGCGCCGATATGGCTGCCGCCGAGAATCACCAGATCCTTGCCGTGATGGGCCGCGGTGGACAAGCGGCTCGGATCGAGCAGCGCCCCCACCCGCCCGAGGTTGAAGGCGGGACAGCTGAACAGGTAGCCATACAGGGCCTTCTTGATGCCCTGGCTTTCGTCGGAGCATTTCCAGATCGCCGGCAGGACCCCGGCAAAACCGGCCCGGTCGGTCAGCGACCGCATACGGCCGAACAGGTCCATCAACTCCATCTCGGGTTGGTCGAGAAATTCTTCCGGCGGTGGGGCAATGGGCATGGAGGGCCTCCTGTTGGTTAAGGAAACAAAAAACCATAACATCGTTCTAAAAATTTCAACAGTCCTAAAAGCAGCCTCGCAATCCTCGGATAAGCCCCCTTGCCGACTTGCCTCCCGACGATGCACCATGCTAAGGTTTGCAGGTCACCTCAGCCGGGATCCGTCCCGGCTGTTTTGCCCTGCATCGACCGGCTCTGCCGGTCTCGGCCCGGACGTGGTATGACCCAATCTGCATCATCTGCAAAACCGGAAATTCTCGCCCCTGCCGGCAGCCTGGAAACCTTTTTCGCCGCTTTCGACCATGGCGCCGATGCCGTCTACGTCGGCTTGAAGGACTTCTCGGCCCGGGCCAAGGCCAAAAACTTCACCCTCGACGACCTGGCGCAGATGACCGCCTATGCCCGCCGCAAGACCGGGCGTGTCTACCTGGCCTTGAACACGCTGGTCAAGGAAGCGGAACTGCCTCGACTGACGGAGATCCTGGCAGCCGCCGAGGCGATCGGCGTCGACGCCTTGATCCTGCAGGACCTGGGGGTCTGGCGGCTGGCCCGCGAATTCTTTCCGAGCCTGAAACTGCATGCCTCGACCCAGTTGACCATTCACAACACCGCCGGGGTCAAAATTTTGGAAAACATGGGCTTCAGCCGCGTGGTCCTGGCCCGGGAGCTGAGCCTGGAGGAGATCGGGACCATCTATCGCCAGACCGCTCTCGACCTCGAGCACTTCATCCACGGCGCGCACTGCTTTTCACTGTCCGGGCAGTGCAGCTTCTCCTCCTGGCTGGGCGGCATGAGCGGTAACCGCGGGCGCTGCGCACAGCCCTGTCGGCGCCGTTATCATCACAAGGGCAAAGACGGTTACTTTTTCTCGCCCAATGACCTGTCGGCCATCGACCTGCTGCCCGAACTCGCTGCCGCAGGGGTCATGAGCTTCAAGATCGAGGGTCGTATGAAAAGCGCCGAATACGTGGCCAACGTGGTTGCCGCCTACCGCCAGGTGCTGGACGCGACCCCCGATGAGCGGTCCGCAGCGGTCGCTGCGGCCAAGCAACTGCTGAAAACCTCCTTCGGCCGGCCGCCGACCAAAGGCTTCCTGCCCGGTCCGGCGCCGACAGACATAGTCAACCCGGCCACCCGGGGCGCCACCGGCATTCCGCTCGGCACGGTCGAATCCGTGGCCGGCCGCCGCATCGGCTTTACCAGCCGCGAACCACTGAACAAGGGCGACCGACTGCGCATCCAACCGGCTAGCTACCGTCCCGGTACCGGCTTCACCCTGCGCGAACTGGCGCTCGGCCGCAAGCAGGTCGCCAAAAGTCCGCCCGGCGCCAGGGTTCAGGTCGGCCTGCCCGCCGGGTTGGCCGCCGACAGGGGCGACATGATCTACAAAGTGGCCTCGGGCGAAGCCTATAGCCTCAGCGAATCGGCGGCGCGCAGACGGCTTGGCAACATCAAGGCCGAGCGGATCGGCGTCGCTCTGCACATCCACATGCCGGACAACCAGACCCTGCGGGTGGCCGCAACCGGCCCGGGTCTCGACCTGACCCGCGATTACCCGGTGGAGGGTTTCCCCAACCGGGAGCAGGCGCTGTCGGCGGAGATCCTCGACAAGCTCTTCCGACGCAGCGGCGACACACCCTTCGATCTTATTTCATTGCAATGCGCGCCCCTGCCGCCACTGGTCATTGCTGCTAGCCGCTTGCAAAATATCCGTCGTGATTTTTACCGGGTCCTGGCCGAACAAATGGCCGGCAATCAGCAGGATCCTGCCGACCACCGGCGCCGGGCGCTGCAGTCCCTGCTGCCGGCCGGCGACCCTGCTCCGGCTGGAGAGGCCAGCTTCAGCATCATGCTCGGCAAGGCCGGCGACCTGCGCATTCTGAAAAGCCCCGGCATTGCAGAGGTCAGCCTGCCCCTGCTGCCCGGCGCCCTGCAGCGCCTGGACAAAGCCGGGCGGAGCTTTTCCCGGAGCACCGCACAAATCGTCTGGGAGTTGCCGGCGGCGATCTTCGATGCCGACTGGCCCGCCTATCAGCAGGAAGTCACGGCTCTGATCGACCGCGGCTTCCGGCGCTTCCGGCTGCAGAATCTCGGCCAGTTCCAGTTGTTCCATCGGCAGACAGGAATGCAGCTGGAAGCCGGCTACCGGCTGTTCACTCTGAACAGCCAGGCCGCGCTGGCCTGGCTGTCGCTGGGAGCCGTGGTCGCCACCCTGTATGTCGAAGACGATCGGGACAACCTCCGCGAGCTGCTCCGCCGCGAGCTGCCGATCGCCTTGCAGGCGGTGGCCTATGCCAGTCTGCCGATGATGGTCAGTCGCGTTCCGCTGCGCGGCATAAAGCCTGACCAGCCCATGCTCTCCGATCGTGCCGAGGCCTACCGGGTCGAACAGCGTCACGGCTTGACCGTAATCCGACCCGAACAGGATTTTTCCCTGCTCGGCCACCTGGCCGAACTGCACCGCATGGGCTGCAGCCGCTTCCTGCTCGACCTGGCGCACTGCAGTCCCTTTTCCGGGCAGGGCCAGAAAGTGCTGGCGGCCGCCGGCCGGGACCAGAAGCTGGCGGAAACCTCGAGCTTCAACTTTACCCAGACCCTGACCTGATACAAGGAGACGCATGCCCTCGATTCCGATTTTGAAGACAACTGCGGAGCTGGAAGACCTGGCCGGACAACTGGCCCAAACCAAGACCTTCGCTTTCGACCTGGAAGCCGATTCCATGCACAGCTACCGCGAGAAGATCTGCCTGATGCAGGTCACTTTCGGAACCGAAACCCTGTTGATCGATCCTTTTCCCCTGCCCGGCCTCGAGGCCCTGAAGCCGGTGCTGGCCGAGCCGGCGGTCCGCAAGATCTTCCATGCTGCCGATTACGACCTGCGCTGCCTGTACCGAGATTTCGGCATCCGGGTCCGCGGCCTGTTCGATACCATGATCTGCGCCCAACTGCTCGGTGAGGAGCGTATCGGCCTGGCCGATCTGCTGGCCAAATATTTCGATGTTCAGCTCGACAAGCGCTTCCAGCGCGCCGACTGGTCGCAGCGCCCCCTGCCTGAGGACATGCTGCGTTATGCCGCCGAAGACACCCGTCACCTGCCGCGCCTGGCCGAGCTGTTCGAAAACCGTCTGCGGGAGCGGGGCCGACTGGAGTGGGCCGAGGAGGAATTCCGCCTGCAGGAGCAGGTGCGCTTCACCGACAGCGCGGGGCCTCTGTTCCTGAGAGTGAAAGGCGCCGGCCGCCTCGACCGCCGTCAGCTGGGAATCCTGGAAAGCCTGCTGGCCTGGCGTGAAGAAGAGGCCGAACGCCGCGACCGGCCTCCTTTCAAGGTGATCGGCAACCGGGAACTGCTGGCCGTGGCTCAGGCGGCGCCGGCCACCATGCGCGCCCTCGACCATATCGAGGACCTGCCGTCGCGCCATCGGCAGCGCCTCGGCAAATACCTGCTGGCGGCGGTCGAACAGGGACTGGAACGATCCGAGGAGCAGCTGCCGGTCTTTCCCAGACAGGCGGCGCGGCAGCAGCACGATCCACAGATCGAGGCTCGCATGAATACTCTGAAAAAATGGCGGACCACGGCCGCCAGGGGCCTCGGCCTCGATCCCGGAGTTTTGATCAACAATGCCCAGTTGGAAGAGTTGGCCCGCAACACCCCCCGGAACCGTTCCGAACTCGAACAGATAGCCGGGTTGAAGAACTGGCAGGTCCGCGAACTCGGCGATGAAATCCTTCAGCATCTGGCCGGGGCCGCCCGCTGATCGGTATGAAGAAACTGTTGACCTTCGCCCTCAACGAGCGGTCCCAGGCGGGGCTGCTCAAGGAACTGCTCGAACGGGAAGGCATCCATTGCCTGATTCGTAACGATCAGCTGTTTTCGGCCATGGGCGAAATCCCCTTCCTGGAATGCCTGCCGGAACTCTGGATCGTAGACAACGAGGTCTACCCGCGGGCCCGCCAGCTGCTGAAAAACTGGCTGCACGAGGAAGAGCAGGCCGGCAAGGAAACCTGGCGCTGTCCGCGTTGCGGAGAGCGCCATGAGGGCCAGTTCGGCGCCTGCTGGCAATGCGGAGAACTGCGGGAAAAATAATCTTCGAAGCGTTCACCACCCGTGCGTTTTGCGCACTCAAGTCACCAAGGCTCTAAGAGCATAAATAATATGCGTTTTGGCTTGCCTTGGTGTCTCCGTGTCTTGAGCGAGCATAACGAGCGGGTGGTGAAAATCCTCTCCTCTACCGGGTCTTGCCCGGCACTCCCGGCTCGGTCATCGGTCGCGGGTCGAGCAGCTTGTCCAGTTCATCATCCGGCAGGACCTGCTGCTCCCGGGCGACTTCGCGGACGGTCTTGTCTTCTTCGTAGGCCTGCTTGGCGATTTTCGCCGCCTGGTCGTAGCCGATCGCCGGCGCCAGAGCGGTGCACATCGCCAGGCTCTGCTCGATCAGGGATTCGCAGCGTTCCCGGTTCGCCTCCAAACCCTCCAGGCAGCGCTCGGTGAACTGGGTCACGCTATTGGTCAGCAAGGCGATGGACTGCAGCAGGTTGTGGGCCATCACCGGCATCATGACATTCAGTTCGAAGTTGCCGGACAACCCGCCCAGGGCGATGGCGGCGTCGTTGCCGACCACTTGGGCGCTGACCTGCATCAGGCTTTCCGCCATC
>DATFJP010000309.1:0-11261 GCA_035269105.1 Desulfuromonadales bacterium
ATTTCAAAAGCAAGCATGCCGATGTTACATGGACGGAGGCGTCTCCACGGTGATATCAGCATTGGCATCCTGCTCACCCTGCAGATATTCACTGCCGGCAGGCACCCAGCCCTGGGCGGCATCAATGGGATCCGTCAGCCAGAACTGGCCATAGTCAGCGCCATGGCAATTCTGACAGGACTCCGTGATCGGCGTGGTCCGCTGAATGGTATGCGGTGTCGCATACTTCCAGGTCGGCAGGGAACCCATGTCCAGGGTCGCCTCATTGCCGTCGGTCAGCGGGATCAGCCCGTCAATCACGTTGTCGCCGGTATAGCGGAACACGTCCTTGTCAACCGGGACGTGACGCAGGACCGCGTAAGGCTTCATGCCATCCTCGCCGGTGCGGGGATTCTTGCCGACCCGGTAGGACATCAGCGCGTCAGGCACGGCACCCTCGCCACGGGATGCGAGGGTCGGGTCTTCCCCGTTGATCCGGAAGAAGCCGAGCCCCGACTCGGTTACGTCGGTGTGGCAGCTGAAGCAGTTCTTGTAGGGCTGCGCATGACAGACCTGGCAGGACATGGAATCAAGGTGTCCCTGGCTATGCATGGTGCCAACACTGGCGAAGCCACTGTCCGAGGGACCGTGACAGTCCGCGCACTGCGGTGCGCTGGTCACGTCGTAGCGATCGCCCTGGTCCGGCAGGGGATGGCCGACACCGTGCATTTCGTCGCCACTCATGCTGCTGTCGCTGTGGCAATCCATGCAGGTGAGACCCGCGGTCTTGTGGACATCGGGCTCCAGTTCGAAATCGCCGCCCCAGGGGCTGCTGGCGTCGAAGGCGGCCTTGTTGCGCTCGAGCAGTTCGTTGTTCAGGCCGTAGTACTCATCCTTGACGCGCGAACCATGGCAGGCGGTGCAGTTGTTGTCCATGGAGGGCGTCTGGTTGAAGGCGTGGCCGCTGATCAGGCCGCCACCGGCCGTGGCCGGCACCGAAATGTGGCACTGGCCGCAGGCGGTCGCCGCCAGTTCGCCGGTACCCACCGCGGTGTGGCACTTGGTACACTGGGCATCGAAACGGGCGGCCGACTCGGGATCGCTGATATCGAAGCCGCGCTCCATGAGGATGGTGTTGTAGCCACCCAGAGTGGTGTGCAGGCCGTCGGCCGCACTTTCAACGATGGAAGAATGACAGGTGCTGCAGGTTTCCGCGGTGGCGATGCCGGCAAAGCCGCCGACATGGGCCAGTTCACGGGCACTGGCGGTGTCGTCGCCGCCGTGGCAGCTGGTGCAATCCTGCCCGGCATGAACGCTGCCGCTGTTAAGAATGGAAGGATACTGTTCGACGGAACCGTTGAAAATCCAGAATTTTTTTGACGCCGGCACGGGCGTCACGGAGCCGCCTCAGCCCTCGCCTTCGGATGGTGGTTCTTCCATCGCCACCGGCGGGTTGGCCACTTCACGGTCGTAGAAGACCGAGGTCAGGTCGCCGTGGCAACCCAGGCAGCCGGTTTCCGGCTCGAAATCGGCCAGGCTGTTCAGGTCATCGGCGCCGCCGTCGTTGACCGGGAAATCCCAGCCGCGCATCAGGTCGAAGTTCACCAGCTGGCCGGAAGCCGGCGCGCTGGTGCTCCAGCCGTTCATGCCGTACAGCAGGTTCTTGGCCGGATAGCCCAGGATACCCAGGGCCATGGTGCTCAGGGAGCCGGTATGGCCCGTATAGCAGTAGGCCACGATCGGCTGGGTCGGATCGAGCAGTTCGGCATTGGCCAGGTCGGCCACGTTCCGGTAGCCAATATTAATGGAGCCGGGGATGTGGCCGAGAGCGTAGTGGGCGCCACCGCGCACACTGACGACCACAGGATCGTTGGCCGCATCGCCGTCTTCCAGATCCGCGGCCAGGTCGGCCGGATAGACCTGCAGGTCAAACTGGCTGGGCACGGAATTGAGGTAATTGTCGGCCCGGACCAGGATCTTCGCGACGGTGGTGTCGATGGTGTCCAGGAAGGGGGTGAACGCCGGGTAGGCGCCCTGCGGCGTGCCGCTGGTGGGGGTCGATTCCACCGACTTCTCGACAATGACGCCAGCAGCGCCCGCGTCATCGAAGCGGGTGCCGGCGGGAACCAGCTCACGCTTGAACGACCAGGAAGTCATCCCCTGAAACAGAGCCGTGGACTTGGGAAACGGCTTGGCATCGGCAGCCGCGGCCTTCTGCGCGGCCGGATCAGCGACCCGGAAGGTGTTGATCAGCAGGCTGGCCATATTGCCGTCATTCCCCCAGTAGGAAGCTACGATGACTTCCTGGTCACCGGGAATCCCGGCGGTGCCATCCAGAAGCGCCTGGGGCAGCTCCTGCAGGGGAATGTTGATCGCCCCTGGAATGTGACCGGCGGCATAGTCGGCCGGTTCCCGGGTATCGACGATGAAGGGGTCGTTGTTCGGGTCATCGTCGAACAGGGCCTTGGCGACCGCATCGGGCCCGGTGGTGTTGTAGCCGAGGGCCAGAACCGCAGCCACGCGGTCGGCAATCTCCGTAAGCTCGGCACTCGGTGTCGCGCTGGTGCCGCTGACATCTCCTCCGGAATCCACCGGCGGAGGCGTGACAGGTTCTTGCTCATTTGGATCATCGGTACTACAGCCGCCCAAGACCAGGGCCAGACTGCAGAAGCCGACGACCAGACCATAAAACAGTCGGTCTCGATTCATGCGCTTTCTCCTTAAGTTAAGTTCCAGAAATCCTCCCAATACAAAAGCCCCTCTAAATCGCTTTATTCACCTCCTGTTGGATTCCTTGCTGATTGCCGGAAAGGGGCTTCCGGAAACCAGGAAAAAGATTGGTGCGTTTGGCCAAGCAACCGGTTTGCCAACGCTTTAATTAGAACGATTGTTCTTTCCCAGACACACTTAAACAAGCAAACTCCGTACCCAAATAACCATAATTCCGGATTCATGGTTGGCAAGGGACCAGGAACAGACCGGGCAAAGACAGAAAATTTACAACCTGATGGGAAGCGACCGGGGAGGACCGCAGAAATCGGGAGGAAAGCGGCATATCAGCCTTTCATTAAAACCCGGCTGAAAGCAGTGAGAAAAGGCAGAAAACAATCCGGATTTCGTGGCGGTTGGCCAGGAAGGCCAGTGGCAACGCTTGCCGGATAACCCGGACAGCCAAAATACGGTTCACCTTGCGCGATTTGACTGACTTTCGACAAGCCTCTGATTGGTCGACGAAATTTCCTTCGCATCTCCAACCAAGCGGCTGCCATTCAGGTTTCAGCCAGACTTGATGCTCGACCAGGCGTTATCGATGAGTTCCCCGGCGAGTTCAGGCAGCGGCTGCTCGAGAACCCTCTGCAGCCGCAGTTCCACCGCTCGCAGGACAACCCCGGTATAGGAGACCGCCGCCAGCAGGTGATCGCCGGCTTTGACTTCCCCGGCGGCGATGCCGGCAGCGACAAACTCCTGGACCAGCTGAAAGGGCTTGGTGGAACAGAGAGGCGCGGCACAGTCCGGATGCGGACACTGCCGGACACTGAGCATGTACTTGATCATATCCGGCTCATTTTCGGCAATATCGAAAACCAGCTCGGCAAAAACCTGCAGTTTCTGGCGGGTGGACTCCTGACCGAGCAGACGCTGGTTGTATTGCTCCAGGAAGTCGTCCAGCGTCTTCTTGTAGATTGCGGCAGCCAGGTTCTCTTTATTGCCGAAATGCAGGTAGATGGCGCCCACGCTGACCCCGGATTCCTTGACGATCTCCGGAATCGGTACGGCATAAAAGCCTTTTTTGACAAACAGCCTGCGGGCGGCACGGATCACCTGATCTATTTTCTTTTCCGGATCGATGCTGCGCTTTTTCATGGAATTCCCAAACGATATCCGGAGCAGAAGCGGCGGCTGCTTCTCCACTCCGACCAGAATATGAAAGTTCGGCCAGAGACGGCTTGGGTGGGGTCCCTGGCAGGCCACGACACCAACCCGGCGCGACAACAGGTGAAGGACCTCCGTGCAGCCACGACGATAAAAATGAGCAGCCAGCAAAATCGGAGCTGCCGGTCGCAGAGCGACCGGACAATCCTCTGCGCACATTTATCACCACTTGAATAAACTTGTCAATTTTATGATAAAACGGTATCAGTCTAGGAGGATGCTTTGCCGCCTGACGAAAATCGCGAAAGGAGACCGAACCCCTTATTGGCAAACGGATCGGGCTATTCCCGGAGAAGGTATGTATATCGAATATTTCGGCCTGAAAGAAAATCCGTTCTCGATCGCCCCCAACCCGGATTACCTTTACATGAGCGAGCACCACCGGGAAGCTCTGGCCCACCTTTTGTACGGTCTGCAGAGCGACGGCGGCTTCGTTCTGCTGACCGGCGAGGTCGGCACCGGCAAGACCACCATCTGCCGCCGGTCGATCGATCAGGTCCCGGCCGAGGTCGACCTGGCGCTTGTCCTCAATCCCAAAGTAACCGTCAGCGAACTGCTGGAGACCATCTGCGACGAACTGCAGATATCCCGCCCCGAAAACGCCAGCGTCAAGCAGCTGGTCGACAGTCTGAATACGCGTCTGCTGGAGACCAACGCCCAGGACCGGAAAACGGTGCTGATCATCGACGAGGCCCAGAACTTGTCGGCGGATGTCCTCGAACAGCTGCGCCTGCTGACCAACCTGGAAACCTCGCGCCGCAAGCTGCTGCAGATCATCCTGCTGGGCCAGCCTGAACTGCGCGAAATGATCGGCCGACCGGAAATGCGGCAACTGGCCCAGCGGGTCACCGCCCGCTATCACCTCGCGCCGCTCGCGCGCGATGAAGTCGCTGCCTATATCCAGCATCGCCTGCAGGTGGCGGGCTGCGACCGGATGCTGTTCCCGCCCAGCGCCGTCAAGCAGGTCAGTCACCTGAGTGGCGGCGTGCCGCGTCTGATCAACCTGGTTTGCGACCGCGCCCTGCTCGGCGCCTATGCCAGGCGAAAATCCCAGGTTGACGCGGCCCTGGTCCGGCAGGCCGGACGGGAAGTTTTCGACCTGCCGGCACCTCGCCGCATGGCACAGGTGGCGGTGCTGCTCACCACCCTGCTGCTGGCCGTGGCCGGCGGCTACTGGTTTGCCGCTCACGATGGCGGCTTCGCCGGCCTCATCAGCTTTTCCCAGCCTGAAGCCGAGGTGGTCGCGGAGACTTCCGTGGAGGTTGCGGCGCCGGAGAACGGCCCCAAAGGGAATCCGTCCGCCCCGGCACAGCCGGCCATGGACCTGCCAACCACCTGGCCGGGCGATTTCGGCTTTGACAACAATTTCGCAACGGCCTTTGCCGATCTGGCGGATCTCTGGGGTCTGTTCTACCCACCCAGCCAGGAGAACCCCTGCAGGTATGCCGCTGACGCCGGTCTGCGCTGCCTGGACCGTCAGGACAATCTGCAAAGCCTGCAGGGCTATGACCGGCCGGCGGTCCTGACTCTTTACGACGACCAGGGCCGGCCATTTCACGTGACCCTGGAAAAACTTCAGGCTCAGCGCGTTCGCCTGGCTGCTGGCAACACCGCGCATGAACTTGATATCGCCGCCCTGGAGAGCCGCTGGTTCGGAGAATACCAGCTGCTCTGGCAGCCTCCCGATCTTTACCGAGGGCCTTTGTTCCCGGGTGAAAGCGGTCCCCTGGTGGGCTGGCTGGCTGACCAGCTAGAGACTCTGCGATTTTTTGCCGGGCAGGGCAACCGCGTGCCTGACCGTCTGGAAGGGACCCTGCTCGGCGCCTTGAAACGTTTTCAGTTCGACCAGGGCCTGACCCCGGACGGCATCCTGGGTCCTCAAACCATGGTCCATCTGAATCGCGCCCTGGATGTTCCCGGACCGCGGCTTGCTTTTTCCGAGGTGGACTGATGTCACTGATCCTCGACGCCCTGAAAAAATCCGAAGAGCGCCGGCAGCAGGACCAACCGCCCCCCGGAAGAAAACGGGTTCTGGCCCTGGAAACCGGTCATTCCCGCCGCTGGCTGCTCTGGCTGATCCTGATTCTGTTGCCCCTCGGCCTGTTCGGCGGCTGGTGGCTGGGCAAAAACTTCACTCCCGCCCCGGGCTCGCAGCAGCAAGTCGACACCCGGGTTTTGGCCGAGCTGGAAGGCCTGGCGACAGAATCACCGGAGGTCGGCCCTGCGGTTCCGGCACCGCCGCAGCTCCGCCAGGAAGATGAGCCCGCGCCGCCAGCGGTGGCGCAGGAGGCCATCGTCGCCACCGCGGCTCCGGCTCCTGTCCCGGCACGGGCACCGCCTGCTGAAGCCGTCCCCAACAAGCGTTCTTCCGGTGAGCAGGATGCGCCCGCTGAAGAAACGGCATCGGCAACCGCTCCAGCCACCGAACAGGCTGACAGAGCTGAAGCGGCCGCCGCGCCCAACTACGCGGACCTCAGCCCGCAACTGCGCAGCCGTCTGCCAAGGCTGCAGGTCAGCCTGCATTTCTTCAGCACCGACCCCGCCCGGCGCATGGTCCGCCTCGACAACCAGCTGCTGCATGAAGGCGATCTCGTCGCCGACGGCCTGACGGTACGGGAGATTACCCCGCAGGGTCTGGTACTGAATTTCGAGGGGTTGGATTTCACTCTGCCGAAGCCTTGAAATGAGGATCGTCGGGGAATGCCGTCGGAGAGAAGATTTTTTGGTCTGAAGTGTTCAGCGTTTCGCTGAAAAAACCGCAGCAACTGTCAAAGGGGCACGGTGGGAAAAGGAAAATTTGCCTGATCCCCCTTTTAGGAAAGGTTCATCCGGCGACCATTTGAACCATGCGGGGTATTTCGCTGGGCAAATGGTTATCCCAAACCACAAGGTGAATGTGGTTAGAGGTAACTGCGTAATTCAGAACCGAGACCTTGATAACATCTGCTTGCCTTACGCAGCCAATATGTAGAAAACTTCAGCCTATGGCGCGCTATCCTCAGGGTCCTGGCATCGCCTTGATTTCCTCGAAGGTCTGTTGGAAGGCGGCACGCAGGGGCCCGCCGCGGGCCATCGCACGACGTGCCGCCGCCAAAGCGTCCTCGCGGTGCCCCAACTCGGCCAGGACATGGGCGAGATTATTGAATGCCATGCCGTTTTCCGGATCGAGCTGCGCGGCACGGCGAAAAGCCGCGACAGCACCATCGAGGTCCTGCAGACGGTACCTGCTGTTGCCGAGTCCCATCCAGGCGGCGAAATTACGGTCCCAGCGTTCCAGGGCCGCAGCATATCCAACTGCGGCAGCCTCATACTCCCCTGCAGACTCCAGCCCGGCGACGGCCTTCAGCCACTGTTCTTGTTCCACGGTTGCCGGCAGTTGGTCGGGAGCCAGAACCAGAACTCCCCAGTAATCGCTACGCCTCCAGAGGTTCATGAAAGTTCGCGAATTGAGTTTCTCTTCGGCGATCTGCCCGGAATGCATGAGCACCTCGTCCTCTTCTCGATCATAACCGAGCACAACTGCATAATGCCATCGAGGGAACCAGCTGAAGCCGAGATTCACTAGGACGATTACGGGATGCCCGGCGGCGATCTCGGTGAGCAGGGTCTCTGCCCCGGCAACGGGATAGGCAACCCGCCCATGCCGCCGCGCGGAACCCAGCATGGCACTCTGCAGACTGCCTTCCAGGCCTGGCATGTAAACCTGGGAGGAAATCTCTTTCGGTTTGACGGTGATTCCACTCCAGGTCAAGGCCATGGCCAAAGCGGCAGGTCCGCATTGTAATTCTTCCTGGGGATAAAAAGGCACCCCCGGTACTTTGGCCTGAATCGGCCCCCCTATGCTCCGGAAAGGGCTGTCCGAAATCAGGAAACCGCAGCCCGACAGGCTAAATGTCAGGGACAGGAACAGCAGGCCGGCAAGCCATGGCTTGCCGGCCTGTTTCCAGGCTGGCGCAAGTTGAGCTTCAGCGACGGTGATAGACAAACGGGAAGACATGGGTGAGACCGAGCAGATCCGTGATCAGCAAGACGACGAAGATAAAGACCGCGGCGCCGACGATGGAGCCGACCGCACTGCCACCGGCCGGCAGTTGATCAATCTGACCGGCGAGCCGGTCAACCTCGGCATCGGAAAGACTCGCCACCCTGGCCCTGGCCTCATCGGCATCGACCCCGTATCGGACCAGGGCCTGCCGGACATCCTGCCGATCCAGAAAAACTTCGACCTGCTGCCGGTTGGCTTCCTGCTGCTGTACGGCAATCACGGACTGGGTGTCGATCATCCCGGCCTGCGCCGCTGACATGGAAAAATCGAGAAACAAGAAGGACACAGCCACCATCAGGCTTACCGGGCGGATGATTTTTTTCAGCATATCGGTTTCTCCTTGTTTTGGCTTGGGTGATGAGCATCAGTACAGGAGAAAATTATAACCTAAAATCAGCCATGGCAAGGCAGTTACGGCAATTAATTCCAAAACCGATTACTTGCCCTCGAGAAAATAATTCTCCCAGGCCTGGCCGGCAAGTTCGGAGGAAAATCGGGGAACCTGGTTATGGTAGCGGCAGTTGTCGATGATATGAGCCACGATGTCTCGCGGCTGACAGGCGCAGGGTTTTATGTTGTGTTTCCGGTAGAAATCGTTCATCAGGACATCGAAGACATTCCGGTCAAATTCCAGTCCGTTTTCGGGACAGGTTCTCTTGAAAGTTTGGTTCTTTCGTATTTAAGTTGAAAGCCTCGGACTCAGCAGTCCCCAGTGTTGATGGATTTTGAGGAGGAAGGAGGTTACGTCCTTGTGACTGTGATACCCGTCCTTTTCCCTGAAACTTTGATTGGTACATTGCTTTGTCAGCCAATGCGACAAGGTCATCTAACGATTCAATGTTTTGTTTGAGACAGGTCGAAACCCCCATGCTCGCTGAAATGACCCCACTGCCAAGGTTCTCAATGCCTGAATCCTTAATCAAAGAGCATAAGCGGCTGGCCAATTCAAAAGCCCCTTCGGCAGTCGTGTTCGGAAGAATCATCGCAAACTCATCTCCTCCGATCCGTGCCGGGAGATCATTACCCCTGGCGGCTGTCTTTATGAGGCCTGCTATGTGGATCAGGACTTTATCTCCCTGGGCATGACCATAGGTGTCATTGATCCGTTTGAAGTTATCGAGATCAAAAAGGATCAGCGACAAGGGAGCATTATACCGTTCACTTCGGTTGGACTCTTCTTTCAGGCGGTCCTGAAAATACCGACGATTGTAAAGTTTGGTCAATGAATCCTCAATGGACATTTGCTCAAAATATTCTTGCGCAGTCTTGACCGACTCAAAGATGATGGCACTTTCCAACGCGTTCGCTGCAATGTTAGCAACCAATTGACACAGCCTGTGGATTCTCTCATTGATCCCATCTTTCCCGCCGGTGGTGGTTCTCAAGAAAAATGTACCAATGACACTCTCCTTCCTGATGAGCGGAATGACAATAATCGAATTATGATCAAGCTCTTTTAAGTGCCCCTTGACTGAAGCCATTAAAGGATCGTTTTTAATATCGTTTATAATGACGGGCCTTCTGGTTTCCAATGCCTTACGGATTTCAGGGTATCTGTGCAAATTTAGGGTGATTTCCCGTTTCTTGTCAAAATCACTGCTGGCTTTAACCACAAGTTTTTTGCCGTCCGTAAAACTGAGGACTGAGCAACGTGTGACATCAATGATCTTTGTTATCTTGCTTACAATCAGACGGAGGATTTCAGTGGGGTTTTTGGTTACAGAAATTGTTTCTGACAGTTCAAGCAGCATCAACAAGTCTTTATGCTCTAAGTCGGCATAGTCCTCTTGGGTTCGAAGATGGGATTCTACCCTCGCAACAACCTCCTGAAGACACAGTGGCTTTGTGATGTAATCGCTTGCTCCAGCCTGTAACCCAAGGATAATGTCTTCCTTGTTGGTAAGTGAAGTCATCAGCAGGACTGGGATATCACTTGTCTTCGGATATTTTTTTAATGCCGCACAGAGATCAACACCCTTCCTGCCGGACATTTCACTATCGATGATGATCAATTCGGGAACATAGAAACGGGCAAGATCAAGCCCTTCTTTATAGTCACCTGACTCAAGGACGATACAATTATCCCGCAAGACTTCTTTCAGGAGGTCTCTATAGGTAATTTCTTGATCGACAATGAGAATTTTCTTCATGCGGTGCATATACAACCGCCCGATTATTTGGATTTGAAAACCTACATGAATTGCTGTGTGTAGAAATTATACCACAAGTATCGCTAGTATTTCCAACCAGTTCGCTCATAAATAATCGGCTGATTAACAGAAATCAATCGACTGTCAAATTCTGAAATTTCCTCTTAAAAGTACTGCAATCCAAGAGGGCCCGTGCGATTCGATACATTTACATGACCTCTCTAACATCGAAAGGAGATCGTCATGGGAATGAAAGTTGGGGTACAATGGGGTCGGACCAAGATAACAACTCGAAATCAGCTTTAAAACATGCTCAACTTCGACTCTATGGCTCGATTTTCTGGGCCCAAAACAGGGCCATAAAGACCTAATCCCTCGCGAAGCAGTCATGGAAAAATCCCAATGGTTTAACTTGGTCAGATCCAAACAGCCAACAGCACCAAAATAAAATTCCCCTCACTCTCCCTTTATTAAAGGGAGAGTCCAGGAACTGCCCTTTACAAAAGGGGACTGCCGGTCGACAACCGGCAGTCAATAGAGAAGCGCCCTGATACCCTAGATTGAACCTGAAATGATCGGAGTCTCCCTCGTCGAGGCCGAGGCCGGAAAAAGCCAAACTCCTTTTCGAAGGCGACGTCCGAGCCGAGAGGTGCCGACAGGCAAGCCTCCAGGTGCGGCAGCGAAAAACTGTCGGCAAAATCCCTGAACAAAAAAAGGCCAGCTGTCCGAAAACAGCCAACCTTTTAAATGTATTGGTGGAGCCGAACGGGATCGAACCGTCGACCTATGCGTTGCGAATGCGAATTTATGCACACTTTCTATAAACCTGAACATACCAAGAGAAACCCAAAACAACAAAATTTATCTTGCAAAAATGATATCTTGCAAGTATTGTTTGTTTATTCATATTTTCTGAGGGGCTTTAAAAGTTCTCTGTTTGTGGAACCCCTACGGAACCCCAATAGAACCCCATCGGAATCATTGCATGAATTGGTGACCGTCGATGAAAGCAAAAATTGACACTAAACTGCTGGCGAAACTGACCCCAAAGACGACCCGTTTTGATGTTTTCGACACTGAACAAAAAGGGTTTGGCGTGCGGGTTTTCCCAAGTGGCAGGATGTCATTTTTTTATGTCTACCACGCTGACGGCC
>DATFJP010000310.1:0-18639 GCA_035269105.1 Desulfuromonadales bacterium
CCGACGCCGGCTGCCCCATGGCGGATATGGTGACAGCGGAAGGCCTGCGCCAACTCAAGACCCGCCACCCCGGGACGCCGGTCGTCACTTACGTCAACTCCAGTGCCGCCGTCAAAGCGGAAAGCGATATCTGCTGTACCAGTGCCAATGCCGTCCGGGTCGTCAATTCCCTGAGCGAACCGGAGGTGTTACTGGTCCCGGACCGCAATCTAGGCAAGTACATCGCCAAACACACCGACAAGGTCTGCCATTTCTGGGAAGGCTACTGCCCGACCCATGACCGGCTGACTCTCGAGGATGTACAGCGGGCCCGCGCCGACCATCCGCATGCCCTGTTCATGGCTCATCCGGAGTGCCCGCCGGAAATTCTCGAACATGCCGACCATATCTGCTCGACCAGCGGCATGTACGAGTATGCCCGCCAAAGTCCGGAAAAGTCCTTCATTGTCGGCACCGAAGCCGGAATCCTCTACCGGCTGCGCAAGGAAAACCCCGACAAGGAATTTATCCTGCCGACCTCGCGTCTGATCTGCCCCAATATGAAACTGACCGCGCTTGATGACTTGCTTGAGTCCCTGCGGACCATGGAGCCCAGAATTACGGTGGCCGAAGAGGTCCGTGTGCCGGCCCGGCGCGCTCTCGACCGAATGCTGGCCGTTCCCCGCGACTGATTTTTCCGCAAACTGCAACCTGCGGGGACATGTCGGCCCGACATGTCCCTGTCGTTCCATATGGTGCGTTCAACCATGGAAGATGCTGGCCCTCAGCGGCATAGCCTGTCCAGTCTGCTCAGCGTTCTGGAAGCTAACTCGACGGCTTTTCGTACGGAAATCCTCGGCCTGACCGAAAGCAGCGCCGCCTGGTTGCTGGCCGGGCTGCTGGCCAGCCCAACCCGCCCCCTGGCCATTCTCGCCGCCGATCAGGCCACTGCTCAGCGGTATTACCAGAGCCTGTCCTTCTATCATGCCCATCCGGGGGAGATCTTCCTGTTCCCGCATTGGGAACTGGACCCCTACGCACCATTGAGTCCGCACCCGGAAATCGAGGCCACGCGCATGGCCACTTTGACCGCCCTCGCCGCCGGCCGGGTGCGCGCCTTGGTGACCACCATCCCCGCTCTTCTGCAGCGAATCGTACCGCGGTCGGTTCTGCAGCAGCTGCATTTGCAGTTGACCGCCGGTCGCGATTACGATCGTCAGGACCTTTTGCAGAGACTGACGACGCTCGGTTACAGCCGGGTGCCCCTGGTGGAGGATCGGGGGACCTATGCCGTGCGCGGCGACCTGGTGGATCTTTACCCGCCCGCTTCCGAGCAGCCGGTGCGGCTGGCATTCTTCGGCGATCAGCTCGAGGAGATCCGTCCCTTTCAGCCCTCCAGCCAGCGTTCCGGTGATCAGCGCCTGGCGCAGCTGGAGCTGGTGCCGGCCCGGGAGATGGTGCTGGTCGGCGATTACCTGACGACCTTCTGTGCCCGTCTCAAGGAACGCTGCGACGCCCTTGAACTGCCGCGCAGCCAGCGGGAGGCGCTGCTCGAGGAAGTGCGGGAGGGTCTGCTGGCACCCGGCCGGGAGAGTTTGCTCGCCCTGAATTATCCGCAGCTCGAGACCTTGTTCGACTATGTCAGTCAGGTCCGCTGGGTGGTTTGCGACCCGCCAGCGATCGCCCATGCTGCTGACGAATTCAGCGAGAAAGTTCGGGAGGGTGAACGCCGGCGGCGGGAACAGGCGGAACCCTTTGTTCCCGCCGGGGAATTCTACCTGCCTGTGGCAGAATTCGAAACCCGGCTGCAGGCCACACCCCGGGTCGAGTTAGCCGAGGTCCAGGTTTACCATATGGGCCAGGAACATCCGGTTTGCCGTGTCCAGATCCAGGGCAATGCCGAACTGCGGCCCAGCCAGGCCTTGCATAACGGAACTTTCCCTTTTTTCTTCGAGCGCCTGCAGCAGTGGCTTGAGGACAACTGGCGAGTGCTGCTGGTTTGCCATCAGCAGGGCCAGGCAGAACGGCTTCTGGATCTTTTGGAAGCCCATGGAACCCGGGTGCGCTGGCAGCCGCGCCTGGCCGGGAAAACAGATTTTGCCGAAGGCGTGACGGTAACCCTCGGCGATCTGCCATCAGGCTTTCGCCATGCCGAAGAAAAGCTGGCAATTCTCACGGACGATGAAATCTTCGGCGCACGCAGCCACCGCCGTGTCCACCGGGCCCGACGGGTCTTTGATTCTTCCCTGGCCGATCTCAAGGCCGGAGACTATGTGGTGCATGCCGATTACGGCATCGCCCGCTACCATGGGCTGCTGCACCTGACCACTGAGCAGCTTGAAGGCGATTTTCTGCTGCTGGAATATGCCGGGGATGATCGTCTCTATCTGCCGGTGGAGCGCATCGAAAAAGTCCAGAAATACCTGGCCGAAAGTGAACGGCCGCGACTCGACAAGATGGGTGGTTCCGGCTGGGATAAAGCCAAACTCAAGGCGCGGGCTGCCGTCGAGGAACTGGCCCGCGATCTTTTGCAGGTGCAGGCCCGCCGGCAGATGGTCCAAGGTTTCCGCTATTCGCCGCCGGATCTGCTGTTCCGCGAATTCGAAGCGGCCTTCCCGTACGAAGAGACGCCCGATCAGCAGCAGGCCATTGATGCCGTGCTCGACGACATGCAGGCCGAACAGCCGCTGGACCGGCTGGTCTGCGGTGATGTCGGCTATGGCAAAACCGAGGTCGCCCTGCGGGCCGCCTTCAAGGCTGTACTCGACAGCCGGCAGGTGGTTGTGCTGGTACCGACCACGGTTCTGGCCCGGCAGCATATGGAAAGTTTCCGGCAGCGCTTCGCCGATTACCCGGTGACGGTTGACATGCTGTCGCGTTTTCGGACGCCGGCCGAGCAGAAAAGAGTGTTAAAGAAGGCCGCTGAGGGTAAAATCGATATTCTGATCGGCACCCACCGTCTGCTGCAGCGGGATGTGAAATTGAAAAACCTCGGCCTGATCGTCGTGGACGAGGAGCAGCGGTTTGGCGTTGCGCACAAGGAACGCCTGAAAAAGATGCGCGCCGAGGTGGATATCCTCACTCTGACGGCGACGCCGATTCCCCGCACGCTCAACCTCAGCCTCGCCGGGCTGCGCGACTTGTCGATCATCGATACCGCCCCGGTGGACCGGCAGGCGATTCGAACCTACGTCACCCGCTTCGACGAAGACATGATTCGCGATGCGGTCAGCCGTGAACTGCGTCGGGGCGGCCAGGTCTATTTTGTCCACAACCGGGTTCAGACCATCGAGGCCATGGCCGACTTTCTGGGGACCCTGCTGCCTCAGGTCAGAATCGGCGTCGGCCACGGCCAGCTGCCGGAGAAGGAACTCGAAAAAGTCATGCTCGAGTTCATTGAAGGACGAACCGAGCTGCTGGTATGCACCACGATTATCGAAAATGGCCTCGATATCCCCAGAGCCAATACCATGATCGTCAACCGGGCGGACTGCTTCGGCCTGGCCCAGCTTTACCAGCTGCGCGGCCGGGTCGGACGTTCTCACCAACGGGCCTATGCTTATTTGATGATTCCCGGCGAGGGGGGATTGACCCGGGAGGCGCGCGAGCGGCTCAAGGTTCTGCAGGAGCAGACCGAGCTGGGTGCCGGTTTCCGCATCGCCCGCCACGATCTGGAACTGCGTGGCGCCGGCGACCTGCTTGGTGGCCGGCAGGCCGGCCACATTGCCGCTATCGGCTTCGAAATGTATACGGAACTGCTCGAGGAGACCCTTCAGGAACTGAAAGGACAGCAACAGGAAGAACGCATCGATCCCGAGGTCCGACTGGGACTTTCCGCGTTTCTGCCCGAAGCCTATGTGGCCGATCCGAATCAACGCCTGGTCCTGTACCGCAGGATGGCGGCGGCCCGCAGCGAGGACGAAATCTACGACCTCCTCGACGAATTGCGCGATCGTTATGGTGACTTGCCTGAGATAGCCAGGCTGCTGGTCGAGATCATGAAGTTGCGGATCAGGATGAAAGGACTGCGCATTGAGCTGCTCGAATACACGGGCCATCATCTGGTTTTCGGTTTCCCGGCAACGACCCGCGTAACCCCTGACCAGATCATGGCCCTGCTGGTAGACCCGCAGCGCTACCAGTTCAGCCCCGATTATCGGCTCAGTGTCAAGGTCGGCCGGCTGGAACCTGAGGCGCTGCTGGCGGCAGCCAAAAAGGAATTGCAAGGCCTTGAAAGCTTGTGATATTTCTTACCGTTGGTGTCCGATGCGGCCCCCCTGCTGAGCGAAGAGCGAACATGTTGAGAAACCTTTTGCGCTTGCTGTCCGGCCTGTTGTTGATAGCGCCGCTTGCCTGGTCAGGCTGCAAATCGGAGCAACCGCCTCCGCAACAGGTCTTTATCCAGATCAATGAGCGCCGAATCAGTCCCGCAGAGTTCGACCGGCTGTTTGCGGCCAGTCTGTTGCCCGACCAGCAACTGAAGGCCGAAGAGCGAGCGGACCTGCAGCGCTCCTTTCTGGTCCAGCTGATCGATCGCGAACTGATCGCCCGGGAAGCCCGTGAACGCAATATCGTGGTGACCCCCGCTGAGGTGGATACTGCCGTGCAGGAACATTATGATGACTATCCGGGCGAGGGCCTCCAAGCGATGCTCCGGGAGCGGGGCATGACCCTCGACTCCTGGCGTGAGGAGCTCCGGCAGAACCTGGTCATGGAAAAACTGCTGCGCGAAGTCGTCTATGCGCGGGTCGTGGTCGCTGAGGAAGAAGTTGCGGCCTACTATGAAGAACATCGGGCGGATTTCGACCGCCCGGAGCAGGTACGGGCTCGACAGATCATGGTGACCGATGAAGCTCAGGGCAAACAGGTTTTGGGTTTGCTGCGGCAGGGAGAGGATTTCACTGAGGTCGCCCGCCAATATTCGCAATCTCCCGATGCCCGGCAGGGCGGAGACCTTGGATTTTTCGGGCGTGGGCAGATGCCGGGCGAATTTGACGCCGTGGTTTTTGACCTGCCGGTCGGCCGGCTCAGCAAGCTGGTAAAGAGCGATTACGGCTATCACATTTTTCTTGTTGAGGAAATACGGCCAGCTGCACGCCTCAGCCAGAAAGAGGCCGAACGGGAAATCCGCCGGGTCCTGGAGGCAGGAAAACAGGAAGAAGCGTATCAAAACTGGTTGCAGGAGTTGAGAAGCCGGGCCTCGATCGAAGTGAACTGGGATCAGCTTGACGACTGAGCCGGGGGAAGTATCAGCAAATGCCCGGCAGAGAGGAACATTCATGAAACGGATTTTGTTGATCCTTACATTGCTGCTTTTGGCGGCAACGGCGGCATCATCCGCCGTCGTCAGCCGGATCGCCGCCGTGGTCAATGACGACATCATCACCACCCACCAACTGGACCAGGCACTCAAGCAGGAACTGGACCGGAAGGAGGGTGAGCCGACTCCGACCCAGCTCGGGGCTCTGCGCAAGGAGCTGCTCTCGCGGTTGATCGAGGAAAAGCTTCTGCAGCAGAGGATCGCGGCGCTGGGTCTGTCGGCCTCGGAACAGGAGGTCGAAGTGGCCTTGCAGGACGTCCAGGCGCAGAACCAGCTTAACCGGGAAGACCTGATCGAGGCCATTCGAGCTCAGGGCTTGTCCTTCGAAGAGTACCGACAGAACCTGCGCAACCAGATTTTGCGCTACAAGCTGATCGGGGCGGAGGTCCGTCGCAAGGTCGATGTCTCCGAAGGTGAAATCCGCGACTACTATCGGGCGCACCTGGATGATTACCGGCTGCAGCCGGAGATCGCCTTGAGTGCATTGGTTTTCCCGGTGCCCGAGAGAGCGGGCCTGGTCGAGCGCGACGCGATCCGGCAAGCCGCCGACGAGGCTTTGCAGCGCCTCAAAGAGGGCGCGGACATGAAAGCAGTCGCGGAAGATTACGGAGCGGAATATGGCGCTGTCTACCGGGATCTCGGCCAAGTGGTCCGCAGCGAGCTGGATCCCGAATTTGCTGCGGCTGTAGATGGGGTCGAAGCCGGTGATTTCAGCCCGCTGGTCGAAAAGCCGACAACCCTCATTCTGCTGCGCGTCGATGCATGGGATGAAGGCGGCCTGCGCCAGTTCTATGCAGTCAAAGACGAGATCCGTCAGCACCTCATTGAACAAAAAACCGATGTTCGCAGTGAGCAGTGGATCAGAGGCCTCAAGCAACAGGCCTTTATCGACATTCGTATCTGAGGATGGTTTGCAGGAAAAGAGAAAAGGCCTGCCCTGTCCGAGGGCGGGCCTTTCAATAGACTGACTTGCGAAGGCAACCGCGGCCTTTATTTCTCGTCCTGGGCGCGCAGCTTGGCTATACAGGCCTGGAAGTTCATTTGATCTTCGGCCTGGAATTCGACGAACTGTACGCCGGTACTGGACAACTCGTCATTAAGGGGCTGCGAATGAACCACCCGGCCGGTCAGTTTAACCAGGGTGTTGTCGAGGCTCAGCGTGATGCGCAGCTGCTGGCCTGCGTCAAAAAACTGACCGGTTTCCAGCAACAGGCCGGTCTCGCTGATATTCATGGTCCGCGCCATCCCCATGCCTTCGACATGGCCATCAGGGGCAATGACATCGTACTCGAGCAGGTTCAACGACGAATGCCGCTCCGTCCGGCGTCTTTCAAACAGGTCGTCGTTCATCAGACCTCCCTTTCGACGACGTTATAACGACTGAAACGGCATAACTATAGCCGTTTTTCGTCTTGTTGGGAACCGTCTTTTGCGGACCGAGCGGCCAGGACCCTGGTTTCCGGCGACGAATCGACGGCATTCGCTCGGCTTGTGGAAAAAGCAGCCGCTGGTTTATACTGTGCTCTTGTCCCAGGCGCGCCTCTGGCCGCTCCGAGCTTCGAAGAGACAGGTATGCCGCGACCGTTGATCATTACCATGGGGGACCCGGCCGGAATCGGTCCCGAGATTATTATTCAGGCTTTTGCGCGGCAAAGGTTCGCCGACATGAGCAGGCCGCTGGTGGTTGCTGGCGACCCGGAGGTGCTGATGCGGGCGGCGGCAGCCTGCCGTTTCCCGGCGCGTTCCGTCGCGCCTGATTTTGCTGCGGAAAACGCAGCGGCGCTGCTGGTGAATGATGTCCGGATCGAAATCAGGGCCTTGTCCCGGCTGCCGCCCTCGAGCGGCGCTTTCGGGCAGCCGGATGCTTCAGGCGGCCGGGCTATGGCGGACTGCATCGAATGGGCCTGCGCCGAGTGCCTGGCAGGGCACGCCGCCGGCATGGTGACCGCACCGATCAACAAAGAGGTCTTGCGGGCGGTCGGATATGCTTTTCCGGGGCATACCGAGCTTCTAACCGCACGCTGCAAGGTGGCCGAAACGGTGATGATGCTGGCCGGGGAACGCCTGAAGGTCGGGCTGGCGACCACCCACTGCGCCTATCGGGACGTACCCGGGCGTTTGACCCGGGACCGGATCCTGGCCGCTCTGCGCATCGTCGCTGCCGATCTCGAACGCTATTTCGGCTGTGCCAGGCCGCGCCTGGCAGTGGCCGCGTTGAACCCGCATGCGGGAGAAGGCGGGCTGTTCGGCGACGAAGAGCACCGCCTGATCGGCCCGGCGATCGACCTGGCCCGCCGCAGCGGCATCGACGCCGCCGGTCCGTTCAGCGCCGACACCCTGTTCTGGTTTGCCGCCCGCGGCGACTATGATGCCGTCCTCTGCATGTACCACGACCAGGGCC
Organism: Desulfuromonadales bacterium; assembly: GCA_035269105.1. GTDB lineage: Bacteria > Desulfobacterota > Desulfuromonadia > Desulfuromonadales > BM103 > JAQYVZ01. Next base: position 7,701 of record DATFJP010000310.1, read on the forward strand.
TGATCCCCCTCAAGCTGTTGCATTTCGAGGATGCCGTCAATATCACGCTCGGCCTGCCGATCATCCGTACCTCCGTCGATCACGGCACCGCCTACGATCTGGCCGGGACCGGCCGGGCCAATCCGGCGAGTCTGGTGGCTGCGGTCCGGACCGCAGCGATCATGGCCCGGGGAAAACCCTGACCGGAATCCTTTTTCCGGACCTGCGCAGAGCCGCTCTGCAGCGGAACCCACCATGATCCGGGGCTTGCCGGTCAACCCGCCCTTTTTGGGATCGCCCGATAAACTCCTGGAGACCAAGAGCTCTTTATGGTTGAAAATATCGTTATCAAACGTGCCTGCGAGCACAATCTGAAATGCATCGACGTCGAGATTCCCCGCGAACGCCTGGTGGTTATCACCGGTGTCTCCGGCTCCGGCAAGAGCACCCTCGCCTTCGACACGATTTATGCCGAAGGACAGAGGCGCTACGTGGAGAGCCTTTCGGCCTATGCCCGGCAGTTTCTGGAGCAGATGAACAAACCGGACGTCGAGAGCATCGAGGGGCTTTCGCCGGCTATTTCCATCGAGCAGAAGACCACCTCGAAGAACCCGCGCTCCACGGTCGGCACCGTGACCGAAATCTACGACTACCTGCGCCTGCTGTACGCCCGGGCTGGTCGCGTGTTCTGTCCCCGCTGCCATAAGGAAATCGCCTCGCAGACAGTGCAGCAGATGGTCGATCGGGTGATGACGGCCCCGGCAGGCAGCCGCCTGATGGTGCTGGCGCCGATCGTGCGCGGCCGCAAGGGGGAATACCGCAAGGAACTCAAACAGCTGCAGGCCGAAGGCTTCGTCCGGGTCATGGTCGATGGCGAAATGCACGAATTGGGGGAGGAGATTCCCCTCGACAAGAACAAAAAGCACACCATCGAGGTGGTGGTCGACCGGCTGGTGGTCAAGGGGAGCGTCGCCGGGCGGCTGGCCGACTCCCTGGAGACGGCCCTGCGCCTGGCTGACGGCATTGTGCGCGTCAGCTTCATCGGCGGCGAGAGCAGCCTGTTTTCCGAACAGCACGCCTGCGTCGACTGCGGCATTTCCTTTCCGGAGATCGCGCCGCGCATGTTCTCTTTCAACAACCCCTACGGCGCCTGCCCCGACTGCTCGGGCCTTGGAACCCGCATGTACTTCGACGCCGACATGATCGTGCCGAACCGGGGCCTGTCCCTGCGGGAAGGGGCCATCGCGCCCTGGTCGACCCGCACCGGTTTTTACTATCTGCAGCTGCTGGAAGCGCTGGCCGACCACTACGAATTCGATATCCGCACCCCGTTCGGGCAGCTCCCGGCATCTCTGCAGCAGATTTTGCTGCAGGGCTCAGGGCGGGAACCGATCCGTTTTTTCTACGACCAGGGCAACAAGCGGCATTATTACGAAAAGCCCTTCGAAGGCGTCATCCCGAATCTGGAACGCCGCCTGCGCGAGACCGATTCCGAAACCACCCGGGAGAAGCTCGAGGCCTTCATGAATGTCATGCCCTGTCCCACCTGCCAGGGCGCCCGGTTGAAAGCAGAGTCCCTCTGCGTGAAGATTGCCGACCTGGACATCCGGCAGCTGTGCGCCCTGAGCGTTGCCGAAGCGGTGCAGTTCTTTGCCGACCTGAAGCTGCCAGCCAAACAGGCCGAGATTGCCCGGCGAGTGCTCAAGGAGATACGTGAGCGGCTCTCTTTTCTGGAAAACGTCGGCCTGGAATACCTGACCCTCGACCGGACCTCGGGAACCTTGTCGGGCGGCGAAGGACAGCGGATTCGCCTGGCGACGCAGATCGGATCGTCACTGGTCGGGGTCCTGTATATTCTGGACGAACCCTCCATCGGCCTGCATCAGCGCGACAACCGGCGCCTGCTGGAAACCCTCAAGCATCTGCGCGACATCGGCAACACCGTCCTGGTCGTCGAACATGACGAGGAAACCATCATGGAGGCGGACCACGTTATTGACATGGGGCCGCGGGCCGGCATGCACGGCGGCGAGATTGTTGCCCAGGGGACACCGGCAGAAATCATCGAAAACCGTAACTCGCTGACCGGCGATTACCTTGCCGGCCGACGGTCGATCCCTCTGCCGCAGCGGCGCCGGCCGGCCAGAGGCGTGCTTGCCATCAAAGGCGCGGCAGCCAACAACCTGCAGAACATCGACATCGACATTCCCCTCGGCGTGATGACCTGCGTCACCGGAGTCTCCGGTTCGGGCAAATCGACCCTGATCATCGACACCGTCTATAAAGCGTTGGCACAGCAGCTTTACCGCAGCCGCGACCGGTCCGGCCGGATCGCCGCCCTGTACGGGCTGGAACAACTCGATAAGGTGATCGACATCGACCAGTCGCCCATCGGCCGCACTCCGCGCTCCAATCCGGCGACCTATACCGGCGTGTTCAGCGATATCCGGGACATTTTTGCCCAATTGCCTGAAGCCAGGCTGCGCGGTTACAAGCCCGGCCGGTTCTCCTTCAATGTCAAGGGAGGACGCTGCGAGGCCTGCCGGGGTGATGGCCTGCTGCGGATCGAGATGCATTTCCTGCCCGATGTCTACGTGCAATGCGAAGTCTGCAAGGGGGCGCGCTACAACCGGGAAACCCTGGAGGTCAAATACAAGGGCAGAACCATCGCCGATGTGCTCGACATGACGGCCAATCAGGCCAGTGAGTTCATGGCCAACATACCGCGCATCAAGCGCAAACTGGAGACGCTGCGGGATGTCGGTCTCGGTTATATCAAGCTGGGGCAGAGCGCCACCACGCTTTCCGGGGGGGAGGCCCAGCGGGTCAAGTTGGCCAGGGAACTCGGCAAGCGGGCGACGGGAAGGACCATTTACATTCTGGACGAGCCGACGACCGGGTTGCATTTCTACGACATCAACAAGCTGCTGGGCGTTCTCACCCGACTGGTCGACCAGGGCAATTCGGTGGTGATCATCGAACACAACCTGGATGTTATCAAAACCGCCGATCACGTGATCGACCTGGGTCCCGAGGGTGGCAGCCGGGGCGGGAAAGTCGTGGTCAGCGGCACCCCGGAACAGGTCGCCCGCTGCTCGGCCTCGCACACCGGGCGTTACCTGCGACCCTATCTCGATCTGTAATTGGCGTTCGGATAAAATCAGGAGGGGCAGACATCCCGGATCTGGGTTGTGTTGACCAGGTAGCGGCAATCGTCACCCTGGACCTCGAAGAAGCCGGCCGCGGCGTTGATAAAGTCGAGCAGCCGCTTCCGGCCTTCCGGCAGGTCAATGATGATCACGCCGTGCAGCTGTTCGCCGCCGACAAAGGTGATGCTGACAGGCTCCGGCTCGCCCAGCGGGCTGTAGTGCGGGTTTTTGGTCCCCGGCTTGTAGCGGATATGCGTGACCGTGTTTTTGTTGGCAACCAAAAATTCCCCGCTATCGCTGCGGAACGGGAAAAAGGTGTCTTTCTCGTGAATCAGGTCGAGCAGAGTCTGCTGGCCGAGATGGTTGTAAGCGCTGGCGCTCAGGAAGACCACCCCCTTCATGACCGAGCCGTCGGCCTGGAACAGGACCACGTTCTGTTCGGTTTTTTCAACGCGATAAATACTCATAGCATCTCACTCTCCCGCAGGGGGCACCCCCGCACCGGTTGACAGGAAATACAGAAGCGATAATATGTAGCTGTTTTCCGGTTTGTCAAATCTTTTCACCGACGATATTTTCCCGAAACCGGCAGTGAACTCTCGCAGAGGGTGGATCTTAGCCGGCCTCGAGGCTGGCCGGTACCCCTTTGGCGTGCCGGCAACGAACTGCCCTATTCCTGCGGCTGCCATTATTGGAAGGTGTCATATGGAAAAATGTCCAGTGTGCAAGCAAGAGACCAAAGGCAAGTACTGGTGTAAAAACTGTGAGACCGTATTCGTCTGCCCCGCCCCCAATTGCGAAGCGCCGAACCACCGGCGGGACGCCAAAGCTTGTGCCCAGTGCGGGCTGCTGTTCGAAGAATACGTCAAAAATCGAAAAATGTACCGCAAATGCCCGAAATGCAAGCGTAAACAGGGTCTGTCCGATCCCCAGTGCAAGTACTGCCGCTACTGGTTCAATTGCCCCACCTGCGGACATAAAGTGCCTTCCACCAGCATGCTGACCTGCCCGCGCTGTGCAACCAGCCTCCGCTGATGGCGAAACCAGCGCTGCAACGGCAAAGGCCCCCTGTCGCAAGCATTCGACAGGGGGCCTTTTTTGTATCAAGTTTTTGAAGACCGATAGATCAGGAAGATTCATCCGGGGTCTTCCGAACGGTGTTCGGTGTAGATTTTTCCTCCCCGCCGGGGAGGCTGCAGTTGCCGGATAGTCAGGTCTGTACCCCCATTCTGGGCAGAATCCATCGATTGATAATGAACCAGGCGGCAAAAATGCCGAGCAGAATCAGTATGTCTTTCATGACGACCTCGCTTGAAAAAATTAGTTATCAATATATATGAGGCCAGCGAAAAATACAAGGCCAGGGGGCTGTGGTCGGCGTGTTCGGCATTTTCACGGAGCCAAACCTGGCTCTGCCAGCGCTTCTTGATCAACAAGATGGCGGCGCCAGCCGGCCGGCATCCTGATCTGGCACTTTCCCTGCAAGTCATAAAATAAAACGACGGGACGACCGCGACCGCGGGAAACGCTCCATGTTCCCGTTTCCGGGCAAAATGCGCACGGGCCCGGCTACCGGGGGGATGCCAGCACGACATATCACATGGGCCCGGTGCCTGGCCGGTGTCGGAGCTGCCTAAAATTCAGGCACAGTGTTGTTCGACGGCGTTTTTAGGTGATGCGCAAGGCTGTCCGCTGGGCAACCAGAATCGAAACCATGTATGCGTCTTCTTTGAATCGTTGCAACCTGCCGCCCTGGGCGATCGCTTCCCGGCATTACAACCGGCACCCCCAACCCCTGGAAATTCAGGGCGTGCGGCACAACGGCCGTCCATTGTTCGAGAAACTTGACAAGCAGGAAGATCCCGATGTCCGGTGTGCGGTGTTTCATGATTTCATGGACGTCCGCTTCCAGCTCCACCAGTGGCAGCAGGAGGGCACGGTCAACAGTCGCAAAAGCCTCAAGAACAGTTACCTGCGGTTTCTGCGCGGCTGGTTGTTCGACAGCAATGCCATCGAGGGTGCTGTCCTCAAGGGCTGGGCCGAATCGCGGCTCGGACTGCCGCCGACCTTTCACCGTGAGCCGATCGGCGATCTGCACTCGGCGGCCTATTTTCGCTATATGCTGGAACGGATGAAAGGCGCGGAACGAACCAGTGCGATCCTGGCGCAATTCGACCTGCTGTATGCCTTCATCCAGTACGAACTGGCCCGCCGCCTGCCGGGGGAGACCCACCGCAAACTGTACCGGGGTGTCTATGACCTTGCCGAGCACCAGGTGGTCGAGCGACTGGCGAAGGACCGTTATCTTCTGCGCCTGAACAGCCTCAACTCGTTCACCGAGGATTTTGAAAAGGCCTGGGAATTCGGCAGCCGGGTTTTGGTCACCGACGTGCCTTTGACCAAGATTTTCTTCATGAGCGGGCTGCTGCCGAAATCCCTGTTCAAGGGGGAGGGGGAGGCGATCGTGATCGGTGGTGAATACGAGGTAAAGGTTCTGATCGGCGGATGACATGCGAGCTGAGCGGACAGGATTACGAGGACGTCTGCGCACGCGCCCAAGGCGCTTATCTGGGGCTGGCGATTGGCGATGCCCTGGGCGCAACCACCGAATTCATGACGCCGCGGGAAATCCGCGCCCGCTTCAAGGTGCACCGCAAAATCGTGGGGGGCGGCTGGCTCTACCTCAAGGCCGGCCAGGTGACCGACGACACGGAAATGTCGCTGGCCCTCGGGCGGGCGCTGCTGACCCGCGGCGGCTGGGATTTGCAGGGAATCGCCGACAATTTCCTGGCTTGGATGAGAAGCCGGCCGGTGGATATCGGTGCCACCTGCCGGCGGGGCATCCGTGACTATATGCGCAAAGGGCAGCTGGAAACGCCATTCAATGAGGGGGATGCCGGCAATGGTGCTGCGATGCGCATGGCACCGGTCGCCTTGTTTACGTTTGGCGACCAGGCGGAGCTGAGCCGCTGCGCCGTGGCTCAGGCCCGCCTCACCCACCATCACCCGCTTTCCGATGCCGCTTGTGTTGCGGTCGGCAGAATGGTCCAGCAGGCGCTCTGTGGCGGGCAACGGTCCGACCTCCAGGCGCTGGCCGGCGACCTGGTGGCAAGCCACGCTCGTTTCTCTTTTGCGAATTACCGGGGCAATGCCTCGGCTTATGTGGTCGACACCGTGCAGACGGTTTTTCATTACCTGTTTACGACAGACAGTTTCGAAGAGTGCCTGATCGGCGTCGTCAACCAGGGGGGGGATGCCGACACGACCGGCGCCATCGCCGGCATGATCGCCGGCGCCTGGTACGGCAGGGATGCCATTCCTCACCGCTGGCAGAAGAAGCTGGACAGGGCCGTCCGGCAAGAAGTCGAACAGCAGGCGCTCGAGCTGGTGAAATTGTCCCCGTGGGGACGGGCACTGCGGCCGGCGCAGAGTGCGGCGGGCCGAGGGTAAACCGACAATCAAACAGAAGAATCGGGAAGGAAAAAGCCATGCAAAACGACCAGCAACACGTGCCGCTTGCAGAAGCGGCCAGACGGATGAAAACAACGCCCCTGAATGTCCTGATGCATGTCAAACGCGGACTGCTCGAGGGGACCGAAGTGAACGGCAACTGGCTGATCGACGGCCGGAGCCTGGAAGCGCTGCTGGCCGAAACCGGCGGCAGAAGCGACAACGTTTGCACCAGCGGCTGCACCGGCGGGCATGGCTGCAGCCGAAACTGAGACTGAAGGGGAAGCGCATGGCGGTATTGCACATCAAACCCTCCGACCTCTATTTCAAGTACCGACGCAACAAGGCCGCACGCCGGCAGCCGAAGTTCACCGGCAAACCGGACCCGGCCCCCTACGACCGCGACGATCTTTACGACGTGATCCCGATGCTGGAGGCGGTGATGCGGGAGCTCGATTGCCGTGAGGCGCAGGTTCTGCATCGTCTCGAAGAACTGGCCGGTGATGAGATGCCGCCTTTCATTCAGAGCCGCGAGGATGTTTTCGATTTTCTGGTCAACGTTATGGGCGATATGCTGGATCGGAAGAAAGGCCGTTGAAGAGACCGTCTGACCGGGTCTGGGGACTTGCGGAAGTGAGGAGTGAAAATGCAGAAAGCCAAAACCGGAGATCAGGTGACCGTCCATTATATCGGCACCTTGGACAATGGCCGCATTTTCGATCAGCGGGAAGCCGACGACCCGCTGATTTTCAAGCTTGGCGCCGGCCAGGTTTTTCCGGCATTGGAAGAGCAGATTCTCGGCATGGCCATCGGCGAGACAATCAATGTCCTTCTGTCGGCGGAACAGGCCTACGGCCCGCGCCTTAAAGAGAATCTGCTGTACGTTCCCCGCGAACTGTTCCCGCCGGAACAGGCTCTGGAGGTCGGACAAAAACTCCGCATCGAGTTGGCCGGTCGCGAGCAGCGGATCATGCGCATCCGTCGCGTTGATGATAACCAGGTCCTGCTGGACGGCAACCATGATCTGGCCGGTTGCGGTCTGACCTTTGCTTTGCAGCTGGTGGCGATCGGCTGAAGAGAAGACCACGGCCGGCGTCCTCCCATGCCCGCGAAAGTCGCCTGCCTGACGGTCGTCATTGGCTGCTGCGCCGCCCGGGTTCTGCTGAGTGTGCCGCCCGCCGGAAATACTTCCTTCATAATGCTGTTGCCGGTCTCCGGTTAGATTTTTTCCTGGGATCTGGCGCAGTCAATACAGAGCAGGGTGGCAGGATCAATCTGCAGCCGCTTTGCGGCGATTTCTTCATCGCATTTCACACAATAGCCGTATTCGTCCGCGAGCAGGCGAGCGAGCGCCTTAGAGATGCGCTGCAATTCAATCTCCGTTCGGCGGGTGGTGGCTTGGGCCATCGCCTGCTGCTGCATGGCGTCCATCCGCGACAGTCGTCCCACCCGGCTCTGATCAAGTTCCACCGGCGATTGGTTGTCCGTCTCCTGCCCGCGGTCCCGGTCTCTCAGGATTTCGGCGCGACGCGCCTCAAGACGTTGCTTGTATGCTGTGAAATTCAAGTCCTTGCGCATGCACAGCTCCTTTTGCGGCCTTATGGCTGATGGTTGCGGGTCACCGACCGCTTCAGGGCTCCAGGCCGGCTGATATTTTCCGGGCATACTCCAGGCAGGAGCAGTGGGGTGGGCGCTGAATCTCCCGCTGTTCTTCCTCGACCAGGACGTCAAAATCGAGCATGATCGGCAAATGGTCGGAAAACGGCACCTTCAGAACCTGAAAATCATGCACCCTAATCTCCTGGCTGTGCAGCACGAAGTCGAGATGGCGGCGGGGATTCCAACTGGGAAAGGTCGCCAGATTGGCACGGTTGGCATTCTGCAAACCGGTTGCCGCCAGGAACAGATCAATTTCCCGTTCTCCCCACAGCAGGTTAAAATCTCCGGCCACCAGGCAGGGGCGGTCTGTGCTGCGAACCAGGTCATAGAGTACGCCGAGCTGGTGATGACGAACCTTCGCCCCCAGGGCCAGGTGGACCAGAAAGACCACCATATGCTCCAGCTCCAGCTCGATGACCAGCCGTTTCATGCCGCGATCGAAAAAATGGAACGTCTCATTGCGGATGCGATCGCGGGCCAGAAACGCGTTGCCCTGGCTCTTCATGACCGGCACATGCCGCCAGAAGGACCTTTGCCCGTACTTGACGGCATGCGAATGGTAGTGGCCCAGAGCTTCGGCGAGCACTTGCACCTGATTTTTACCGCCGGTGCGGTAGGATCCCTGGTCGACCTCGATCAGCCCGACCAGGTCCGGCTCCAGGTCGCGCAGGAACCCGGCTATCCGTTCCAGATTCCGCCGGGAGGGCCGGATGTAGCCTTGCATTTTCGCGCCGGTTGCATAACAGATGTTATAGAGAACAAAACGCATTCAATTCACTTTTAACGACCTGAAGGCCTGCCGTAAGCATGGGCAAGAAATCCTTGCCATGTGGTCATCGGCAGGGTTCTGGCGGGGCTCCTCACCGTCGGAGTTGTACGGGTAAAACCGGGCAGAGGGAAATCCGGCGACTTGGAAAAGGCGAAGGGCCGGTCTCTCCGGGAAAGCGACAGGCGGCTGCTACCCGCCTCCCTGCTTGGTAGGCGGGGTCTTTTCGATGTCGGCTTCGGCATCCAGCCTGCGCAGGGCGTCGAGGACCCGATCCAGAACATCCGGCGAGCCGCCACCCATGTTTTCGTCGTCGGCGACTTCGAGCTCGCGGGCGTCATATTCCCAGCGTCTGAGAATTTGAATCTTCTGGTCCCGGGACAGAGACGCCTCGGCGAGAACATCCTCCGGCCGGGCGAAAACGCTGGTCGGATTCAAAAGGGCTTTTTTAATATCCATGGTTGTCCTCCTTGCGGATTCGCATCATACAGACATTATACACAAGGATTTTCCTGAATGCGGACTCGAGAAAAATCCTTTCCGCCGGCGAAGCCGTTGCATGTTCTTTTTTTAAGGTTAAAATCTCAGTCAGAGCCTTGGAGAGAGGCCTTCCCGCAACCAAAGGAGACAACCATGTCGATTACCCTTCCTGATCTGCCTTACGACCAGAATGCCCTGGAACCTGCCATCAGTGCGAGAACCCTTGAATTTCACTACGGCAAGCATCACAAAACCTATGTCGATAAAACCAACGACATGATCAGGGATAAAAACCTTGGCGACCAGGATTTGGAGGCTATCATCAAGGAAGCCGCCAAGTCAGGCAACCAGGGTCTCTTCAACAATGCCGCCCAGGCCTGGAACCATGGTTTCTTCTGGCAGTGCATGAAGCCCGGCGGCGGCGGCAGGCCGACCGGCAGGATTGCCGACAAGATCGACGAGCATCTCGGCGGCTATGACCAGTTCGCCGCCGACTTCAAGGACGCCGGTGCTACTCAGTTCGGCAGCGGCTGGGCCTGGCTGATCCTCAAGGACGGCAAACTGCAGGTCGCCAAAACCGCGAATGCGGAAACGCCGCTGGTCGAGGGCGCCAAGCCTTTGCTGGTGGTGGACGTCTGGGAGCATGCCTATTACCTGGACTACCAGAACCGTCGCCCCGATTTTATCCAGGCCTTTCTGGACAAACTCGTCAACTGGGACTTCGTCAATGAAAATCTGACCTGATGAATCGGTAAAATACGGCAGCGACTGTCAAGTCCAGGAAGATCCCGGAACTCCCCGGGTGGAGTGTTACCTTTCGGCGGCGGTGGTCTTTGTCTTTCTGCCCAGGCTGGCATGGCGCTGAAAGTTGAAACTGCCGACCGCCTGTTGAGCCACGCCGACCACCAAAAATGCCTCCGGGTCATGCTCGGCGACGATCGCCTTGAGGTCTTGCACCTGGGAGCGGCTGATGGTACAGAACAGCATGGTGAAGCTCCGGTCGGAATAACCGCCGGTCACCGCCCATTGGCTGATGCCGCGACCGAGATTGACCATGATCGCCTTCTTCAGGCCGTCGGGATTGGCGCTGACGATGGTCACCGTGCGCACCTGACTGACACCTTCCAGAACGAAGTCCGCCGCCAGGCCGCTGATGAACAGCGCCAGCATGCCGAGCATGGCCAGCTCCCAGCCGAACACCAAGCCTGCCAGGACAATGATCCCGCCGTCGAAATAGAAAAAGGTCTGGCTCAAAGGGTAGCCGGTTCTGGCATTGAGAATGCGGGCCGGAATCACGGTTCCGCCGAAGGTGCCGCCGTAGCGGAACACGATCCCCACGCCGAGGCCGAAGAACAATCCGCCGTAAATGGCATTCAGCAGAAGGTCCTCGGTGATCGGAAATGTTTTGAGCGTCCCCGGCAACACAGCGCTGAAAAAGTCGGCGGATACCGAGAAG
>DATFJP010000311.1:0-2992 GCA_035269105.1 Desulfuromonadales bacterium
GCACCCAGTCCGGAACCGGTGTCCAGAGCAGGTGGTGGGCGCCGGTCCACAGGTACATGAAGACCAGCGACCAGAAGGCGATGATCGACAGCCGGTGGCTGTAGATCGGCACCCCGGTCGATTTCGGCAGAAAATAGTAGAAGACCGCCAGCGGCGGCAGGGTCAGCACCATGGCGACCGCGTTGTGGCCGTACCACCATTGGACATTGGCGTCGTTGGTGCCGGCGTAGATCGAGTAGGACTTGAACAGCGACGCCGGGACCGCGCCGGCGTTGACCAGGTAGAGGATCGCCACGCCGACCAGCGAGCCGAGCATGAACCAGAGCGAGATGTACATCTGCTGCTCCCGGCGCCGGACGATGGTCATAATGATGTTGATCGAGAAGATCACCCAGAGGACCACCACCATGATGTCCACCGGCCACTCCAGCTCATGATATTCCTTGGACGTGTTGAAGCCGAGCAGCAGCGTCACCGCGGCGGCGATGATGGTGGCATTGAAGAGCCACAGCTGGAAGCGCGCCAGGCCGACGCTCCACAACGAAGCGCGGCAGAGGCGCTGGACCATGTACAGGTAGAGCGCGAAGAAGCTGCCGATCGCCCAGCCGAAGATGCCGGCGTTGGTATGCACCGGCCGCAGGCGGCCGTAGGTCAGGTAGGGCGAGAAGTTCAGCTCCGGAGTGGTCATCTGGAAGGAAATCAGCACGCCGACCACCACGGCCACCAGCCCCCAGACGATGCTCCAGGTCACGAAGCTCCGGACGATATCGGTGTTGTAAGACGGACTTTCCATGGGATCTCCTTCGGCACAGTTCGCACAATCCGGCGGAACGGCGGGGTCAGGACAGAGCGGTTTGCTTAATTAAGACAAAATCAGATGTAATCCTAGGGCGCGTTACCGGGGAAGTCAATACAGTTTTCCCGGGTCGATCTCTAATCAACCGATATTTTTTGATTATTGAATTGGTGAATTATACAGGCTGCTCCGGGCGATGCATGTAGTCTCTCCCCAGGGATGAGTGAGCGGAGCGAACGGGCGTGAGGGAAGACTTTGAAAATCGTATTTCACGCGGTGTTCGCGGAGTTCGCAGTTAAAAGCAAAAACTCTTCAGGGTTAAAATCCAAGGCATTGGTTTAAAACCGCGTACTTTGCAGACATGAGTGAGTGCAGCGAACGGCCGTGAGAAAAGTCTTTGCAAGTCGTGTCTCACGCGGTGTTCGCAGAGTTCGCAGTTAAAGGCAAAAAACCGATTTAGGTTTAAACCAAAAGCATTTGCTTTTACCGCGTACTCCGCGGACATGAGTGAGTGCAGCGAACGGGCGTGAGGAAAGCCTTTGAAAGGGGGATATTTCCCAGAGAGAATTCCCCAGGGCACTTGATAATTGAGTGGCCCCGACCAAGGTTCCCTTTCGTCGCGAGGAGCGGCCGGGTATAATGGTCGCAAACCATGCCGGAGGTATCCCTCCAGGAGGCTCGTGATGCCAGGATTGATTCGCTTTGCCATTGCGCTCGTCATGTTTTCGGCCATATCCGGCTGCGCCGGGCTGGATGGTGACTTCGAAACACCGACGGTCGGCGTCAGCTCTTTCCGCATCCTGCCGTCCGAAGGGGTGGTGCCGCGCTTCGAGATCGGCCTGCATATCGTCAACCCGAACCGGACGCCGCTGCGGCTGGACGGGATCGTCTACTCGGTGATTCTCGAGGGTCATAAGATCCTGACCGGCGTCTCGGGCGATCTGCCGGTGATCGCAGGCTACGGGGAGGGCGACATCACCCTGACCGCAACGCCGGATCTGCTCAGCAGCGCAAGCCTGCTGTCTTCCCTTATGAACCGGCCGCGGCAGACTTTCGCCTACGAACTCCACGCCCGCCTCGATATCGGCCAGCTGCGTCCCCGCATCAATGTGCGCGAGCAGGGTGAGGTTTCCCTGGCGGGAACGGGCCGGTAAACTTCAGGTGTCCTTGCTGCGTGTATCTCCATTCCTCAAACTCGGTTACGGGACTTCGATGAAATCGTGCGGCTTGATTTGAGTCATACCGACAACCGGAGCCTTTATTTCCACGGATAGATTTTAAGGAAAGCCGTGCAGGCTATTCTTTTCCGGCAAGGCAGTTACTGATATCCTGAACACCCAACCCGGCGTAAAGACCAGTTCTGGGCAGCAGGTTTTCACAACACCCAAACCTGGACACCGAGAATGATGAATCTGCACAAAGTTTTTTCTGTTTGGCCATTTTGGTTGAAAATTCTTTTAATCGTATCCCTCGGCATTTTCCGTGGGCCGGAATTGCTGTCTGCTGCCATTCCCAATCCTTTGTCCTCCATACCACGACAAGCAAGCACCGATTTTTCCGAGGATGGCAAAATCCCGGTCATCGTGCGTCTGCGCGGTTCCGTCGAGCCCCAGGCCCTGGCCGTACCCACGCGGGCGAAAGGGCCGGCTCGGGCCCAGGCCAGAACTCGCCTGATCGAAACCATGCAGGCCCGGGCCGAGCGTAACCGGCAACCATTGATGGTCCGGCTCCACCGCCATGAAATCCAGAAAATCCAAAACCTCTGGTTGATTAATGGCCTGGCCTTCGAGGCCACGCCCGCCCAGGTTGAGGAGCTTGCCGCCATGCCGGAGGTCGCTTCAATCACCTTCGACCAGAGGATCAGGTTGCCAGCGACGCGGCAGGATCAACCGGATTTCCCGGCCGAGTTCAACATCGACCTGGTCCATGCTCCGCCGGTCTGGGCGGAAGGCTATATGGGGCAGGGGGTGACGGTGGCCATTATGGACGGCGGGGTGGATCTCGATCATCCCGATCTCGGTCCGCGTTGGCGAGGCGGCGGCAACAGCTGGTTCGATCCCAATGGCGAGCATCCTGACATGCCCCATGACACCAGCGGCCATGGAACCCAGGTCACCGGCGTAATACTCGGCGGCGATGCCGCCGGCACCGTGATCGGGGCGGCGCCGGATGCCCGCTGGATCGGTGTTAAAATTT
>DATFJP010000312.1:0-8859 GCA_035269105.1 Desulfuromonadales bacterium
CGATAAACCAGGGCGGGGAAACCCCGCCCCTACAAGCGGCCCGCTGCCGCCGGTTTGCGGTTATTGTTCAAAATAAAACAAAAAAAAACCGGCGCCGGGAACATCTCCCCGGCGCCGGTTTTTACTTGGTGCGCAAGCGTCTGGATCAGCAGTCGTAGTAGAGGGCGAATTCGGTGGGCGTCGGGCGCATGCGCACAGCGTCGACCTCGTTCTCCCGCTTGTAGGAGAGCCACATGTCGATGACGTCCTTGGTGAAGACGTCGCCTTTGAGCAGCCAGTCGTGATCGGCCTCGAGGGCGTCCAGCGCTTCAGCCAGCGAGCCGGCGACGCTCGGGATGTCCTTCAGTTCTTCCGGCGACATGCCGTAGATGTCTTTGTCGAGCGGCTCACCCGGGTCGATCTTGTTCTCAATGCCATCGAGTCCGGCCATCAGCTGGGCGGCAAACGCCAGGTAGCCGTTGCAGCTCGGGTCGGGGGTGCGGTATTCAACGCGCTTCGACTTCGGGTTGTCGGTCACCGGGATGCGCAGCGACGCTGAGCGGTTGCGGTTGGAGTAGGCCAGGTTGACCGGTGCTTCAAAGCCGGGGACCAGCCGCTTGTAGGAGATGGTGGTCGGGTTGGTGAAGGCGCACAACGCCTCGGCGTGCTTGATGATGCCACCGATGTAGTACATCGCTGTCTTGCTCAGACCGCCGTAGCCGTCGCCGGCAAACAAATTCTTGCCGTCTTTCCAGATCGACTGGTGGCAGTGCATCCCCGAGCCATTGTCGTTGAAAATCGGCTTGGGCATAAAGGTGACGGTCTTGCCGTTGCGGACCGCGACGTTCTTGATGATGTACTTGAACCACTGCAGCGTATCCCCCATGGCGAGCAGGGAATCGAAGCGCATGTCGATCTCCGCCTGGCCGCCGGTGGCGACCTCGTGGTGAACGGCCTCGATGGTCATGCCGACGCTCTGCAGGACTTCGACCATTTCGTTGCGCAGATCGATCATCGAATCAGTCGGCGCGCAGGGAAAGTAGCCTTCCTTGTGACGCGGCTTGTAGCCGAGGTTGGGAAATTCATCACGGCCAGTGTTCCAGATGCCTTCGACGGAATCGATGGCGTAAAAGGACTCGTTGGACGTTGAATCGTAGCGGATATCGTCGAAAATGAAAAATTCCGGCTCGGGCCCGAAAAAGGCCGTATCGCCGATGCCTGTCGATTTGAGGTAGGCTTCCGCCTTCTGGGCGATGAAGCGGGGATCACGGGTGTAGCCTTCCTTGGTGATCGGGTCGATGATATTGCAGATCAGGGTCAGGGTCGGCACCTGCACGAACGGGTCGAGCTTGGCGGTTTTCGAGTCGGGCATGATCAGCATGTCGCTGTTGTGGATCGGCTGCCAGCCGCGGATCGACGAGCCGTCGAAACCAACCCCCTCTTCGAAGGTCTCTTCGCTGAATTCACTGATCGGCATGGCGAAATGCTGCCAGATGCCGACGAAATCAAGAAACTTGAAATCGACCATCTTGCAGCCGTTATCCTTGGCAAACTTGAGGACTTCCTGCGGACTCATAAACATTCTCCTTTGCTTGAATAAAGAAACGGTGCGTGGCTCGAGGTCCGTGGTTAATCTTCAAAGCAGAAGGTTTGCCGCGTCCCGCGACCCGCGTCCCTTGGGTTTAAACTGCGTCTTCGCCAGTCTCGCCGGTCCGGATGCGGACGATCTCTTCGATCTGGGTCACGAAAATCTTGCCGTCACCAATCCGGCCGGTCTTGGCCGATTCGCCGATCACTTCCACAACCTTGGGGGCCAGGTCGTCACCGACGATAATCTCCATCTTGATTTTGGGGATGAAATCGACGACGTACTCGGCTCCGCGGTAGAGTTCGGTATGGCCTTTCTGACGACCAAAACCCTTGACTTCGCAGACCGTAATCCCCTGGATGCCGATCTCGTTCAACGCTTCCTTGACTTCATCGAGCTTGAAAGGCTTGATGATTGCTTCGACTTTCCTCATGAAAGGCTCCTCCTGGTGCTTTTGAATGCTGCGATTAGGAGTCGGTTGTGAGCAGGGGTGGGATAGCCGGCCTGAGGACGCTTCCCGCGCTGCCTCTCCATGGTTGTGCGCCGTCATGGCAGACAAAGTCCTGTCAACCAGCGCACCCCCTTTTGGAGCAAAGACCTTGCCCAAACCGACCAACCACTCGAATTTTCCTTACAACCAACTGTTTTATAAAGAGATTATTTTAAATTCCCGGCGACATTACTCCAGCGTATGCTTAGCACGATAGCAACAAAGGCTAATTTTTCATCACTCATTTTGCCGAATGCTTTGATTTTGGGCATAGCGGGCCAGATCGGCGATCTTGAAATGCGAAAATCAAGTGGACGTTAGGAGCCTGTCGGGCTATCCATGAACTGGCTGCAAATTCGATCCTTCGGTCCATATTTCAGCTCCTTTTTGCCCCATAGCTATGGCTATGAGCCTGCGAACGAGCTGAAATCTGTTCTCGAAGCCTCAAATTTTCGCTCTAGTCCGTATAGCCCGACAGGCTCCTAGCAAGTCTTTGAGTTTCCGCGCTTCGCGTTTCGCATCTCGCGCCGCCATGTTTATTTGCGATCGAAGAACGGATTCTTACCTTTCGCCGCCAACGGCACAGCATAGACGATCTTGACCTGGCTGCCAAGCAGATCGAGTTCGATGGCGGCTTTGCCGGCTGAATACATGATGCGGTTGTCGACTCGGCAGTCGGCCGCCAGGGCGGCCGCGGAGCCCACGGCAATGCCGAGATCGCCGCTGTTGAAAGAGCAGGTACCGCCGGCGTTCTGCATGGCGGCGCAATCAGCGAAACCGCAGAAACCGCAGTGGGGGATGCCCAGCGCTTCCTTGCGCGTACCGATCAAGACGACAAAAGGAGCATGGTCCAGATTGTCGGCATCGCGGTGAAAAAAGTCTACGCCGTCCCGTTTGGCGATCTGCCGCATCCGCTCCTGGAGCAGTCGCTTTTGGTCACCACTGATGACGGCCGTTTCCAGCAGGTCCTTGCCTTTGCCCTTGGGCGCGGTCCGGGCTGCCACACAAAGCATTGCGGCAATCTGCTCGAGGCCTGCAGTCTCAACCTCTTCATTTTTTCTGATCATGATTGTTCTCTCCTCACGCCGAAACAGCTGCCGAAAAAAAAGGTTGAGACTGGGCTTACTGGACGACAACCACCATCGTCGCCACCGCGCTGGCCAGCACCATGCCGTCAGCGGCCAGTTCGGCCTCGACGGTCAGCGTGCGACGCTGGTGGGCAGTGACCCGGGCACTGATGGTAAGCATTTGCTCCACGGGTACCGGTTTGCGGTAGCGGGTTTTCAATTCGCCGGTCACCACCGGCATGGCCACGGTCATGCCGGCATGGACGCAGACCTCGTCGAGCAGGGCGCCGATGATGCCGCCGTGCACTATGCCCTGCCAGCCCTGGAATTCGGCCGGCACCGCGACCCGGCAAGTAGCGGAGTGCGCCTGCTCGTCGACCTGCACATGGGCTTTCAGCCCGATCGGATTGTCTTTGCCGCAGATCAAGCAGTACCGGTTGTCAGAGATGTTCATAAGAAAACCATATAAATGTGATCGGTGATCGATGACCCGTGATCGGTGATCGGTGATCCGTGATCGGTGATCGGGGCTAAACAAAAACCGGCAATCAAATTCAGGAACCCGCAATTGATGCTGTAATATTTGAGACTTTAGCCTTTGATTGTACCGATCACCGATCACGGATCACGGATCACTAAACCTTCACCCAGCGATTTTCTGCCGCCGCTCCTTCAAAATGGCCGCATGCCGCTCTTCCTCTCCGGCCAGCCAGCTAAAAGCGTCCTTACCATCCGCTTCGCGGGCGTTTTCGGCGGCGGTCTGGAAATAGGCGGCGAACTTCTTTTCGGCTTCGATGGCGAGGTCCAGGGCCCGCTTGTCAAGTTCCGGACTGCTGACGACACCGGCCAGACTCTCCGGGCTGGGGAAGATTTCCTCGGCCTGGAACCGTTGCAGGTAGGGCAGAAACTCCTCCTCGTTATCGAAGTATGCGCCCTCTTCGTACTTCTTGCCCAGGGTCATCAACCGTTGGAGATGTTCGACCTCGTCCTGAGCCAGCATGGCGAACAGTTCCTTGACAGTGCCGTTGACCGCCCGCTGGGCCATGTCGGAATAGAAACGGTGGCCGGTCTTTTCGACTTCCATCGCCGCCCGGATCACCTCGTATCCGCTGAATTGTTCAACACCCATTCTTTTTCACTCCGTTTTGTTTAAGTGATCGGTGATCGGTGATTATTGCCCAAACAACCCCTTCAACAGCTTCTGCGCCGCCGGTTCTTCCTGCTGCTCGGTTTCGCCCGAACCGCTGTCCGACTTCGGCTTGCCGAGCAGCTTCTCGCCTAGTTTTTTGCCGAGCTCTTCCTTGACCGCCTGGGTGGCGCTCTGCTGGAGGCCCTTGGCGTCGAGGCCGAAACTGGGACTGCCGAAACTGCCGCCCAGCTGCAGCGGCAGGCGGGTCCAGCCCTGGTCGTCCTTGAGGTAACGGGTCACCTTGCCCCCGGCATCCGCCCGCGCGGCCAATTCCGGGCTGAGCCGGGTATCAAGTCCCATGTCCAGGGAGCCGTCCAGGCCGATACTGCCTTTGGGATAGAGTTTGATGCGTGAGCTGTTCACCGAGCCGTCGAGCAGAACCTTGCCGTTCTCGATGCGCAGGTTACCCTTGAAGGTATCGAAGACCAGTTCCTTGAGATCGCCAAGGTTGAGGACATTGGCCAGGCCGTTGACCAACTCGGGGCTGACCAGCTTGCCGTTGCTGAGCAACAGGTTGCCTTTGCCGTCCAGCTGTTTGCGGATCGTCGGCCATTCGGTGCCGGCCCCCTCGAGACCGAGCGCCAGGTCCAGCTGGCCGAACAGGACCCCGGCAGCGGCCGGGGCGAAGGCGCTGAGCAGGGGGTTGGCCTGAATGGCCTGCAGGTCAAGGTCAGCCGTATAGGCCAGCCCTTCCCGGCCGAGATCCACTTGGCCGCTGTTCGTGAACTGGCCGCCGGCCACCCGACCGTCCATGCGGCTGATGGTCAGGACATTGTCGCGCAGACTGTAGTCGGCGGCGAAATCCTGGACCGTCATGCCCTTGTAGACGGTCTCAGCGATGCGGATCTCGCCCTCGGCGCGTACCGGAATGTCGAATGGTCCCAGCTTGCCTCCTTCGCCGGCCGCCGGTTCGGTTTCAGACCCGCCGCTGCCGGCGGCCGCCGCTCCGCCCAGCAGCGGATCGAGCAGGAATCGCTCGGAGCGGAGATCGGCACGCACGACTTTGACCGGCTGGAACAGGTTGCTGACGGTCAGGGTGATTTCGGCCTGGTTTTCGCCGAGACCGAGTAGCAGGTTCTCCGACCGCAGCTGATCGTTTTCGAGCAGCAAACGACCGTCCAGGGAGGGACGCTGCCCGCCGGCCGAGGCCTGGACCTTGTCGAGGGTCAGGCTGGCATTCTGCAGCATCTGCTGCGGCTGGTCGATACTGCCGCCCAGGGTGGCCTGCGCGGTGATCTGGCCGGCCGGGTCCAGTTCGGCCACCGAAGGGCCGAGCAACCCGGAAGGCAGCGCCTGCACCGCGGTGCGCAGATCGAGGTTGGGGATGTCGACCGTCAAATCGGCTCGCGGCGTGGCGGTCAAGGCCGCCACACTCCCCTTGGCAGCCATCTTGATGCCGTTGAAATCAACCTCCAGCCGGGCAAGCGTCAACTTGTCTTGGCCAAGATCCATGGCCAGATCGTAGTCGATGCCGATGCGAGCATCCTCCAGGGGCGCCTCCGGCATGTCGGTCAGCGTCAGGTTGAGGTTGTCGGCGGTCAGCCGGCCCACGGCCGTCACCTGCTCAGGGGATCCTTCAAAAGACGTTTCCAGACCCAGCAGCAGGCCGTCGAGTGTGCCGGGCAGCGCGTCTTCAAAGTAATGCTTGAACTGGAGAGCGTCCAGCCCGGTCAGCGTCAGATCGCCGTGCATGGCCGGCGGCTGCAAACCCAGGGTGCCCTGCAGATCGAGTTTGGCATCGTTGAGCTTGCCGCTGACGGTCACCGGTACCTTGCCGTCGAGGGTGATGTCGGAAGCCGACAGGTTGAAGGCGGTGATCTCATGGCGATAGGGAGCCTTGCCGTTGACCAGGTGGTCGAAGAAAACCAGCTGACCATCGGTGATGCGCACCTCGGTAACCAGCAGGCCGAGTGGCGTGGCGATACCTTCGCTGGCGTCCGCCCCGCTCCCACCCGGCTCGCTATCCGCAGTATTCTCCTCACCAAGCAGGTCGCTGAAGTTATAGCGATTGCCGGCAAAGCGCTCCACCCGGATGCGCGGCGCTTCGATCAGGACTTCATCGATCACCACCCGCATCGCCAGCAGCGGCAGCAGTTGATAACGCAGCCGCACCAGGTCGCTGGCAATGAAGGCCTCTCCGCCCTCCTGCTCGCTGACCGTCAGGTCGTGCAGTTCGATCCCGGAAAAGAGGCTGACCTGAATCTCGCCGAGGCTGACATCGCGCGCCAGGGCCTTCTCTGCCATCGGCACCACCGTCGCCCGCACCCGTTCGGGGGTGATCAGTACTTTGGCCAGAACGACCAGACCGATCACCAGTGCTACCAGGACAACCACAATGCCGATAATGATTTTCGATGCTTTCTTCATGACCCGACCCTTTTTTCGAAGCGAGAAGTGCGAAGAGTGGACTGCGAAATGTTGAAATCTTTCTTGAGTATATATTTCAAGATTAAAGCATTCATGCCTGTTTTTCTCGCCCTTCGCTGCTCGTCACGCGTCCCGAACAATGGCTTGCCATTGTTCCGCGGTAACCGGCATCACCGATAAGCGATTGCCTTTTTTCAGCACCCCCATTTTCGACAACACCGGATGGCGGCGAAGGTCGTCACGGCTCAATGCCTGCTTCAGGTGCCGGACATACTTGACATCGACCTGGTACCAGCGCGGGTTGGCCGGATTTGATCTGGGATCGAAGTGTTTTTCCCGGGGATCGAAGGCGGTCGGGTCCGGGTAACCGTTGCGCACCACTTCGGCGATGCCCACTATCGCCGGTTCCTTGCAATTGCTGTGATAAAAAAGCACCCCGTCACCGACCTGGATCTCGTCGCGGAGCATGTTGCGGGCCTGGTAGTTGCGCACACCGTCCCAGGGTTCCACCCCGGCCTTTTGCAAGTCGTCGAAGGAGAAACAGTCGGGTTCGGATTTCATCAGCCAGTAGTTCATGGGTTGTGATCCGTGATCGGTGATCCGTGATCGGTGGAGCGGCCGGATTGTTTGGGCTGCGGTCATACCTTTTCAGTATAGCAAATCCTGAATGATTTCGGGGGAAAATCCCTGTCTTTGGGGGCGAAATCCGGTCCTGTTCCGACAGGCGGCGGCAGTGCTTGACTCGAAAGCAAAAAGCCTGGCCTCCCGGGCCACTCGGGCCGGGCCTGACAATTGCCGGCAGATGGTATCTCGAGATAACGGAAAAAATCGCGGCAGGTTTTGTCGAAAACCAAAAAATTCTTATAAAACAAAATCTTAAAGTTAAGGCATACGACTTGCTGAGCTTGGTGTATCTGCTAACTTTCAAACATGGGGTCTCAGCCTGCTGCGGCCAACCGAGGCGCAGTTGGCGGCCTGTCAAACTCTTGGCAAACCCTGCTCCGCGATCCGGTTGCCGGTAAAACCAAAGGAGGATCAAGATGATCACGAATGTCCTGAAAAAGTTGCAGTGCCTGCTGTTTGCCCTGTTGTTGGCCTTGTCTCTGGCGGCTTGCGGCGGCGGTGGTGACGATGGGGATGGTGGTGATGACGGCGGTGCCATTAGCGGCCAGGGGACCCTGACCACCGTCCTGACCGACGCGGCCACGGATGACTACCAGGCGGTTTACGTAACGATTGCCCGGGTGGAGGTTCATGCCGGCAGTGAGAATAACGAGGAAAGCCTCTGGCAAACGGTCGCCGAACCCGCACAAACCTACAATTTGCTGGAACTGGTCAACGGCGTGCGTGAAGAACTCGGCCAGGCCGCCCTGGCAGCGGGGCACTACACCCAGATGCGCCTGTTCATCGGCCAATCGCCCGACGCCGACGCCAACATCCTGGGAGAGGCGCATCCCTTTGCCAACTATGTTATCGACCAGGATGACAACGAAATTCATGAACTGAAAGTGCCCAGCGGTGTTCAGAGCGGTCTGAAGCTGGTCAAGGGTTTCGACATCCTGGCTGATACCGAGACGGAACTTCTCCTGGATTTCGATGCCAGCCGGTCGGTGGTCAAAGCCGGTGCCAGCGGCCAGTACCTGCTCAAGCCGACCATCAAGGTGCTGCAAACCGAGACCAATGCTGTGATCGAGGGGACCGTGACCGCGGCCCCGCCGGTCACGGAGCCGACCGCGGACCCGGTGCCTCTGGCCGGCGCATTGGTCAACGCCCAGACCACTGCGCCTGCAGCCACCGATCCCAGGGACCAGGTGGTGATCGAGGCCGGAACCGTGACCGAGGACAACGGCGAATACACCCTCTTCCTGATGCCCGGGGATTACCACCTGCTTGCCAGCCGGGAAGGCTACCTGCCCGCCTGCCGGGCCGTCAGCCTGGCGGCGAATAATCCGACGACTATCGACTTCAATCTGGATGCCGATGCAGCTGGACCTGGCACCTTGCTGTTCACGGTCGACCTTATCGGCGCCCCCATGGACCAGGCAGCGACCATCGAGCTTCGGCAGATTCTGACCTGCGAGAACGCCGGGACGCCGGCGACAGTGACCGTGGAGTCGCGACAGGTCACCACCGGCGAATATACCATCTCCCTGCCGGCAGGCAGCTACCAGGTGGTGGT
>DATFJP010000313.1:0-7666 GCA_035269105.1 Desulfuromonadales bacterium
GGACCTCGAGATTGCGGGGGAAATCTTTCTGACCGCCGTGGACCTGAGGGACCCGACCGGCGGCCCGCTGATCTTCCTGCCGCTGCTGCGCGCCAATCTCGCTGCTTCCCGTCCGCTGGACCAGCAGATCCACCTGGCCAGCCTCGACATCTACGACCTGGAATCCCATGTCTTGCGCGATGCCGAAGGACTCTGGAATTTCGAACGGCTGCAGATGCCGCAGCAAAAGAGCAGGGGCATGGGACCGGCGGACCAGGAAGATACCGAAGCTGTCGGTTTGCAGTTGACCCTGGACCGCTTCCGGCTGCGCGACGGAATCCTGCACTTCCGGGATCAACAGCCGGCCGGCGGCTTTCAAACGACTGCCCGGGAAATCATGGTCGATATTGAGGGACTTGCCTGGCCCGCCGAGACGGCTATCCCGGTGACCGCTGAGCTGACCACGGACTACAAGGAGCAGTTGGCTGCCGATGGCCAGCTCTCCCTGCAGCCGTTTGCCATGGACCTCAACCTCGAGGCGGGGCCCCTGCCTCTGGCCGTCTATCAGCCCTATTACCAGGACTATATCGCGGTTCGTCCGGGCGGAAGGCTTGACCTGGCAGCCAACCTGGTCATTGATCAGGAGGTTCCGCTGGCGGTCCGGCAGGGGCAGATTGACGTGCGGGATTTCGAACTGCCGCTGCCGGGACCGGAGGGATTCCGGCTGGAGAAGCTCTCGGTCCGGGGGCTCGACTATCAATTGGCGGCCAACAGCCTGGAGTTGGCGGCCGTTGAGCTCGATGGCGGCGATCTGCGGTTTTCCCGGCAGAGAGACGGCCGGATGTCGTTCCTGTCGCCCGATTACCCCGTGCTGACCGCCGCCGATAACGGCGCCCCTGGTGAAAGAGGGACAGACCGGCAAACCGAAGCCGGTGCAGGATTTCGTTTAAATATCGCCGAAATCGCCCTCAAGAACTGGTCGGTCGACTTCCGGGACCGCCAGCCGAGCGAAGAGGCCAGATTTCTGCTGACCGGGCTCGGAATCGGTATCAACGATTTGGCTGTCCCGGGCGAGCGCGCCAGTCCCTTTGAACTGCAGGCGACCCTGAACCAAACCGGCTCCGTCAACCTGTCCGGCTCCATAGACCCGTCGGCGGGCAATTATCGGCTGCAAAGCCAGCTTCGCCGCCTGCCGCTGACCGTGCTGGCTCCCTACATCGCCGATCGCTCGGACATTATCCTCGAAGACGGCCGCTTCGATGCCAGCTTGAACACCGACCTGACCCTCGGCAGCAAAGGGATCGAGGCGAGCTTCAGCGGCGATCTGGGGATCGAAAGCCTGCATACCCTCGACGCTCTCCATCACGAGGACCTGGTCAGGTGGAAGAGCTTTCAGGTTGCGGGCATCGACGGCAGTTGGGCGCCGCTGGAACTGGCCGTCGAGTCGGTCACCATGAGCGATTACTTTGCCAAGGTGCTGGTCGATGAGGACGCCCGCCTCAACCTGGTTCAGGCTTTTCGCAAAGGGCCGCCGGATGCAGCGGGACAGGATGAAGAGGCTCAGGAGGAACCGCCGGCTCAGCCGACCGAAGCGGTTCCCGACGCGCCGCCATACGACATTCGGATTGCAAAGGTGACCTTGCAGGGCGGCCAGGTCGATTTCACCGACCGCCATCTGACCCGTCCTTTCCACGCCGACATGCGTCAGCTCGGCGGCAGCATCCAGGGACTCAACTCGGCGAGCGGCAGCCGGGCTACGGTCGATCTGCGCGGCCGGCTGCGCAATCAGTCGCCGCTGGTTATCGAGGGCGAGGTCAACCCGCTCGGCAAGCCCTTCTACCTCGATCTTGACCTCGACTTCAGCGACATCGAGATGAGCCCCATGTCGCCCTATTCGGGGACCTACCTCGGCTACCTGATCGAAAAAGGCAAACTCAATCTTTCCCTGAACTATCAGGTTGAAGGCCAGCAACTGCAGGCCAGCAATGCCGTTTTCCTGGATCAATTTTCCTTCGGCGAACCGGTGGCGAGCGATCGCGCCGTCGGCCTGCCGGTCAAGCTGGCGGTGGCTTTGCTCAAAGACCGCAGCGGCGAAATTCACCTGGACATTCCGGTTTCTGGCGACCTCGGCAACCCCCAATTCAGCGTCGCCGGAGTGGTCTGGACCGTGATCAAGAATCTCCTGGTCAAGGCGGCGACTTCGCCGTTGGCGCTGCTGGGAGCCCTGATCCCGGGGGGCGGCGGCGAGGACTTCAGCTCGGTGGCTTTTGCTCCTGGCACCCATGAACTCGGCCCGGAACAGAAGCAGAAACTTGACAAGCTGGCCGAGGCTCTGCTGCAGCGGCCCGCCTTGACGCTGGAAATCCGCGGCTATATTGATCCGGAAGAGGACCCCGAGGGGTACCGCCGGGTTCAGCTGCGGGAGAAAATCCTGGCCCGCTACGCCAGTGAAGAAGGCCGGCAGCTCACCGGGGAGGCTGCGGACAGCCTGACCCTTGAACAGCTTACCCAGGAACAGTATTCAGAATACCTCTGGCAGGTTTACAAGCGAACCGACTTCCCGAAACCACGCAATTTCCTCGGTATGATCGAGCATTTGCCGAATGAGGAAATGGAAAAACTGATCTATGCCAACACCTCGGTCGGCACGCAGGAGCTGTCGCGTCTGGCCCAGCAGCGGGCCCAGGCTGTCCGTCATAACCTTGTGGAGCAGAACGGCGTGCCAGCGGAACGTATCTTCCTGGTCACTCCCGATCTCGAGAAACCTCCCGATCAGGAGGGCATCCCTCCCAGCCGGGTGGAATTCGACGTCAGTGTCAAATAAAATCACTCCGCAGCACCGGCAACCTCACCACGTACTGGCCAAAACCGGGCTTTTGCGTTATGCTGGGCGAAATTTCGGAGGGCCGCACCATGCTCAAGAAGCTTCTATTCCTGGCCGTGATCGCCGGCCTGGTCTACCTGAACATGACCAATCCCGGCAGAGCGGATCACCGGGAGAAACTGCTGGCCGAACTGGAGAAGTCCGGTCCAGTCTCTGCCCGGACCAAGGAAAACATCTTCCGGGACCTGGACTTTTCCAATTTCCTGGTCTGCTCAACCATGAAAACCATTGAAGACAGTAAAATGATTACCGTCGGTTACCGCCGGAACGTGGAACTGGTCAACTCGGAATGGCTGGCTTCGGTTCGCAAACAATAGACCGGATTCAAAGGCTGCTGATCCAGGTCGGCCAGCCACCGCGGTTGCTGTTGTTTTAATGTCCGCAAAGTGATTCTGCTGCTGTATTCATTCATCAGCCCTCTTTTTTCAGGCTGCTTATCCGGTGTTTGCACCCTTATTCGATACGCTCAAGCCGTACTGGCAGAGAATCAACTGGCGAGCCCTGACCCGGCCGGTGGTTCTGAGCATCCTGGTCGGCCTGATCACGGGCGGAGCCGCCGTTCTCTTCTATTTTGCCGCCAACAGCGTTGAAGATTTTTTCCTGCATTCCCTGGCCGGCTACGATCCGCCGCGGGAAGGCGCCGAAGCCATTCTCGGCCTGGGGGAACGCTCCATCGATTCCCTGGCCATGGATCACCGCTGGTTCCTGTTCCTCATTCCGGTAATCGGCGGCCTGATCTCCGGTCTGCTGGTTTTCAAGTTCGCACCTGAGGCCGAGGGGCACGGCACGGATGCGGCAATCGACGCCTTCCACAACAAGGGCGGCCATATCCGTGGCCGGGTGCCGATCATCAAGGGACTGGCATCGATCGCCACCATCGGCACCGGCGGCTCGGCGGGACGGGAGGGACCGATCGCCCAGATCGGCGCCGGCTTCGGCTCCTTTATCGCCGCCCGCCTGAAATTATCAGCCGCCGACCGGCGCGTTCTGTTGCTGGCCGGCATGGCCGGCGGGATCGGTGCGACCTTTCGCGCGCCGCTCGGCGGCGCCTTGTTTGCCGTCGAAGTCCTCTACAAGAACCCGGAGTTCGAGAATGAAGGCCTGATCCCGGCGATCATTTCCTCAATCGTCGCCTTTTCCCTGTTTGGCGCGACGACCGGTTGGCAGCCGCTGCTGGCCACCCCCCATTTCAGTTTCGAACATCCGACCGAATTGATCTTCTTCGCCCTGCTGGGGCTTCTCTGTGCCGGGCTGGGCAAGCTGTACGTCGACTGTTTTTACGGGGTCCAGGCCCTGTTCCGGCGCTGGGATTTCCCGACCGCCCTGAAACCAGCGGTCGGCGGCCTGCTGCTGGGTTGCCTGGCCATGGCCGTCCCCCAGGTGCTCGGCTCGGGTTACGGCATGGTGCAGGCGGCCCTCTACGGCAAGGTGGCCCTCTGGGTTATGATGCTGGTGGCACTCGCCAAGATCCTGGCGACCAGCCTGACCATTTCTTCAGGCGGCTCCGGCGGGGTTTTCGCACCGAGCCTGGTGATCGGCGCCATGCTCGGCGGCGCCTTCGGCGCTTCCGCCGAAATCATCTTTCCCACCCTGATTTACGATCCGCGCGCCTACGTGCTGATCGGCATGGCCGGTTTCTTTGCCGGCGTGTCGAACACACCGATCGCCACCCTGATCATGGTCAGCGAACTGACCGGCAACTATGGCCTGCTCGCTCCCCTGATGCTGGTCTGCGTTCTGGCCATGATCGTCTTTCCGCGCAACAGCATATACAACAAGCAGTTAAAGGGCCGCATGGATTCGCCCGCCCATCTCGGCGAGTTCATTGTCGACGTCCTGGAAGGGATCAAAGTTGCCGATCTGGAGGAGCACGGCCGCCGGCCGACCCTGATCCCGGAAAATCTGGCTCTGCCGCAGATTCTCGAGCGGATCGCCACCGCCGAGGGCGCCTATTATCCGGTCGTCAATGAGAAAAGACAGATGGTCGCGATTTTCTCGGTCAACGATATCCGCCGGATCCTGGCCGAGGATCTGCCGCCCAATCTGGTCCTGGCGGGCGACATTGCCATCCCCGGGGTAATCACCACGACCCCCGACGAGCCACTGACCGAGGTGATGCGCAAGCTGTCCAGCCGCGGTCTCGAAGAGATTCCCGTGGTCGATCCCGAGGATCCCAAACGTGTCCTTTACATGCTGACCCGGCGGGTGGTCCTGTCCCGCTACGCCAGCGAACTCGAGAAGAAAAAGGAAGTCTACACGGACTTCCAGGAACAGCCATGAAGCGTGAGAACTTCCCCTTTGCCGCCCTGCTCGGCCAGGAAGCGATGCAGGCCGCCCTGCTGGTCAACGCGGTGGACCCGACCATCGGCGGGGTCCTGGTTCGTGGCCAGAAGGGTACCGGAAAATCGACCGCCGCCCGGGCCCTGGCCGGTCTGCTGCCGCCGATCCAGACGGTGCAGGATTGCCCCTACCG
This sequence comes from Desulfuromonadales bacterium, assembly GCA_035269105.1. GTDB lineage: Bacteria > Desulfobacterota > Desulfuromonadia > Desulfuromonadales > BM103 > JAQYVZ01. Next base: position 5,337 of record DATFJP010000313.1, read on the forward strand.
CTGTCCTCCGGATCAACCGGCCGAGATGCATGATGGCTGTCGGCAGCGGCGGGCCGACGGCGAAGACCTGCCGGTCGCAACCTTGCCGACGCCCTTCGTCGAGCTGCCGCTGTCCGCCGGCGAGGACCGCCTGATCGGCACCCTGCATCTCGCCCGGACCCTGGAAACCGGTGAGCGGCATTTTGAACCGGGCCTGCTCGCCGCCGCCAACCGGGGCATTCTTTATGTCGACGAGGTCAACCTGCTGCCTGACCACCTGGTCGACATGCTGCTGGATGCGGCCGCTTCCGGGGTCAACGTCGTCGAGCGCGAAGGCATGCGGCTGGTGCATCCAGCCCGCTTCCTGCTGGTCGGCACCATGAATCCGGAAGAAGGCGAATTGCGGCCGCAGTTTTTGGACCGGTTCGGCTTGTGCGTCGACGTAACCGGCATCAACGAGCCGGACCAACGCCGCCGGATCGTCCAGCGGCGCCTGGCTTTCGACCAGAACCCGGCTGCCTTCCGGAAAAGCTGGCAGGAACAGGAGAACCGGCTGGCCGCCGGCATCGCAACAGCCCGAAAGCGGCTGCGGACGATCGCGATTCCGGAGGAACTGCTGACCCTCGCCGTCGAACTGGCAGTCGCGGCCGGCGTGCAGGGGCATCGGGCCGATCTGGCCCTGATCCGGACCGCACGCGCCCTGGCCGCCCTGCTGGACCGAGGCGCGATCGCCGAGGATGACCTGGCAGAAGCCGCAACGCTGGTCCTCCCGCACCGGCTGGCCGATCCGCAGGCGGGACCCGGCCCGGAAGCGGCGGCTGTTATTCGCAACCTGCTTGATGAACACTTGTCGGCAGCTGCCGGTTCAAAAGCAACCCCCCTTGCCGAGACCGGGATTTACGGACTGGATGACGGCCTCGAATTTCCCGGCGCCGCCGCGGCCGGCGTCCGCCTGTTTGCCCACCTAAAAAAAAAACCGCCGACCGGACCTTCGAAGCGGCGGAAACCATCGACCTGAGTTCTCTTCAATTGCTTGCGCCAGTGGGCCGGCGCGGCGGCAGGGACCGCCGCGCCTTCGCCGCCAGCGAGGCGGCTCGCGGCCGTCGGACCGGCAGCCGGCCCCAGACCGCCAGAGCAGCCCCTGGCGGGATTGATGTCAGTGCGACTCTCGCCGCGGCGGCTGTGCGTCAGGCCCTGGACGGACGCAGAAACTTGCCTCTGCAACCGACTCGGCATGACCTGTGGCGCAGGGTCCACCGCAAATCTCACCGGCGGTTGGTGATTCTGGCCGTCGACCTCTCGGATTCCATGGCAGAAGGACCGAAAACGCGCATGAGTGCCGCCCTTGGTGCCGCTCTCTCGTTAACGGCGGAATCCTATCTCAACCGGGACCTGGTCAGCGTGGTCACTTTCCGGGACAGACAAGCCCGGGTTCTGGTCCCGCCGACCGCCAGCGTTTACCTGGTTCGCCGCCGGCTGCAACGGGTCACCGTCGGTGGCGCGACTCCGCTCGCCGACGGACTTTTGACTTCCCTGCGGATCATCGGTCAGATGAGGGTCAAGCATCCCGGCATCGAACCGCTGCTGGTGCTCGTTTCCGACGGCGAAGCCACCTGCGCACTCCGATCCGAGGGCGACCCTGCCGCGGATGCCCTGCAGGCCGCCCGCAGTCTTCGGCGGCAAGGCTGCCGGACAGTGCTGATCGACACCTCCATCGAACCGAAATCCTCGAACCTGATGCCGCGTATCGCGGAAATTCTGGCCGTCGGCCGCCACCGGCTGCACCATATAACGGCCGGCCGACTCCTTGACCTGCTCGATGAAACGGGGCAGAATCAGATGCCATGAAAAATAATGCCGCCCTGAGTCTCCCCCGGGTTCGCCGGGCCCTGAAGCAGCATTCGCCGCACATTCTCAAGGCAGACCGCGCTCATGCTGCGGTCGCCATGATCCTGAATGAGGCCGCGACAGGCCCCGAGCTGCTGTTTATCGTTCGGGCCCCCTGCGAACGTGACCCCTGGTCTGGGGATATCGGGTTTCCCGGCGGCCGGCTCGAACCGGCAGAAACGGAACCGCGCATGGCGGCGGAAAGGGAGACCACCGAGGAACTGGGCCTTGACCTGGGCCAGGCGGAATGCCTTGGCCGGCTTGACGATCTGTATGGAACGACCCTGCCGGTGCTGGTCTCATGTTACGTTTATGTCTGCCGGCGGCGGCCGTCGCTCATGCCGAATTATGAGATTGCCGAAACCTTCTGGTTTCCGCTCCGGGAACTCATTAACCCCGAACGCCACCACCAGGCCAGGCTGGTTTACCGCGGTGCGGAGATCGAGGTGCCGGCCGTCGATCTG
>DATFJP010000314.1:0-12613 GCA_035269105.1 Desulfuromonadales bacterium
CTGGTGGGGACACCGCATCCCGGCCTGGTATTGCGGAGACTGCCAAGAAATCACGGTCAGTCGCGAAGACGCCGAATCCTGCGCCCACTGCGGCAGTCGGGATCTGCACCAGGAGACCGATGTCCTCGACACCTGGTTTTCTTCGGCCCTGTGGCCCTTTTCAACCATGGGTTGGCCGGATGAAACCGAGACCCTGAAGAAGTTCTACCCGACCTCCTGCCTGGTGACCGGTTTTGACATCCTGTTCTTCTGGGTCGCGCGGATGATGATGATGGGACTGAAATTCATGGAGGACGTCCCTTTTCGCGAGGTCTATATTCATGCCCTGGTCAGGGATGCCCAGGGGCAGAAGATGAGCAAGAGCAGGGGCAACGTGATCGATCCCCTCCTGGTGATCGAGGAATACGGCGCGGACGCTTTCCGTTTTACCCTGGCGTCCTTTGCCGCCATGGGGCGTGACGTCAAACTGTCCACCGACCGGATTGCCGGCTACCGCAACTTCTGCAACAAAATCTGGAATGCAAGCCGCTTTGCCTTGATGAATCTCGAAGACTTCGAACCAGCGGCCGGTGACCTGAGTTCGGTCGCGCTTGTCGATGCGGACCGCTGGGTCCTGACGCGCCTTGGCGAAACCGTCGATCAGGTCGAGTCCTCCCTGGCAGAATATAAATTCAACGAGGCGGCCGGCAGCCTGTACGCTTTCATCTGGCATAATTTCTGCGACTGGTATATCGAGTTGGTCAAGGACGACCTCTATGGAGACGACCCTGAGGCCAGGCGGCGGGCCCAGACCGTCCTCTACCAGGTCCTGGAACGTCTGCTGCGCCTTTTGCACCCCTTTATGCCCTTTATCTCCGAAGAGATCTGGCAGGCGCTGCCGGGGCGTCGACCTTGTGCTTCGATCATGCGGGCGGAATTCCCCTCCGGCAGAGACCTGCCGCGGGATCCGGCCGGCGCGGAGCGGATGGAATTGGTGATGGACGTCATTCGGGCGATCCGCAATGTGCGCGGGGAGATGAATGTCCCGCCGAGCCGGCAGGTTGCCGTGCTGCTGGAGTGTAAATCCGGCGAGTCTTTGAAGGTTCTTCGTGACGGCGAACCGGCGATTCGCGCTTTGGGACGGGTCGGCGAACTGACTATTGAGCGGGAAATCGAAAGACCCGGGCAGACAGCTACCCAGGTGGTTGGAGATGTGGAAATATTGCTGCCCCTGGCGGGTCTGGTCGATATCGCCGAAGAAGTCAAGCGTCTTGAAAAAGAGATTGCCAAGGTGCGCAAGGACGTAGATTTTTTCACCAAAAAACTCAGCAATGAGAAATTCGTGGCCAATGCACCGCCTCAAGTCCTTGAAAAGGACCGGGACAAACTGGCGGACGCCGAGGGTAAACTGGTTATTCTTCGGGAAAGTTTGCGCAAGATCCAGGCTCTTAAAGCCTGAGAGCGGCAAGGATCGAAAACCTGAAATTCCGGGAATCGGTCTGCCCGCCTGCTTTGTGGGGGAAAGCCGTTCAGGCGGCCGATTCGCTTGCCGCGAGAACTCCTTGAAGATGATCGCGGATCTGGGAACTGGTGTCCATCTGCGCGACATCCTCCAGACAGCGGGCTGCGTTCTTCATGTTGACGCCGCGTAGAAATGCCTTGATGCGGGGAATGAACGGAGCAGGCATTGAAAATTCACGCAAGCCCATGCCGAGCAGCGGCAGCAGGGTGAGTGGGTCCGTGGCCATTTCCCCGCAGAGGCAGAGGTCGCGGTCGGCGGCGCGGGCAGCCCGGCAGACATCGCCGATGGCATCGAGGGCGGCAGGATGCAGGGGATCGTAATGTCTGCTGACCAGGGGGTTGTTGCGGTCGGCGGCGAGCAGGTACTGAACCAGGTCGTTGGTGCCGAGCGCGAAGAAATCCACCTCCCTGGCCAGACGGGGGACCAGGTGCACGGCGGCCGGGACCTCGATCATGACCCCAAGCGGCAGGTCCTCGGCAAAATCAATTCCTTCATCAGTCAGAGACTGTTTCGCTTCGATAATGACTTCCTTGCAGGCCCGGATCTCTTCCATGGCAGAGATCATGGGGAATAACAGCCTGATCCGGCCATGCTGTCCGGCCATCAAAATCGCCTCGATCTGGGTCCGGAAGATCTCCCGGTTGTCCAGCGAGACCCGGACCGACCGCCACCCCATGAAGGGGTTGTCTTCCCGGGGCGGATGGAAGTAGGGCAAGGTCTTGTCGCCGCCGATATCCAGAGTCCTGATGGTCACCGGTTCATCGGGAAAGCCCTCCGCAACACGCCGGTAAAGGTCGTATTGCTCCGCTCTGCCGGGGAATTCCCGGCGAGCCATGTAGGGAAATTCAGTCCGGTACAGGCCGACACCTTTGGCCCCGTAGCGCTGGGCCGTACTGATGTCGCTGAGCAGACCGATATTCGCCCGCAGCGTCACATTGACTCCATCGGCAGTGCGGGCATCAAGATGCCGATATTCATCCAGAAGAGAGATCTGCCGGGTCTGTTCATGCAGCAGACGCTGATACTCCTTGCGGATGGTTTCATCCGGCCGAATGTAAACTTTCCCGGAGTTGGCGTCGAGAATCAGCTCGTCCTCGGGGGCAATGTGCTTGAGGGCTCCGCGGACGCCAACCAGGGCGGGGATACCCATCGCCTTGGCCATGATCACGGCGTGGGAATTCTGCCCGCTGACCTCGGTAATGATGCCGAGGATCTGACCGGGGTCGAAACTGGCCATGTCGGATGGCAGCAGCTGACGGGCGACCAGGATGCCGGGGTGTTTCAAGTGCAGGCTGCGGTCGGCCATGTCCCCGACCAGGTTGCCGAGCAGTCTTCTGCCGATGTCTTCCATATCGGTCGCCCGTTCACGCAGGTAGGGATCTTCCATCTGCTTGAAGGCTTCGATATAGTCGGCCACCACTTTTTCCAGGGCATAGGCGGCGCAGTGTCCGCGCCGTATTTCCGCTTTGATCTTCTCGATGAGGCTGCGGTCCTCCAGGATCATCAAGTGGGAATGGAAGATGGAGGCATCATGCTCCGTCAAACGCTTGGCAACCTGTTTTTCCAGAAACAGGGTCTGGATCCGGGTCTGTTCGAGCGCTCCTTCCAAACCCTGCAACTCGAAGTCGACATCGACATCCTCCTCGTGCAGGATGTCGGTGAAGCCAAGCCGTTCCTCGAGAATGGCCGCTGGCCCGGCGGCCACCCCGGGACAAGCGACCGAACCATCCAGGCTGTGCTGAATATCGGGGAGACCCTCTTCCTCCCGGTCCGCGAGGCTTTTTCGGGCTGCCGCCAGCTCCGCCGTGACCTGCAGCGCTTCCTTTTCCTTCTGGTGGATGGAGTCCAGCAACCGCGCATTGACCACGATCGATGAGATCTGGAAGGCGATGGTTGCCAGGGCGCTGATCTCCTCCTTGCTGAACTGGCGAACCTCCCGTGTCTGCAGGACGATGACCCCCAGAGGATGTTCGCGGTCGAAAAGGGGGATGCCAAGGAAGGAGTGGAAGCGTTCCTCGCCGGTCTCCTTGAAGTATCGATAGCTGGGATGGTCCTGGGGTTCCTCGATGGCAACCGGGTGGCGATTCTGGGCCGCCATGCCGGTCAAACCTTCACCGATGCGCATGGTTACCTTGTTGACGGCTCGCCGGGAAAGCCCTCTGGTCGCGCGCAGCCGCAGGGTTTCACTATCCCCGTCGTCAAGCAGGTAAATGGAACAGACATCCGTCCGCATACGTCTTGCCACCAGATTGACGACATTGCGGAGCGTCTCGTCAAGGTCATGGGACTGCAGGATGAGGGCGCTGATGTCCTCAAGGGTGGTGACGCCAATTTTGGAAGTGCTGGTTCTTGGCATGTTTATGCAGGCAGAGTGCTGGTGGAGGCTAAAGATATCCACTACGCATCATAGCGAATCCACACCACTTTTGCGAGATAAAAAAGCAGTACCTTCGCTGCCTCTGGTGAAGAAGCCAAACGTCACTTGGATCATCCTCTGGCATGCTATGGAGAATTTGCACCGCGCCTGGTCGCCTGGGCGGAAACGGATATTCCGAAGGGACTCAGAGCTTTTCAGTCTCCGCTGATTGTTGGCGGCGGATATGAATCAGTAATTATCCGAAACGCACTAACCAGTTCGTTTCCGTCCGGAAACGGTTCTTTTCCGCCATGGCGGCGTCAATCTGCGGACTTGCTTGTGCGACGTACCGATGTACGCCTCCGCGCAAGCCCTTGATTTCCTTGCCATGACAAAAAAACTCCTCGTTTCCAGATCGAAAACTTCATTGTGTCCATCCGGAGTTTCCGGATGGAAACCAGTTTATTCGACAGGGAGCCATGTCTCCCGCGATTTCCCTCAAGGCAAGATTTCTGCTTGAGTCTTGTCAGCGCTGTACTGATGGACATTTCTGAGGAATGGGAAACTGGTCGAGGCAACTTGATTTTTTTCACTGTCCCCTAGGGGGTTGTAAATTTTACAAAACAGATGTTGCTTTATTTTTTTGTTTAGCATTTTACTGTTGATTGAATGTTTCCCATGCGTTAATATTGAAGCTCAGGTAACGATAAAGCTTGGAAAAATGTTAAGTTTTTGTTGTTTTTTCCGTGTGTCTCTTTGAGTTCTTATGTTGTTCGGAAAAAACTTTGAAGAGCACGGGGGTTTGGTTAGGTGTCATTCAAGATTTGTCGAGCTTATAAGGTGTGGTTTTTTGTTAGGTTATCCATACAGAGCCGGTTTTGTAGCGGCCTGCGTAAAAGATTGATTTTCTGGGTTTTCGTGGGGGGCGATATTATGTCTCCAAAATCGAGAACAATGGGGGAGGTTTGCAAATGCCGATTGAAAACGGAAGCAGTATCTGGCCTAAGGTTTTAACCTGCAGTGTCTGCGAGAAACCGGTAGAGAGGGGTTCGTCCAAGGAGTTCAAGGTTGGTGCGCGTTTTTATTCCTGTCCCACTTGTGAGGAATCTGTGCCATCTGCAAAAACTCGCTGGGTCAAGAGGTCGCATCTGAATGAAAGTGTTTTTCCAGGGGATGGCAAAACAATGGCAACAGAGGGCTGATTTTTTTTTGCATTTTTTTCCCACACAAATGATCCGCCTCCGATGCGCCCAATAAATCTGTCCCCTGCCGATCGGCAGCCCTGTTCCGACCATGATGCTGCAGACACTTGCCGCCGAACCCTTATGATTTGAATAGCAGGTTGAAAATCAGGCCAACCATCCTGATTTATTTGCGCGGCGGCTGGTAACCCTGTTGCAATCTCCGGTTGGGAGAACTGGTCCGCATTGAAGCACATCTGCTCGACCTCGGGTTCCGGATTGTCGCCATTAGGGCAGACAGTCCCGAAACCACCCAGCAAAGTCACATTTCAATTCGCTTCATTGCCGGAAGTTGCTATAGAGATGAAAGATGAAAAAGTCATTTTGCAGACGGATAGTGTCAAAGTGCGGATCATGGAACTGGATCGGGGAGAAACGGCTCCACTGCATCGTCATTCGCACATCTCGGATCATATGTTCGGCTTGAGCGGGGAGATTCTAGTCAGGATGAGAAATCCTGACCAGGATTGCCTGCTTACAGCAGGCGCCCACTGTACCGTCGAGGCCGGCAGGGCACATCAGGTTTTGAATAAACGAAAAGACCAGACCGCGAAATACCTGCTGGTCCAGGGTGTCGGCCCCTATGATTTCCTTCCTGATATATAATTGGTTTCCGTCCGGAAACGGTTCTTTTCCGCCTTAGCTACCTCAATCTGCGGACCTGCTTGTGCGGCTTACCGATGTACGCCTTCCCGCAAGCTCTTGATTTCCTTGGCATGACGATAAACTCCTCGTTTCCAGATCGAAAACTGAACTGTGTCCATCCGGAGTTTCCGGATGAACACGAATTGAGATCCCGGCAGAAAAGGGGTTATCTCTGACGGTTGACAACCTGTCGCCTGCCAGACTCTCGCTGATCCTCGCCTCCTGATTTTTGATCCGTTCTTCAGGTTCTTCAGGAGAACGGAAAAAAAATGACCGTTGGCTTTAAAAATTCATCAGAAGTGATAAAGTAGACGAAATAAGTCAACAAAAGACCTCAAGGAGATTGAACATGAAAACGCTGCTTGGGTATTTATTCCTGCTGGTGTTGCCAACCCTTGCTTGTGCTTCGGTGACCGGCACTTCGATCGGCTACCTGGTTGGGAACGAAGAGCATGAAGGGTATTACATCACTCCGGCCGAAGATGCGCCTTTGGTGTTGCTGGTCCACGACTGGGACGGTCTGACCGACTATGAAATCAGGCGGGCGCGGATGCTTGCCGAGCAGGGTTACGCCGTTTTCGCTCTGGATATGTTCGGCAAAGAAGTTCGACCGACGACCATCGATGAAAAAAAACAGTTGACCGGGGCCCTCTATGCCGACCGGGAAAAGATGCGGCGGTTGTTGAACGTCGGCTACGAAATTGCCAGGAGCCAGGGCGCCAATGTCGACAAGGCCGTTGCCATAGGCTACTGTTTCGGCGGGACGGTCGTCCTCGAGTATGCCAGGGCGGGCGCCGATCTGAAGGGTTTTGTAAGTTTCCACGGCGGATTGACAACACCGGACGGGCAGGATTATTCGCAGACCCGGGGCGAGGTGCTGGTTCTGCATGGGACGGCCGACAAGGCGGTGACCATGGATCACTTTGCCCAGCTGGCCCGGGAGTTGGAACAGGACGACGTGAAGCATGAGATGATCACCTACAGCGGCGCTCCGCACGCATTTACCGTATTCGGTTCGGAGCGGTACCGCGAAGAGGCCGACCGTAAATCCTGGAACAGATTCCTCGAGGTCCTGAATACCTGGCTGAAGTAGCTTGGGGCCTGGGGGGATGAGCGATGCGTCTGGCGGAAGGCAGAGATCGCAACGGACTCATTCACCATTTGGTTTCCATCTCGAAATCTGCACTGTGTCCATTCGGAGTTTCCGGATGGACACCATTCAAGACTGGAAAATGCCGATCCTTGACATTTTCTGACCGCAATGATAAAAGCGCGTGTTTCGATACGGACACATCAAGCTCTGGAGGAGAATTCATGGAACGCACGTTTGCCATCATCAAGCCAGATGCCTTTGCGGCGGGGAATGCCGGCAGAATTCTGGCGCGGATTGAAGCTGAAGATTTCAAGGTTGTCGGCCTGAAAAAACTCTACCTCAGCAAGGTCGAGGCGGAAGGTTTTTATCATGTCCATAAAGAACGCCCCTTTTTCGGGGAATTGACCGATTTCATGAGCAGCGGGCCATGTATCGTCATGGTTTTGGAGGCGGAAAACGCCATTAAAAAGTGGCGCGACCTCATGGGCGCGACCAACCCTGCCGAAGCTGCCGAAGGAACCCTGCGCAAGGAGTTCGGGTCGAATATCGGCGAGAATGCGACCCACGGGTCTGATGCAGCCGAAACCGCAGCTTTCGAGATCCCCTATTTTTTCTCTGGACTGGAACTCCTTTAAAAATCGAAGCGACCGGCAACGGTCAGCAGGCAATTTTCCCGCCAGGAAACCCGGGCTTCGCCCCGGGTTTCCTGTTTTGTAGCCTCGACCGGTCTTCAGCGAGCTGCAGAACGCGGATGATTCTTCTGGATATTCCAGTGTCGCAGCTTGTTTCCCGGACCTCACTCCGCTAAACTCCATGCTTACCATAAAGATTCACGTCTGAACGGCAAGGTGACAATGCATAAGCCGCTATCGGCTAAAACCGACCTCAAAAATCTGAATCGCGGCGAAATCGGTGATTTTCTGGAATCGCTCGGTCAAAAACGTTTCCATGCGTCCCAGATTCTGCGCTGGATCTATCAGCGTGGTGTCGTGGATTTTGCGGCCATGACCGATCTCTCCAAAGACCTGCGGGGCAAACTGGAAAATATCGTGTTCGTCTCTGAACTGCAGCGTGAGGCTGTCGAGGTCAGCCGGGATGGAACGCGTAAATTCCTTTTTCGGCTCGCCGACGGGGAGCGCATCGAAACCGTCCTGATTCCCATGGAGAAAGGCCGCAATACTCTTTGCGTTTCCACCCAGGCGGGTTGTGCCATGCAATGCGCCTTCTGCCTGACCGGAAGCTTCGGCCTGGTGCGGAATTTGTCCGCGGCTGAAATTGTCAATCAGGTCAGTGCCGTACGCCGCGATGACGAGGTCGACAATATCGTTCTGATGGGCATGGGCGAACCGCTGCATAATCTGGACAATGTCGTCAAGGCCCTGGATATTTTATACGACGATAAGGGCTTTTGCTACGGAAGCCGCAAGGTGACCCTGTCGACCTGCGGGCTGGTCCCGGCAATGGTTGAACTCGGCGTCCGCAGCAAGGTGGGTCTGGCGGTTTCGCTTAATGCCACCACCGACGAAATCAGAAGCCGGTTGATGCCGGTCAACCGCCGTTACCCGCTGGCCGAACTGATGGCGGCCTGTCGGGCTTATCCTCTGCAGCCGCGGCAGCGCATTACTTTTGAATACATCCTGATATCCGGCGTGAACGACAGCCAGGCCGATGCCAAACGATTGGTGCGATTGCTGCACGGCATCCCGGCCAAGGTCAATCTTATTGCCTATAATGAACATTCAGGATCGCCCTTCAAAACGCCCCCGGAGGAGGCAATCGCCGCCTTCCAGTCGCATCTGCTCAGCCGGAATCTGGTTGCAGTCCGCAGGGCGAGCAAAGGCCGGGATATCTCTGCCGCCTGCGGGCAGTTGAAGGGGAAAAGCGCCGATCTTTGAGCGAGCAAGCCACAGGCGGTTTTCGTTTTTCCGGAAGATCATGCGCAGGTCCCAAAAACGTTAAAGGAGAAGGTTTTATGAAACAGCCAGCAATCGGGGTGATCGGCGGCAGCGGCCTTTACGAAATCGAGGGTTTGACCGACATCCAGGAGAGAGAGGTGGAAACTCCCTTCGGCAAACCCAGCGACCGCTTTGTCACAGGCGAACTGGAAGGCGTAAAGATGGTTTTTCTGCCCCGTCACGGCCGGGGGCATCGGCTGCTGCCTTCCGAAGTGCCTTACCGGGCCAACATCTACGCCATGAAAAAATTGGGTGTCGAAAGGATTATCTCCGTGTCGGCAGTTGGCAGCATGAAGGAGGAAATCGTTCCGGGTCATATTGTCATCCCCGATCAATTCTGCGACCGGACCCAGGGAAAACGGGCTTCAACCTTCTTCGGCGAGGGGGTCGTCGGCCATGTCCAGTTTGCAGACCCGGTCTGCGGGCAGCTTTCGCGTGTGCTGGGCGATGCCGCTGAAGCTGCCGATGCCACTGTTCATCGTGGTGGGACCTATATCTGCATCGAGGGGCCCAACTTTTCGACGCGAGCTGAATCCCAGCTCTATCGGAACTGGGGAGTCGATGTCATCGGTATGACCAACCTGCCGGAAGCGCGTCTGGCCAGAGAGGCTGAGATCTGCTACGGGACAATCGCTCTGGCGACCGATTACGACTGTTGGCACGACGACCACGATTCGGTTTCTGTTGATGCCGTGCTGGCGGTGATCCGACAGAATGTTGCCATGGCCAAAAATATCATCAAACAAGCGGTCGGGACACTCCCGGGCAAGCGTGGCTGCAGCTGCGGCAGTGCCCTGCAATTTGCCATAATGACCCCGAAAGAACTGATTCCCGAGCAGACCCGGAACAATTTGGACCTGCTGATTGGTCGTCATCTTGCATAAAGAAATGATATCTGGTTAAATACCAGAACCTGCAGACCGCTTTGTGATTTCCACATGTTGCCGGGCATCGAGCTTTTGCAGCCAACGGTGCAGACTTTGGATTCCCGCTTTTCACCTGGGGTCCCCGGCCGTGGCCCGACTCCCCTCAGGAAAGATTTCATGGATATACTCGTCATTGGCTCCGTCGCTTTCGATTCCGTGGAAACGCCCTTCGGTTGCCGGGAGAATGTCTTGGGTGGTTCGGCGACCTATTTTGCGACAACAGCCAGCTATTTCACGTCGGTCAAGATGGTCGCAGTGGTGGGAGAAGACTTTCCCGAGCAGCATCGCTCCTTTCTGGATGCACGGAACATCGACCTGGCTGGCCTGCAAACCAGGCCTGGCGCAACATTTCGCTGGAAAGGCCGCTATGGGTACGATCTCAATGAGGCCCAGACTCTCGAAACCCATTTGAATGTCTTTGAGACGTTTCATCCCCAGATTCCGGTAAGCTACCGGGATACGCCTTTTGTTTTCCTCGCCAACATCGATCCGGAACTGCAACTCGAGGTTCTCCAGCAGGTGGCCAGGCCGCGTCTGGTCGCCTGCGATACCATGAATTTCTGGATTGAGGGCAAGCGCGATGCACTGGTTAAGACTCTCGCCCATGTCGATATCCTGGTTGTCAACGAAGGGGAGGTCAGGCAGCTTGCCGACGAGCCCAACCTGGTTAAGGCTGCCCGGCTGATTCTCGGCCTGGGTCCGAAAACCCTGGTTGTCAAGCGCGGCGAATATGGAGTTCTGGTTTTCGGCGAGCACGCAATATTTTCCGCGCCCGCTTATCCTCTCGAAGAAGTCTTCGACCCCACCGGCGCCGGAGATACCTTCGCCGGCGGTTTTGTCGGCTACTTGGCGGCAACCGGCAATTTCTCCGATGCCGCAGTCCGCAAGGCCACGGTTTTCGGAAGTGTTATGGCATCCTTTACCGTGGAAGATTTTAGCCTTAATCGCCTGCACGACCTGTCGTGGTCGGATATCGAAGACCGGTTTCGCAAATTTCAAGCATTGACGGAATTCGAGGGTCTGGACTCGTCCGGATAGCGTGTATGTTCAAGCTGGATGATTCACTCGAGAAGGTTGACCTGCCTGCTGACCGGGTTCTCAAGTTGTTTCGGTCGATGCGGGATGTGCAACTGGCGCTTCCCGGCCAGCCATCTCAGGAGGCCAGTGCCTATGTGTGCCAATATCGAACCGATAAGGCGGTCGCGACACTCGCCGCTTTTTACCTGGAGCGCAGTCGCAAACTGACTTTTTATCACAGCGAGCCTCGGGAAGTTGCCGCCCAGAAGGCGTCAGCCATACTGGAGCGGGGCCTGGATTTCGTCGAATCGATGGGGTTCTTGTTGACCGACATGGACATTGACCTGATGGCGGATGCCGATCGGGAAATGCTCTGGACCTCATTGCCGCTTTATAAAGGTTCAGCTGGTCAGACCGGGGAATCCCCGACCCCGGAAAAGCAAAGCAGCAGCGTTTCGGATAACGCCCTCCCGGCATTCACCGAGGACGAAAAAAGCACCCTTGCGAGCGAAGAGGCGAGAGCAGCAGGGGAACAGGAGCAGCCAGACCTCGATACGCCGGAAGCGCAGAGACAAAACGAGAGCAACACACCCGATGGAGACGAGCAGGCTGTCGACGAACTGCTGGCCGCTGTCGAAAATCTGCGCGCCGGACGGGCAGGGTTGAATCGCAGCATCAGAAAACAGGCTTCTCCCGAGGAAATCACGCAGAGAAGTCTCCGACTCAAAGAGAATCTCGGCAGGATTCTCGCCTCTCTCTAGGAGGCTGTCTGAACTTTACGGACTAAAGCGAAAATATGAGCCGAAGAATCGGATTTGCAGCCAGTTCATGGATAGTCCGACAGCCTCCTAGTCCGGATATGAAAGCGAGCCGCTCATGAACAGGTTTTACCTGCTGTCCTTCTGTCTGCTGGTCGTTCTTTCTGCCTGTGCGACGGAAAATAGAAACGGAGCCTCCTCGCTTAATGAGGCGGATTACCATTACCTGATGGGGTCATCCTATCTTGAGGAAGGCAAGGTCACCCTTGCACTTCAGGAATTTCTGCTGGCGGAAAAGCTCGACGACAAAAGGACGGATATCTATGCTGGCCTTGCCAGGGCTTATATGCTCAAAGGCGCCTTCGAACTGGCGGAAAAAAATTATCTGAAGGCTTTCGAATTGAGTGGGGGCGAACCGAAATACCAAAACAACCTTGGTGCCCTTTATCTGTCCATGGAACGCTACCAGGAGGCGGCCGAGGCCTTTCGAAAAGCTGCCGAGAACCTGCTGTTTTCCAACCCTGAAATTGCCTGGACCGGTTTGGGCGTGGCACACTTTCAGATGGATAATTATGCCAACGCCGAACAATACTACCAGCAAGCCATTAAGGAGAATGCGGCTTATCTCCAGCCATACTATCGGCTCGGCATGTTGTACTTTGTGCAAAACCGACCGGTGGAGGCCGCCGAAGCTTTTCGAAAGGTCGTCAATCTGGCCCCTGGCTTCGTCGACGGGCATTACCGTCTGGGTCTGGCTGAAATCCAGGCGCGCAATTCGGATCGGGCCAGAGAGGCCTTTGCTGAAGTTGTCCGATTGGCTCCGGAAAGCGAGCAAGCCAGACTGGCAACCGGTTACCTTAATATTCTGAAGTAGTGTCCACCCGGAAATTCCGGATGGACACAGTGCAGTTTTCGAACTGGAAACGAAGTCGATGTGATGACTGAATCCGAACCTTTAAATATCGGCAATAAATTGCGTCACCGCCGGCAGGAACTGAACCTGTCGCTCGATGAGGTGGCACGCCAGACCAAGATCCGCAAGACTTATATCCTGGCCATTGAGGAAGAGCGTTTCGAGGAGCTGCCCGGCAAGGTGTATATTGTCGGTTTCCTGCAAAACT
>DATFJP010000315.1:0-34403 GCA_035269105.1 Desulfuromonadales bacterium
AAATACCTTGCTGTCCCACTTGTGCTCCCACCAAGGCACCTGTAAAAATTCCACGAGCCTGATTCTGCCCTCCACCGTTAATGGCTTGGTCCGACTCCAACTCCCCAACTCCGCAAAGACTTAATTCCTGTTGCTTGTGCCGGCGAAAATCCGTAAATCAAGAAAACCAATAATCCCCGCCTCAAAGGAGGCGGGGATTATTTTCTACGTCAGCTAAGCTGATTTTCGGTAAGCGGTCGGTCAACACCTTCCCAGGTTTCAACACCATGCTCAGTGCCCCTCGTATCCCAGTAGACTTCCATGCCGTTGCCGTCCGGGTCGCTGAAATAGAGGGCCCAACTGATACGGTGGTCGACGGGATGAACGGCCACGCCATCTTTTTGGAGTTTCTTGAATGTTTCAACCAGAGAGTCTTTGTCTGGAACTTCAAAGGCAACATGATATAAGCCGACATCATGCCGTTTGGGAGTACCTGCCTGACTTCCCACCTCCTGAAGCGCCAGTTCGTGATGCATCCCCCCTGCCGACAAAAATGCAAAAGCACTTCCGACCTGTTCAGTGACTTTCATATCGAAGTATCTCTGGTAAAACGCAATCGCCCCGTCCAGGTTGCGTACTTTCAGATGAACATGACCTATTTTCATAAAAGCACCTCGGTTTTTTCTGACCGAACGTAGCGGACGCGCCCAACTATTTGCGGACACCTTGAATTTCCAGGTTGATCGTGACTTCGTCGCCGACGACAAAGCCGCCGGTTTCCAGGGCCTTGTTCCAGTTAAGGCCATAATCGTGACGATTGATTAGAGTGCTCGCTGAAAAACCGGCGCGGACATTTCCCCAGGGGTCCGTATTCTCGCCCCGGTATTTGCCTCTCAGGGCCACTTCCCGGGTCGTTCCGCGGATAGTGAGGTCACCATGCACGGTAATGTCGTTTCCCTGCCCTTCGATTCTTTTGCTGACGAATGTCATGGTCGGGTAATTCTCCGCGTCAAAAAAATCCGCGCTGCGCAAGTGGTCGTCCCGCTTGGATTCCCGGGTATCAATTGAAGCAACCTTTATCGCGGCCGTGGCCGATTCAATAGATCTGCTGGCAGGGTCGGCGATAATTTCCCCCTGGTAGTCGTTGAAGGAACCGCTGACTTTGAAAACCATGAGATGGTCAACGGTAAATTCCACCTGGGAATGAACCGGGTCGACCTGGTAAGTGGCGGCGAACGCCAATTGTGCGGAAAAAACCAAGGCGGCGAAGAGGAGTCCTGTTTTTCTGATCATATGAAATCTCCTTTGCGTTCTAAACGGCTGATGCGCTGTTTTTATGATTGAAAACTACCACGGTTATATATAAATTAATAATATTAAAAATAGATATTCAATATAGCTTTTAACAATAGTAATTACCCGCAAAGGAGAGCATATGACTCTCGAGCAATTGCGAATGCTGGTCACGATTGCGGACGTTGGTGGCATCCTTTCCGCGGCGGAAAAACTGCATAAGACCCAGCCGACCATCAGTGTTGCCATGAAGAAGTTGGAAGAAGAAATGGGCTTGAAGATTCTTTCCCGGGATGCCTACCGTGCCAGTTTGACTTCTGCGGGTGAGGCCTTGTGCCGCCAAGCTCGGGTCATTCTTAAGCAGAGTCAGATATTCAGCGAAATGGCAAAGCACCTGGCACGAGGCAATGAACCCGAAGTACGAATCGCCATTGAGGCCAGCTGCCCCCTTGATTTGGTTCTGGAGACTCTTGCAAAGTGTGAGAAAAAGTTTCCCGGGACGCAATTCAACCTCATGGGGGAGACATTATGGGGGGCTTTAGACCGGCTGCAGAAAGGCGAGGCAGATTTGGCGATCAGTCCGTGGTTTGAAGAAAACCTGGAATTCGAGGCCATCCCAATCACCTCGGCGACTCTCGTTGCCATCGCTTCCCCCGCGTTCAGAAATCATTTGGAGACAGGCGCTCTGACGCTGAATGATTTGCAGAATTCTGTGCAGGTTGTCGTCAGGGACAGCAGCCGCGAACCCCGCCCCCAAAATTTTGGCTATCTGCCCGAGGGAAGGCATTGGTATGTCACCGACCATTTCACCAAAAAGGAGATCATTTTGGCCGGAATGGGCTGGGGGCGCTTGCACGAACATTTGATTGCAGAAGAGTTGAATTCGGGCAAACTGGTACGCTTGAACATCCGAAATTATCAATCGACATTAGATATCAATATCTGCGTCGCCCGGATAATGGACAAACCGGCAGGGCCTGTCGCGGAAAACCTCTGGCAGGAATTCTCGAGAATTACAAATCATTGAACCCAAAAAGCCCGCTCAACACCATTTAAACTTTTGATTGCAGGAGATTTAATAATTGATTTTGCCGGTTTGGTGGCGGAGGAAGAGAAAGAAGGGGTCGGACCAAGTTAACCCACTGAAAACACAACAGGTCATTGCCAAATTATACCCTTGTTTCGTGGTATAATCGGATTTTCGCGGTCAAAAACAGTCCCATTCGCTTTTAATACAAATGCTCTTCGGAATATTGACCCCCCATAGAGCAATTTTCGCCCCCCAAAATCGACCTACAATGCTAAAAAAGGGCGATTTTTATTGAAAAGTCTTGTGATGTCAGTAGGTTGTCTTGGCCCACCACCCCCAACGCCCAACACCACCAAGCAACTTGCGCGTATCAACAACAACCCCCTGCTTTGCTTGGGACCCCCCGGTTGAGTATAATTACCGGTAGGGTATTTATCCCGCACATCAAGAGAGAACTCAGGGTTTTTCGGTCCCACCTAGGAGACTGTCGGGCTATACGGACTGAAGCGAAAATTCGAGGCTTCGAGAACAGATTTTAGCTCGTTTGCAGGCTCATAGCCGTAGCTATGGGGCAAAAAGGAGCTGAAATCTGGGCCGAAGGATCGGATTTGCAGCCATTTCATGGATAGTCCGACAGTCTCCTAGACTCCGGCAAAAAGTCCTGCTTGCTTTCTGAGCCGCTTGTCCTTCAGGAGACTTATGCTTTTTCGATTGTCAACCACGGTGATGCTAATGACGTGTCTGCTGCTGGGCGGAGCCACCCTCGCCTCAGGCGCCGAAGGGTCAATTCCGCCTTTGCTGAAAAGCCTTCGCTTGGAACAACCCCTGTCCTTTTGCGGTGAGCCTGTCCCCCTGGGAGATCCCGATGTCAGAGAACGCATGGAAAAGGAACTCCTGATCTCTCTCTGGGACCGGGATCAGGCTGTTTTGTGGCTGAAGCGGTCCACACGCTACTTCCCGGTTATTGAAGATGTATTGTCCCGGGCCGGACTGCCCGAAGACCTTAAATACGTAGCCCTCGCCGAAAGCGCTTTGCGGCCCCATGCCGGCTCACCCAAGGGAGCCATGGGTTTCTGGCAATTTATGCCGGAGACCGGTCGTCGCTACGGCTTGACCGTCAACGAGTCAATCGATCAGCGACGGAACCTGTCCGCATCGACCAGAGCGGCAGCTGCTTATTTCGGCAAGCTTTACGAAGATCTGGGGTCCTGGAGTCTGGCCGCCGCGGCCTACAACATGGGCGAGGAAGGCCTGCAGGCGGAAATTCTGGCCCAGGATGTCGGCAACTTCTACCGTCTCTACCTGCCGTTGGAAACCCAGCGCTACCTGTTCCGGATCCTCTCGGCCAAACTGATCCTGGAAAATCCGGAGCGTTATGGCTTTTACTTGCGGGATGAGGCTTTTTATCCTCCCAGGAAATTCAACACGGTCGAATTGACCTGCTTTGAGGAAACCAGCCTGACGGTAGTGGCACAGGCCGCGCAGACCGATTTCAAGCGAATCAAGGATTTGAACCCTGAGTTGCGCGGGCACTATCTGGCGGCCGGCACCTACACGCTGGCGGTCCCCGCGAACACGCCGCCAGGGCTGCAAAAGCGATTTGACGCGCTTCACCAGGAATGGAGTCAGCAGAGGCAGGAGCGGATTTACATCGTCCAGCCCGGCGATAACCTCTCGACGATTGCTGAACGTTTTCGCGTGCCCCTGGCCGCAGTCCTGATCTGGAATCGTATCAACCTCAACAGTCCGATTCATCCCGGCGACCGTCTGATTATCCACCCTGCAGTAAATCGCACCGACAGCCCCTGAGCTTCGTTCTTTGCTGCAGAGTTGTCGTCTCCTCTGGGCCCAATCCGGAGGGGCGGGGCGGTTTGGACCTTACAGGAGACATGAATGATTAATCTCGATCGACGTCAATTTATCCGCTCGGTATTGCAGAGTGCGCTGGTTGCCGGCAGTCTGCCGCTGGTCGATCTGCTGTCTGCGCCTGCCATGGCGACGACGTCCCCGCTCGTGTCCCGGCATAAAGGCCAAGATATTGGCCAGTTGGTTGAGGACACCCTGACCGCCCTTGGCGGGATGGGCAATTTCGTCACAGCGGGTGACACGGTCGTGGTCAAACCGAATATCGGTTGGGATCGCGCCCCGGAACTGGGCGCGAACACTCATCCGGAAGTGGTCAAGGCGGTCATCGAGCACTGCCTGGAAGCGGGTGCGGCACAGGTTCGGGTCTTCGATAATACCTGCAACGATCCACGCCGCTGCTATGTCAACAGCGGTATCCAGGCGGCGGTTGAATCGTTCGGCAGCAGCCGGGTGCGGATCGAACACATGGACCGACGCGCCTATCAGGAAGTTGCCATCAAGGAAGGTCGGGAATTACGCCGTTGGCAATTCTATCGCCCGGCGATCGAATCCGACCGGTTCATCAATATCCCGGTCGCCAAAGATCATTCACTGACGACCTTGACCCTGGGCATGAAAAACATCATGGGCGTCATCGGCGGCAATCGTGGCCGGCTGCATCGGCGGATCGGCGACGCGGTGACCGATATCAACCTGGTCGTGCCTTCCGATCTGACCATAGTCGATGCCACCCGGATTTTGCTGCGCAACGGCCCACAAGGAGGACATGAGCGCGATGTCGAATGGCGGCACACCCTGATCGCCTCCAGCGATATCGTGGCCGCCGACAGTGTGGCCGCCACTCTGTTCGGCTTCCAGCCTGAGGATATTCCGACGGTGGTGGCCGGGGCGAAACGGGGTCTCGGGGTTATGGACCTGAGTCGGATGCGGATGGTATGAAAATTTCCCTGACCAAGGTCACCTGGCGCCGCACCGTCCAGGTGCTCTGCCTGCTGGGATTTCTCTGGCTGTTTGTGCAGACCGAGTACCAGGGCCAGGATCAAATCCCCTATCCGGTAAGTTTGCTGTTCCGGATTGATCCGCTGGCGGCTCTGGCTGACTTGCTCGCGCCAGGGGCCTTTAGCTGGTCACTGTGGCCGGCTCTGGTTTTATTGGTCTTGACGGCGCTGTTCGGGCGGTTTTTCTGCGGCTGGATCTGTCCCCTTGGCACCACCATCGACGGCGTCGGCAAGCTGTCCGGGCGCGGCCCGCACCTCTGCCAAAGCGGTTGGCGCAAAGTCAAATACCTGCTTCTTATCACCCTTGTTGCGGCCAGTTTCGGTGGCCTGCAGTTGCTTGGCCTGTTTGACCCGCTGGCGATATTTTTACGGACGTTAACGCTGGCGATTTATCCTGCCTATAATCTTGGCTTGAATGGCTTGTTCGATTGGGCTTACCGCCATGATATCCCGGTTCTGAACGACCTCTACCCCGTCTTCCGTGACAACCTGATGGCTTTTTTTCAGCCGAGCTACACGCTCGGCTTGTTCACTCTGCTGGTGTTCTTGTTGATCATGCTGCTGGAGCGGGTTGAACGTCGCTTCTGGTGCAAAAATCTTTGCCCGCTGGGCGCACTGCTCGGACTTTGCAGTCGACGAGCGCTGCTGGTGCGGCAACCCGACGCCTTATGCCCTGATTGTCAAAAATGTGCGACGGAATGCCGCATGGAGGCCGTCCATGCGACAGGCCATCAAAGCAGTGAATGCGTGAAATGCCTTGATTGCACCGATTCCTGCCCGCAGCAGAGAGTCCGCTTCGGGCTGCAGGGCCCGCGCCCCCAGGCCGAAGTCAATCTGTCCCGCCGCGATCTGCTGGTCTCGGTTGCGGCGGGCGTGTTGATGGCTCCGGTCGCGCAAATCGCGCCGCAGAGTCATCAGCGCAATGCTTTCCTGATTCGCCCTCCCGGCGCCGTGGACGAGTCGGAATTCCTGCGTCGCTGCGTGCGCTGCGGTGAATGCATGAAGGTTTGCATCGGCCAGGCCCTGCATCCGGCCTGGTTCGAAGCCGGGGCCACCGGTCTCTGGACGCCGCTGCTGGTCGCCCGGCTGGGCTACTGTGAGTACAATTGCACCCTCTGCGGGCAGGTCTGCCCGACCGGTGCGCTTCGTCGATTGCCCCTTGCGGAAAAGCGCAAAACCGTCATCGGGCTGGCCGTATTCGATAAAGACCGCTGTCTGCCGTTCGCCCGTCAGGAGGAGTGCCTGGTTTGCGAGGAACACTGCCCGACGCCTGACAAGGCCATTGTCTTCGAAGAACAACTGGTCACCGGTTCCGGCCAAACACGGTCATTGAAAATCCCCAAGGTCCTGAGCGACAAATGTATCGGCTGCGGCATCTGCGAAACCCGCTGTCCTCTCGGTGGGGTCAGCGCTATCAGGGTCACCAACGAAATCGAGACTCGCCATCCTCAGACGCTGGCTGAGAGGGGTTCTGCGTACGGTTAGACAGTGCCCATCCGGAAACTCCGGATGAACCCAGTGAGGTTTTCGAGCTGGAAACGAGGAATTTTTCGTCATGGCAAGGAAAGCAAGGGCTTGCGGGGAGGCGTACATCGGTACGCCGCACAAGCAAACCCGCAGATTGACGCCGCCAGCGCGGAAAAAAAAACCGTTTCCGGACGGGAACTATCTATGGGATAATCTTTAATCGGCAGCCGGATTGACGGCTGACAGAGTATTTATCGGGACAATATAGAAGCGATGGGACAAGGTGGCTATTCTGACCTGGTGGAGAGTGAATGATGACACAGGAACGCGCGGTGCTTGCAGGCGGCTGTTTTTGGGGCATGCAGGATCTGATACGTAAGTTGCCGGGAGTCGAGGCGACCCGGGTGGGCTACACAGGTGGTGACGTGCCCAACGCCACCTATCGCAACCACGGGACGCATGCCGAGGGTATCGAAATTCTGTTCGATGCGGACAGGATTTCGTACCGCCGGTTATTGGAGTACTTCTTCCAGATCCACGACCCCACCACGATCAATCGTCAGGGGAATGACCGCGGCACGTCCTACCGTTCCGCGATCTATTATGTCAACGAAGCGCAGAAACAAACGGCTCTGGAAACGATTGCCGATATCGACGCTTCCGGCCTGTGGCCTGGCAAGGTCATTACGCAGGTCGAGCCCGTCGGTTCTTTCTGGGAGGCGGAACCCGAGCACCAGGACTACCTGGAGCGCATACCTCACGGCTACACCTGCCATTATCCACGCCCTGGTTGGGTGTTGCCCCGACGACCACCGAAGTGACGGCCTGTGGATGATGCATTGGCAAACATGACCGGTTCACCAACGAACCGGGCCGTTGTGGTTTGAAAAGCGACCATCTGTTTGACGCCAAAATGGCCATTCCGCTTTGGAACAGCCATTCGCGCTTTGCAGGATTTTTGAGAATGAAACGTGTCAAGTCAGCCGGTCGCCGATAGCGATTCACCGACCGGACGACTCCCACTTCCCAGCCGGCAGCAAATTCTCCGCAGAAAATATTTTAACGAGTGTCCATCCGGAAACTCCGGACGGACACAGTGCAGTTTTCGAGCTGGAAACGAGGAGTTTTTCGTCATGGCAAGGAAATCAAGGGCTTGTGCGGAGGCGTACATCGGTACGCCGCACAAGCAAGTCCGCAGATTGACGCCGCCAGGGCGGAAAAGAACCGTTTCCGGACGGAAACTAACTATGGTAGCCTCATTATGATGAGCATTTTGGAAGCTTTCACTGCAGCAGACCGAGACGGGAAGAACCCGGGAGGCCGCGTCTTGACAACGAATATCTGGTTTTATGAGCAGGTAATCGATTTCCCAGGCGGCAAAACTGTTTCTTGAGATTGACCCTTATTTTCGCGGAGACCCGATGAAGTTCCTTACGAGCCAGTTGCTGTCTCTCCTGCTCCCGGCACGCGCCCGTCCCAATATTCGGGCACTGCTCAGCTATGTTCTTCTGCTGGTGGCGACCGTGGCGCTCTTTGCGGTTCTGTTCCACGTGATCATGCACCACTTCGAGGGCCAGGAGCACTCCTGGCTCACGGGAGTTTACTGGACTCTCACGGTCATGACGACCCTCGGCTTCGGCGACATCACCTTCCACAGTGATGTGGGCCGCATGTTCAGTGTTGTGGTTCTCCTGACCGGCGTTGTGCTGCTTCTGATCGTGCTGCCATTCGTATTCATCCGCTTCTTCTACGCACCGTGGATGGAATCCCGCATGCGGTTTCATGCCCCCCGGGAAGTTCCCCCGGGCACTCGGGGTCATGTCATCCTCTGCAGTCTGGACAGTCTGGCCACGGCGTTGATGGCGCGGCTGCGACTTCATAACATCCCTCACTTCGTGATCGAACCGGACCCCGTGAAGGCTGTGCAGCTGCACATCGACCGGGTGCCGGTGGTGACCGGGCGCGTGGAGGACCGGGCGACCTACGAAGCCTTGCAGGTGCAGCAGGCCCGGATGATCGTCGCCAATTGTACCGACACGATCAACACCAATATCACCCTGACCGTCCGTGACCTTTCACCCCAAGTGCCCATCGCCGCAGTGGCGGAACAGGAGCAGTCCATCGACCTGCTGGAGTTGACCGGCAGCAATCACGTTCTGCCCCTCAAACTCCAACTGGGGGAGCACCTTGCCTATCGTGTCAACGCCGGACATGTCCAATGCCACGTGGTTGGACGGATGGGAGAGCTGCTGATTGCCGAGTTTCCGGTGCATAACACCCCCCTGGTCGATCGCCCCTTAAGAGAAGTGCAATTAAGAGAGTCTTTCGGCGTCAATGTGGTGGCGGTGTGGGAACGGGGGCGGCTGGTCCCGGTGACCCCCGACACCATCCTTGCCGACGGCAGTTTTCCGGTGGTGATGGGATCCGAGGAACAGATCACCAGTCTCAACACCTACCTGGTTATCTACAACACCAACTTCAATCCGGTAATCGTGATCGGTGGCGGCAAGGTCGGCTGTGCCACCACCAGAACCCTCCGCAGCCATGGCGTGACCGTTCACATGATCGAGCGCGAAGAAACTCTGCGGGACTCTCTGGAGGGAGTCGCCGACAAATTGTTCATCGGCAACGCAGCTGACCGGGAACTGCTGATGGGAGCAGGGTTGGCTGATGCCCCCAGCGTGCTGCTCACCACCAATGATGACGCCATGAATATCTACCTGGCGGTGTATTACCGTCGTCTGAATCCAGAGCTCCGGGTCATCAGCCGCATCACTCACGAGCGTAACATCGAAGCGATCCATCGGGCCGGAGCTGACTTTGTGCTGAGCTACCCGTTTCTGGGCGCGGAGACCGTTATGTCGCTGTTGCAGCATCGAGAGTCCGTGATTCTGGGCGAGGGTTTCGACCTTTTTTATGTCCCGATGCCCGCGAGTCTGGCTGGGCTGCCCCTGGCCGACAGCCATATCCGGGCGCGGACCGGCCTCAACGTGCTGGCTTTGCGTCAGTCCGATGACCAAGTCGTCCCTGTGACAGCCTCGACGGTTCTTGAATTGGATTGTGAGCTGGTGATGTTGGGGAACGAATCCCAGCGGCAGAAATTTACTGAGGTTTTCAAATGATGGTCAGGAAACCTGGATTGACAACCGTCCTTGCCCCGTCTCGTCAAACGCCCAGATAGCAAGCCTTCAACTCTTCGTTCTCGGCTATCTCGTTCGTCGCCCCGGACCAGACCACGGACCCCTTTTCCATCACATAGTGACGATCCGCCAGTTGCATCAGTGCATCGAGGTTTTTGTCGATCAACAGGATTGACTGACCGCGTTGTTTCAGGACGCCGAGCCCGTACCAGATCTCCTTGCGCAGCAATGGCGCCAGTCCTTCGGTCGCCTCGTCGAGAATCAGCAGTTTGGGCGTGGTCATCAGGGCACGGACCACCGCGAGCATCTGCTGCTCGCCTCCCGAGAGCTGATTGCCATAGTGTTTGAGACGCTCGCCCAGACGGGGGAAGATTCCCAGGACCTCTTCGAGCGTGTAGGGATCTTCTCTTCCGCCGCGGTGGGCAGCGCCGACCATGATGTTTTCCAGCACCGTGAGATTGGGGAAAATCTGCCGGCCTTCGGGGACCAGGCCGATGCCCTGGCGCGCCACCTGGTAGCTTGGTCGATGCTGGATCTCGATGCCGTTGAAGATGATACGCCCCCGCCTCACCGGCGTCAGGCCCATGATCGACTTGATTGTGGTGCTCTTGCCCATGCCGTTGCGCCCCAGCAGAGTCACCACTTCTCCATTGTGCACTTCAAGACTGACGCCGAACAACGCCTGGCTGGTGCCGTAAAAGGTTTCGATCTGCTCGACCTTCAACATTACTCTGCCTCTTCGCCGAGGTAAGCCTGGCGCACCGCCGGGTGACTGCGAATCTCTTCGACACTCCCCGCGGCAACCACCTCACCGTAGACCAGGACCGTGATGCGATCGGCCAGGGAGAAGATGGCCTTCATGTCGTGCTCAACCAGCAGGATGGTCATCTGGTTTTTTAATTGGCGTATCAGCCTGGAGAGTTCGACGGTGCCCCCGGGCCCCATGCCGGCCATCGGTTCGTCAAGCATGAGCAGCTGCGGCTTGCAGGCCAGGGCCATGCCGACCTCGAGTTGTTTTTTTTCCCCGTGGGAGAGGTTTCCCGCGAGGATCGCGGTACGCTCACTGAGTCCGACCCGTTCGAGTGCCGGACCCAGTTCTGC
This sequence comes from Desulfuromonadales bacterium, assembly GCA_035269105.1. GTDB lineage: Bacteria > Desulfobacterota > Desulfuromonadia > Desulfuromonadales > BM103 > JAQYVZ01. The sequence continues at coordinate 10,875 of DATFJP010000315.1, forward strand.
GCGCAGTTGCTGATCGTTCCGGCTCTGCTGCCAGAAACGGAAACTGTGGCCGTGATGGGCCTGAATTGCCAGGAGCAGATTCTCCTCGACACTCAAGTTGGGAAACACCGAGGTAATCTGGTAGGAGCGGGCCAGACCGAGATGGGCTCGCCGGTGCAAAGGCAAGTGGGTGATCTCCCGCCCGGACAGGAAAATGCGGCCGCTGTCGGGGGCCAGGTCGCCGGCAAGCAGATTGAGGAGAGTGGTCTTGCCGGCACCGTTGGGACCGATCAAAGCATGAATTTCCCCGCTGCGCACCTCAAGGGAGAGGTCGCGGCAGGCGCTGACCGCGCCGAAATTCCTGCACAGGCCTTCGGTGCGCAACAAGGGTTCAGCCATGACGCTTCTCTTTGCCGACCAGAACACCGAAGAGCCCGTGGCGGGCAAACAGAACCACCAGAATCAGCAGCGGACCGAAATAGACCATCCAGTGCTCGGTGTAGATTGAGAGCACTTCTTCGAGCAACAGGAAGGCCGCCGCGCCGAGGACCGGGCCGTAAAGAGTGCCGCTGCCGCCGAGCAGCACCATGACCAGGATAATGCCGGAGCGGGTCCAATGCATCAACCCCGGGCTGACATATTCGATCTGATTGGCGACCAGGGCGCCGGCAAGCCCCGCTGCGGCGCCGGCGAGCATGAAGCAGAGCAGCTTGTAGCGATAGGTCGGAAAACCGAGCGACTGCATGCGCTTTTCGCTCTCACGACAGCCGCGGATCACCATACCGAAGCGTGACTCCACCAAGCGCCCTGCCAGGAACAGGAAGCCAAACAGCAGGACCAGGCAGACGTAATAAAACTGAACGTCGTCAGCCAAATCGACTCCCGGCAGAGTATTACGGGCAAACAGGGAGAGGCCATCATCGCCGCCGTAGCCTTCCAGGGAGACGAAAAAGTAGAAGAGCATCTGGGCAAAGGCCAGGGTAATCATTATGAAATACATGCCGCTGGTACGCAGGCTCAGAGAACCTATGATGCCAGCCAGCAGGGCGGCAATCAACATCGCCGCCGGCCAGGCGACCAGGGCGCTGTCGGACCCCGCCACGACCAGCGGCCAGGTCATAAGAGCGCTCTCATCGAAGTCGTGATGAGCCAAAATCCCGACGGCATAGGCGCCAATGCCGAAAAACGCCGCGTGCCCAAGGCTGACCATGCCGCCGTAGCCGAGAATCAGGTCGAGGCTCGCGGCGGCCAGGGCATAGATCAGGATGCGGGTAAAAAGCGAAACCAGGTAGGGCTCGCCGGCGAGCGATGCCAGCGGCGGCAACAGCATCAGCAGCAGGCCACTGCCGGCCAGACAAAAGGTTTTTCGGTCGAGGCAGACCCGGATCCGCCGCTTGCAAGCCGATTCAGACATGGGCTGGAAACAATCCCTTGGGGCGACAGATGAGAATGAGAGCCATCAAAATGTAGATTGACATCGAGGCCACCGAGGCGGCCACCCCGTCGGCATGCGCTGTCGGCAAAAACATTCGGAAGAGGTCGGGCAGAAACGCGCGGCCGAGGGTATCGACCATGCCGACCAGCAGGGCACCGATGAAGGCGCCGCGCACAGAGCCGATGCCGCCGATTACGATCACCACGAAGGTCAGGATCAGAATACTCTCCCCCATCCCCGCCTCGACGGCCAGGATCGGTCCGGCCATTACGCCGGCCAGCCCGGCCAATAAAGTCCCCAGGCCGAAGACCAGCGTGTAGAGCAGCCGGATGTTGATACCCAGCGCACCGGCCATCTCGCGATTACTCGCCCCGGCGCGGATCTGCATGCCGATGCGGGTCCGCGAGAACATCAGGTAGAGGAACAGCGCCACCAGCAGGCCGACGCCGATCATGGCGATACGGTAGCTCGGATAGGGAATGCCGGGGATAAATTCGACAGTGCCGGAGAGCCAGGACGGTACGTCCATGAACAACGGCTGGCGGCCCCAGATGATTCGGGTCAGTTCGTTGAAAAACATGATCAGGCCGAAGGTGGCGAGCACCTGATCGACGTGTTCCTTTTTATAGAGCCGCCGCAGCACGAGCACTTCGACCAGCATGCCGACCAGGGCTGCGGCTGGCAGCGCGGCCGCCAGGCCGAGCAGGAATGAACCAGTGCGGGCGGTCACGGTCGCCGCGACATAAGCGCCGATCATGTAAAAGGAGCCGTGCGCAAGGTTGATCACCTGCATGATGCCGAAAACCAGAGTCAGTCCGGCCGACATCAGAAACAGGGTCACGCCGAGTTGGAGACCGTTGAGAAGCTGTTCTATAACCAGTAGCATGAAAATCGTGACCGCGGCCCGTTGCGAGGCAAACCGGAGCAGGCCCGCACCCCTCCGGCAAAGTGGTGGACCACGCGTCGAAGCGGGCCTGTTTTTTTACCCTATCGCTCTCTCCCCCCGATAAACATCTACTTCATTTTGCAGGCGTCCACATAGGCATTGCCGTGATCGGTAAAGACCGCCTTGAGCGTCCGGTTGGTGTAGCCTCCCTTGCCGTCCTCGACCACTTCGCGAATGTAAAGGTTCTGGACAGGATGCTGATTGGAAGTGAACGAGAACTGGCCGCGGACCGATTCAAAATCGGCCTGGCGGATCGCGGTCCGCAGCTGGTCAAATTTGCTCAAATCACCATCGACGCTTTTAAGGGCGCTGCCGATCAAACGTGCCGCCTCGTAGCCCTGGCTGGCATAGAGGGTCGGGGTCCGGCCGTAGGCTGCGCGGAAAGCAGCGACAAACTGTTGATTCGCCGGGTTGTCAAGGTCGTGGGACCATTGGGAACCGTTTTTAACGCCGAGAGCCGCGGCACCGACCGCACCGAGCAAACGTTCATCGAAGGAGAACGCCGGGCCGAAGACCGGAATGGTCTGGTTGAGACCGGCCTGAGAATACTGCTTGAGAAAGTTGATCCCCATGCCGCCGGGGAGGAAGAAAAAGACCGCATCCGGCTTGGCTGCTCGCAGTGTGGCAATCTCCGCCGCGTAGTCTGACTGGCCAAGCTTCGTGTAGACCTCGCCGGAGATTTTGCCGGTGTAGTAACGCTTGAAGCCGGCGAGGTGGTCCTTGCCCGCCGGGTAGTTGGGCGCCAACAGGTAAACGTTGCTGAACCCCGCCTCATTGACGTACTTGCCGACGACCTCATCGAGGTTGTCGTTCTGGTAGGCGACATTGAAGTAATTTTCGCTGCAGCCTTTGCCGGCGAGTTCCGAAGGTCCGGCATTGGGACTGATGTAGATGACCTCGCCGCGCACCACCTTCGGCACCACGGCCAGGGCGACGTTGGAAAAAATGATGCCGGTCATGATCTTGACGCCATCGCGCTTGAGGAAGCGGTCGGCAATCTGCTTGGCCTTGCCGGGGTCGCGGCCATCATCCTCCACCAGCAGTTCAATCGGCACTCCCCCGAGCTTGCCGTCTTCCTGAGCGATCGCCAGCTTGAAACCGTCGCGCACTTCCTCGCCAAGGTAACCGGCCTTGGTCGAAAGAGTGGTCACCATGCCGATCTTGACCGGATCGGCGGCAAGCGCTGAATTCGGTAAAAACATCCCCAGTACAACCAACCACCAGCAAAACTTCTTCATGTTGTCCTCCTATCATTATTGCCATGACTCTGAGTATTAATTCGGTCACTTTCAGAACACAACCGGCTTGGCTTCAGATTTGCCAGCCGCGTGTCGGCCATTCTGGCACAAAACACCGCCTCAATACCAGACGACAGTTCTTTTCAGATATTTCCTGATTCAGACAGGGAAATATTTCCTTTCCGGCCGGCCCACTGCCCCGTAAATCAGTTCGGCAGTCAGTTGTCCCCTTGCGGTCAGAAATTCCAGGTAGCGCCGTGCGGTCGTCCGACTGATTCCCGTCCTCAGGCTGATCTCTTCGGCACTCAGGCCGTCCGGATGGGGCTGGTCAAAAACCGCGACTACGGTTTTTAACGTCAGGGGATCAATCCCCTTGGGCAACACTGGTTCTCCCGGTTTACTGTCCTGATACGGGTGCAGCAGCCGGTCGATTTCCCGCTGGTCAAGGCCAACCTTTCCTGCAACTTGCTTCCGGTGCTGCTGAAACCGTTGCAAAGCCTCCCGGAAGCGTGGAAACATCACCGGCTTCAGAATATAGTCGAAAATGCCGCCCCGCATGGCGTCCTGGAGTGTTTCCAGTTCCCTGGCCGCGGTGATCATGATGACGTCGGTTGCCTGACGTCTGGCCCGAATTCTCCAGAGGATGTCGGTGCCGAGTCCCTCGGGGAAATAAAAATCGAGCAGAATGAGATCAGGCGTCAGCAACTCGCTCATCTTCGCGGCATCCTCAAGACTGTCGGCGAGGCCGACCACGCCGAAGCCGTCGATTTTCTCCGTAAAATGCCGATGGATTTCTGCAATGTTCGGGTCGTCATCGACGATCAAGACCTTGAAATCCATGCTCAACCCCCCTGGTGTTTCGGAATGAAGACCGAGAAGACGGCACCGCCCAAATCGCTGCTCGCCACGGTGATCTGTCCCCCGAGGCTCTGGAGCGCCTGCTTTACCAGATAAAGGCCCCGCCCCCGGTCGCTCCGCTTGGTGGTAAAGCCCTTTTCGAAAATCTTTTGCTCCTGCTCTGGCGGGACGCCGCTTCCGGAATCTTCGATTTCAAAAACCAGATCGTTGCCCGCATCCGTCATGGATAATAGGACTCTGACCTCACCTTCCCCATTCAGTGCCGCATCGAAGGCATTGTCGATCAGGTTGCCGAGGATTGTGACCAATTTCTCCCGGCTCAACTCGGCGGGGACATCGGTCAACTGACTGTCGGGGTCGATATCGAAGCGAATGTGCAATTCACGGGCGTGGTTGTATTTGCCGATAATCAGCGCGGCCAATACCGGAAATGGCACAGCCTTGGCCAGAAAGGCGATGAGCCCCTCGTAGCCGGCCGATTCCTGACTGATCAATTCCAGGGCCCGCTGTTCGTGGCCGGTTTGAATCAAGCCGGCGATGGTGTGCAGTTTGTTCGAGTATTCATGAGTCTGGGCGCGCAGCATTTCCGAGTATTCCTTCACCTGGGAAAGCTGCCGGGACAGGATGTCGATCTCATTTTTCCGCCGGAAACTGGCAACGGCCCCGATGATGCCGTCACGTCCATACATCGGGACGGCGTTGATGATCAGGGGGGTTTGCTTGACCTCGATTTCCTGATCCAGGCGTTGTTCGCCGCCGGTCAGGATGCGACTAAGTTTTGCCCCCGGCAGGACCTCGCGGATATGGCGGCCGACCATTCCCTCTTGCGGGGCGCCTTCGAGCATTTCGATTGCCTGGTGGTTTGCCACCGTCACCTTTGCTTCCCGATCGATGGCCACGATGCCTTCACGTATCGAATCGATGATCGTGGCCCGCTCGGTAAACAGGCGGGCGATCTGTTCAGGCTCCAGGTCGAAGATCTCGCGCTTGAAGCGATTGGAAATATACACCGCGCCAAGAATGCCGAGCAATAGCAGGAAAACCACCAAAAACCCGATCCTAGCCTGGTAGCCATGGACGATATGGCGCACATTTTCCTGAAGATAGCCGACGGAGACAATGCCGACGATTTGCCCCTCTTCGGAAATAATGGGCACTTTCCCGCGGATCGACGGCCCGAGGGTTCCCACCGCCCGCGAAACGTAGGATTCACCGCGTTCCAAAGCCGGAGCATTATCGCCGCCGACCATGTGTTTTCCGAGCCGGTCAGGCAGGGGGTGGGAAAAACGGATGCCATAGCGATTGCCGATCACGATGAATTCGGCCCCGACCTCTTGCCGAATGCCTTCGGCCAGTTCCTGCAAGGTGCCATCCGGTTCCGGCTTGACAATCTCCTGCCTTACCAGAGGAATCCGCGCCACGGTACGGGACACCTGGAGGGCGCGCTTGCCGATCTGGTCTTCGAGGACATATCCGACCATGGCCGTGTAACTGCCGCCGCCGATCAAAACCAGAACCAGGACCAGCAGGCAGACCAAACCAATCATGCGCGTCTTTAGTTTGGTAGGAAACCAGCGTTTTATGAAAATTCCTGAATTGGGCTGGGTCGGCATTTTGACCTGAAAAATGGCTGATTTGGCTGTTTGAACAGGGATGTGAACATTATGCACGAAAAGGTCTTTATGCAGAAAAAAATCTTTATGGCCACATTATTTACACCGTTTTGCCGCGGAGGTAGCTTGATCTTACATTCGGCAGAAAATCGTTCTAAAAATTGTGCCGATACTGTCCCGATCACGTCCGGCAAGAAAGCCGGCCCCACGCTCGAAGGAGGGCACCATGAAGAAAAGCTGGATGACAGGTATCGTTATGATGTTGGCTTTCCTGGGTATGATCCTGCCCACCCCAAACCTCCAGGCTGCTGACCGGATCGAAGAGGTGCATTTTCTGATCCCCGGCGGCGCCGGCGGCGGCTGGGACAGCACGGCACGCGGTGTCGGCAAGGCCCTGCTCGATGCCGGGCAGGTGGAACAAGCCTCATTCGAGAACATGTCCGGTGGTGGCGGCGGCAAGGCCCTGAATCACCTGATCAGTACCGCACACCGCCAGCATGGAACCCTGATGGTCAACTCCACGCCCATTATCATTCGCTCCCTGACCGGGGTCTTTCCCCAATCCTTTCGAGACCTGACCCCGGTGAGTTCGGTTATCGCTGATTATGCCGCCCTGGTCGTGGCGAAGAACTCAAAATATCAGTCTCTGCAGGAGATCATCGCCGATTTCAAAAAAGATCCTCGCTCCGTCAAAGTTGCCGGTGGTTCCGTTAAGGGCAGTATGGATCACCTGGTGCCTGCCATGGTGATCAAGGCAGCCGGCGGCGACCCTCTGCAACTGGTCTATATACCCTATGACGCCGGCGGCAAAGCCATGGCCGGTTTGCTCTCCGGTGATACCCAGGTTCTGTCGACGGGTTTCGGCGAAGCGCTCGGTCTTGCACGACAAGGTGAGGTGCGGATTCTGGCGATCACCGCCAACGAGCGCCTGCCCCAGGCGCCCGATGTCCCGACCGTTATGGAACTCGGCTATGACATGGAATTCGCCAACTGGCGAGGCCTTTTCGGCCCACCGGGCCTGCCTGAAGAAAAAGCGCAAGCCTACCATGCCCTGCTGGCCAGGATGTATGAAACGGAAGAATGGCAGACCATTCGCGACAAGCGGGGATGGCAGGACCTTTACAGACCCGGTCCGGAATTCAGCTCTTTTCTGGAAAAGCAGGAAAAAGAAATCGGCGCCATCATGCGCGAACTCGGCTTCATCCAGTAATCAAGGTTAACGCACAGGTCGGCAATGGCGCCCCTCCCTTCCCGGTTCCCCGCAACCGGGGAGGGAGGGGCGCCAGGGCCTGTTACCCGCGAGAAAGGATTGGACAGATGGCTCGTGAAAAAATCGGCGCACTCCTGCTGTTGACGTTTTCCATCGCCTACGGTGTGCTCGCCCTCCGGATTCCCTTGAGCTTCCTCGCCCAACAGGAATTCTTCACCGCGCGGACCATGCCGTATTCGCTTGCGGTTTTGGGTATCATTCTCTCGCTGCTGATCCTCATCCTGCCCACCGCTGACCCCAAAGGCAAGCACACACTGAAGCAAGAGACGCGCGGCATGGAATGGAATAAGGCCATCCTGCTGGTTGTCGCCATGGTCTTCTATGGTCTGACCATGAAATGGCTCGGCTTTATTCTGGCGTCGATTCTGTTCCTGATGGCGGGCTTCTACATCCTTGGTGAACGCCGGCTCAAAAAGATGGCGCTGATCGCGATTCCACTGGTTATCCTGCTCTGGTTCGTCATGTCAACCCTGCTCGGCGTATACATTGCGCCGGGAGAAGTATTTTACCGGTTAGGAGTCTTGTGATGTGGGACGGAATGCTCTCCGGCATGTTGTCCGGGATCAGCACGACACTGATCCCGATGAATATCGCCATGGTCCTGTTCGGCTGCTTCATGGGCAGCCTGATCGGCATGCTGCCCGGACTCGGCCCGATCACCGCCGTGGCGCTGATGATTCCCGTCACCTACGGCCTGGATCCGGCCACCGGCATGGTCCTGCTGGCAGGTGTTTATTACGGCGCCATCTTCGGCGGCTCCACTTCGTCGATCCTGATTAATGCCCCCGGCGAAGCCGCCACGGTGGCGACAGCGCTGGACGGCTATCCACTGGCCCGCCAGGGCCAGCCTGGCAAAGCTCTGGCAGTGGCCGCCTATGCCTCTTTCACCGGGGGCAGCATCTCGGTGGTGCTGTTGATGATCCTGGCTCCGATGCTGGCCAGCGTCGCCACCAGCTTCCAGTCGGCCGACTACTTTGCCCTGATGATTCTCGGCCTGACCGCCGTTTCCGCCTTTGCCGGCCGGGGCGGCGTGCTGAAAGCCCTGCTGATGGTGGTCCTGGGCCTGATGCTCGCCACGGTCGGCACCGACCAGACCTCGGGCGTCCAGCGATTCACATTCGGTTCTCTGGAACTGCTCGACGGCATCGAATTCCTGATGCTGGCCATGGCGACCTTTGCCCTGACCGAAGCGCTGTCCATCGTTTTGAAGCGGGACGCTTCTTCGGACAGCCTCGACCCCAAAATGATCGGTTTCAAAAGCCTGAAAGTCTCTAAAAAGGAATTCAAGCTGATTGGCCCATCCGCCGTCCGGTCCTCGCTGCTCGGTTTCATCATCGGCGTCCTGCCCGGCGCCGGCGCAACGCTCGGCTCGTTCATGTCCTATGGCATGGAGCGCAACCTGGCGTCACCGGCGGAACAAAAGAAGTTCGGCAAGGGCAGTCTGCGTGGCCTTGCCGCTCCGGAAGCCGGCAACAATGCTGCAAGCTCCGGATCTTTCGTGCCACTCCTCTGCCTCGGCATTCCTGGTTCAGGAACGACCGCCGTGATGCTCGGTGCCCTGATCGCCTACGGTATCGAACCGGGACCTCGCATGTTCATAGACAGTCCCCAGGTTTTCTGGGGCGTCATCATGTCGATGTATCTGGGCAATGTTTTTCTTTTGATCCTTAATCTGCCCCTGATTCCCTATTTTGCGCGCCTGCTGGCCATACCCAGGAACTTCATGGTGCCGATGATCCTGTTCTTCTCGCTGATGGGCGTTTATCTGGTCACCTTCAACGATTTCGATATCCTGATGATGGTTATTTTCTGCGTCGCCGCCATGGCGTTGCGCCTAATGAATTACCCGATGGCGCCCCTGCTGCTCGGCTTCATTCTCGGCGGCCTGATGGAGGACAATCTGCGGCGGGCGCTGCTGATCTATAACGAGTCGATCAGTTTCATGTGGGAACGTCCGCTGACTTTGGGCATCAATTTGGCGACCCTCTTTATTCTGTTCTTCCCGATGGTTCGCTCACTGCTGAGCCGAACCGGAAAAGCCGAGGGACTTGATGAGATCGAAGGCTAATAAATCCTTTGGGAAACGCCAAAAATCAGCGAAGTTAATAATTTAGAGGACAAGGCCTCCAGGCTGGCACCTATTTAAGATTTGAGACTAAACCCTTCATCCCAGTGCCACTATCGTCCGGCACGGGGAGCCAAAAAACTAAAGGCCGATTTCTTTAATGAAATTGGCCTTTTATTTGTTTATGTTTCAGCAGGTAATGATCGAATGTATGGATAAAGCCCCAATAACCTAACACTTAGAAGGTCAAGTTCAGCTCGGAAAAATTTCAAGCATTGACTAAGTAGCTATCCGAGTGAACCAACCCGTCTTTGATATGGACTGTGCGCTTTGCACGGGCGGCAAGTTCTTGGTTATGAGTGATCATGACGACCGTGAGTCCATCGCTGCTCAGAGAACGAAGGATTTCGAAAATTTTATCACTATTCTCAGTGTCAAGGTTGCCGGTCGGTTCGTCTGCCAGCAGGATCTCCGGTTCGTTGACCAAACCGCGCGCAATAGCCGTGCGTTGCATTTCTCCCCCACTGAGTTGTGTCGGAACGTGATCAAGTCGATGTTGTAATCCCACCATTTCCGCCAATTTTTTAATTTTCTCTGGTGTTGCCGGTTTCTTACTGAAGAGAAGCGGGAGGGCGATGTTGTCGAAAACGCTCAGCCCGGGGATGAGATAGAATTGCTGAAAGACAAACCCTATTTTGTCTCGCCGCAACTTGACTAATTCTGGCTCCGGCAGATTCCCGGCGTTGACACTATCGATTGAAACTTCGCCATTTGTCGGTTGATCAAGGCAGCCGAGAATATGGAGGAGCGTCGTTTTCCCGGCGCCGGACGGGCCGGTGATTGCAACGAGTTCTTTTTTGTCGATCATCAAGTCAACGCCGCGCAGGGCCCGAACATTTTCTGCACCCCGACGGTAGTTTTTTTCTATTTTTTTGAGTTCAATCATCCTTTAATCGCCTCGACAGGGTTGATTTTCGATGCTTTACGCGCCGGGTAGAGACCGGCACACAAGCCAATGGCCATGATAAACAAAACACTCCCCAGGGCGAGCAGCGGGTCGAAGCTGATCAGGTTGCCGGAAGGGACAAAGGGCATCACGGACCGAACGAAAGCCTCAATAAGTTTGGAACCAAAGGTTGCTATGGCGATTCCAAAGAGACCGCCGGCAACTGACAGGATGGTGGTTTCTTCAAGGATAATCCGGAAAACGTCTCGGCGCGAGGCGCCCACGGCGCGCATCATGCCAATTTCCTGACTGCGCTCGAACACTGACATCAGAATCGAATTCATGACGCCCACGGCACTGATCAGCACTGCAATTAAAACGATTGCCAGGCTGAGGGCCCGAGCCGAAGCGGCCAGGTTGGAAATCGAATTCATCACTTGTCCCATGGTTACAATCTGGATACCCGGTACGACTGCGCTAAGTTCGTCGGTTATCTCATTCATGCGCTCGGGGTTAGTGACTTTAACGCCAATTGCTGTTGCAGCGTCTGGGCGCTCCAGGATTTGCTGAGCCGTCTGAATGGGGAGATAGACAAAGGCGTCATCCTGACTGCCTGTCAGACCAACAATCCCGGCTATTACCAGTGGAGTACCGTCGGCGGTCTCTGTGAATACATCACCAGGCTTTAGCCCTTCGTGCTCAGCAACTTCATGACCGAGCAAAATCTCATTACCCTGTGTGGGAACCTTGCCTTCGATCTGCCAACCAGGTTTGATCGCTGACAAAACCTCCATATCCACACCATAAATGAGATCAATCCTCTCTTTCTTTGGATTCGGGAGCTGGGCAACGAGAATCGGAGTGGCCATAGTGATACCATTGGCTTCCTGAAGATGCTGCATAACTCCCGTGTCGAGAAATTTAGGAATAACCGCGCCGTGAAGGACCAGAGCGGCGACCTCGTGAGCACACCCTGAAGGGACAACCATGAAATGCAGGCCAGTGCTTTCTAATTCCTGGGCAAGGCCTTCATTAAACCCGCGATTAAAGGAGAGAACGGAGAACAGTACGCCCACCGAAGCGGCAATGCCAAGCATGGTCAGAGCACTCCGTGTTCTGTGACGTAAGAGGTTTTTGACTGCCAGTTTTAGATATCCGTTCATTTCACCTCGACTCCAGTTGCGACCAAAATGAGATTTTTTTGCGACCTAGCGACTGTACCACTGGCGACAACCTGTTTGTTCGGCATGGAAGGGAGGCTGAATTTATTTGTCGCCATGTCGATGTAGATTTGACCCGTGTCATCCTTAAGGAAGAACCAGCAACCGTTTGATTGGCACTGGGAAACGATCTTTCCTTCAAGGGTTACCTTTTGCCCCAGAAGATCCTTTTGCAGAAAAACATCCTTAACTTTGACTTCCTGTGCCGCAGAGTTCACTCCGTCACCATATTTCTCACCACTGCATCCGGCAAGAGCAAGGGAAATCACCAGCGTGACCATCAAAAGAAGTTTTTTCATTTTATTGTCCTTGGTTAGTCGTTTTCATATCACGATTGCTGATTATCTAATGCTGCACCAAGTTTGTCTTCGATCTGAAGATACTGGAATTCCGCTTTTTACTGAACAATCCCAAAGCCTCTCCTCTTTTCGAAGGCGATTGCGCACTGCGGTGGAGGAGACGCCAAAACTTCCTGCTCCGATAAATTTCCAGGAGCCTGTTCATCAACAGTCTCCTATTGCACGGCAATCAGGTCCCGGTAGACCATCTCCTCGGCGGTCTTGCGGCAAGCCCCTTCCGCGATCAGCGCGTCGTAATAGGCAAGCGCCCTGCCCTGCACATGCCTGAGGTGGGCCTCAAGGACGCCATCATCCTTTAGCTCGTAATACACGCGCGGGTGCTGCATCCTCAAATACTCCTTGCGCAATCGGCGAATATGGCTCCCGTCCATTTGTCTTCTCCTGTTAAAGGCACTCTTCAAGGGCTTGTCAGGACTCCGGCTGCGGTCTGATCGTGCCAGGCCCGTTTCTTTTCAACCAGAGCCGCCAGGGCCGCATCAATCGCCAGGTATTTCAGGACCAGGGTTGGCGCCGGGCGATCCGCTCCTCCATAGGCGGATGACTGGAAAAGAGCTTGAGCATGGCTGGACTGGTCAGCGGATGGACGATAAACCGACAGGATGCCGCCGGCGATCAGAAAGGCAATGACCACACCGGACAGTTCACCGATCACATTGCCCATCGCGATCAGCAGCAAGATGAGGCAGTTGAGGAGAAAAACCTTCTTGAGGCGGTTCATGGCTTTTACCTCCGCTCGGCATGTTGCTGCGCCGCAGGTAAAAGTCAAAGACCTCTACCCGCAGCATGAGACGTGCCGTGGATAAAGGTCTTGCATATTTCGACGTATTGTCGGAACCCCGTGTCCGGATGGCACAGGCCATCGTGGTGACGAAGCACGGGCCGGCGATGTCTCCCGCCGGTAGCTACTCCCCTTTACATGAAAATTATCTCTAATCACTACAGAAGAAGTCAACAAAAAAGCGACACCATCTCTACCAAGTAGATGTAAAATAAATTTTCCAATGGACGTTGCCACCGGTCATCAAGACTGCGCGGTGCTGAACTCAGCCACTGGGGAAGCAGGATGATTTTGGTCCTCCCTTTATTTAGTTTCCGGCTGGACACTATTTAAGCTCGTGACAAGTGTTTTTTCCCGTAGGATAATGACACTGGCCGCCTTGAAGCGTTGCCAGACTAGAGAGGTCTCTCCATTGAAATCGTTGAGTTCGTACAGGACTTGACAATGGTGAAAATATGACGGCGAGCATGAAACAAAAACGGCTGAAAAAAGAACTCGGTCTGCGGGATGTCTATGCCATTGCAACCGGAGCGACCTTGAGCGCCGGGTTCTTCCTGCTGCCGGGGATCGCTGCGACGCAGGCTGGACCGGCTCTGGTCATGGCCTATTTGCTGGCGGCCCTGCCGCTGGTTCCGGCCATGTTCAGCGTCATAGAACTGGCGACAGCCATGCCGCGCGCCGGCGGCGTCTATTATTTTCTCGATCGATCACTCGGACCTTTTCTCGGCTGTATCGGCGGGATTGGTACGTGGCTGGCTCTGCTTCTGAAGGTCACCTTCGCCCTGGTCGGCATGGGAGCCTACATTTCCCTCTTTCTGCCAAACCTGTCCATCACGCCGATTGCCGTGACAATTGCCCTGGTTCTGGCTGCTCTCAACATCGTGGGGGCGAAGAAGAGCGGCAGGGTTCAGATTATTCTGGTCTTCGGCCTGCTGAGCATCCTGGCCGTGTTCCTCGCCAGCGGGGTGCCCTCATTCCAGCCAGTCCACTTCGAGAATTTCTTTGCCGCAGGCTTTGACGCAATTGTCGCGACCGCCGGCATGGTTTATATCAGTTACGTTGGCGTCACCAAGGTAGCGAGCCTTTCGGAAGAGGTAAAAGACCCGGAAAAAAACCTGCCAAGGGGAATCATCCTGGCATTACTGACCGCGATCCTGATCTATGTGCTTGGCACCATGATGATTGTCGGCCTCGTTCCGCCTGACGAGCTACGGGGCAACCTGACCCCGGTCGCATCCGCTGCCGAATACGCTCTGGGTCGTCCGGGCGTCATCCTGCTTTCGCTGGCGGCGATGTTCGCCTTCATTTCCGTAGCCAATGCCGGCATGATGAGCGCATCACGTTACCCTCTGGCAATGAGCCGCGATCACCTGCTGCCTCGCCGCTTCAGGGAACTGGGCAGGTTCGGGACACCCTTCTATTCGATTGTCTTGACCCTCTCCACCATGATCCTGATCCTGGTTCTGTTCGATCCGATGAAGATCGCCAAGCTGGCCAGCGTTTTTCAGTTGCTGATGTTTGCGCTGGTCTGTCTGGCGGTTATCGTCATGCGCGAGAGCAAAATCCCCTCTTATGACCCGGGGCGCAAGTCGCCGCTCTATCCCTGGATGCAGCTCGCCGGGATCATTGCACCCTTCTACCTGATCTTTGAAATGGGAGTCCTGTCAATCAGCTTCTCGGTCGGCTTGATCGTGATCTCTTCGCTTTGGTACCGCTACTACGCACGCCATCGCGTTGCCCGTACCGGTGCCATTTACCATGTCTTCGAACGGCTCGGAAGGCACCGTCATCATGATCTGGACACAGAACTGCGTGGCATCCTCAGAGAGAAGGGTTTGCGTGAAGAGGATCCTTTTGATGATATCGTCAGGCGCTGCCTGGTATTCGATCTTACTGGCGAAACTTCCTTCGAAGGCGTGATCCGGCGGATTGCCGACGAGATCTCTTCGAGGGTGAATCTTACTGCCGAGGAAATCATAGGCCGAATCATGGAAGGGACTCGCATTGGTGCGACCCCGGTAACCCGCGGCGTGGCTTTGCCGCATTTTCGAACCGATCGCATCGACCACACGGAAATGGCGCTCGTGCGATGCCGCAAGGGTGTGCGGATGCGAACCTATGATCCCTTGACCCATGAAGAGGCAGAGGAGGTCAGGGTTCATGCTATCTTCTTTTTGGTCAGCCCGGAGGACAACCCGACCCAGCATCTGCGGATTCTGGCCCGGATCGCTGAGCGCGTCGATGAAGGCAGCTTTCCCATTGAGTGGCATCAGGCGCGAAGTGACTTTGAATTGCAAGACTCTTTGCTACACGACGATCGTTTCTTGGTGTTGCAGATCAAGAGCGATAAACCAACCTGTGTTCTGATCGGCAAGTCCCTGCGGGAGGCCGGCATTCCGCAGGGGTGCCTGGTTGCGACCTTGAGCCGGGACGGTGAATCATTCGTCCCGAACGGTCGCACGATATTGCGGGATGGTGACGAACTGAGTCTTATCGGCGAGGATGAGGGGTTGGATTTATTGCGGGATACCTACTTGCCAAAAAGATAGTTGGTTTCCGTCCGGAAACGGTTCTTTTCCGCCCTGGCGGCGTCAATCGATTTGCAAGGCGGCCCGGTTCTGAAATTTAACCGTTCCAGGCTGACAGATAATGGACTGGCCGCAGCCTGCGGATTGAATGGATATGGAATCTACCCCTCGGCAGCCCACCGCTTGTAGTCAGAGGCCACGTGCTCGGCAATTGGCAACTCGATCTCCTGTTCAAAACAACAAGATTACCAGCATGCCGTAGGATCCAACCCTAAGCAAAGCGCTTCTTCTCTGCTAGCAGATTCCGATTTTCTTCCTTTTCCTCTCCGTGTTGCGACCATTACCGAAACAGGGGGCAAAAATCTGCCTCCGAAGTAGCAGTCTGCTGATTGTCGATTCGGCTGAAACTGATAATCTGGACACCCTGATAAATATCAGTGACAAGGGGAAGAAAAAAGGCTGGCCATCACGATTGCATCGAACCACTGACGGCAGCCTGGAGATTTTAACCACACGACCTCCGGGAAAGTCAGCAGCTCACGGAAAGGATGAAAAGATATGGCCGTCAATACTGTCATTGAATGCCCCGACTGCCGAGGCAGAATAGTGTGCACGGCGCAGGCACTGCGGACCGGCCTGGAGTTGTCCTGTCCGGTCTGCGGCGAAAAATTTCCTTGCGGAACCAGGGAAATCCGCCAGGCTCTGAAAAGTCTGACCCGATAATTAAAATTCCCGAAAATACCCCGGGAGGGAAAGGAGCGTGCCCAATGGCAATGAAGATGCCGAAAGTCACCGCATGTACCGTTGAAAAATGTTCCTACAACAAAGACCAGAGTTGTCGCGCCCTGGCCATAACCATCGGCGACCCCGGCGGTGAGCCCGCCTGCGACACCTATTTTCCAGCCTTGCAGCAAGGCGGTGTTATGGATGCGACTGCCGGAGTCGGCGCCTGCAAAGCCGCGGACTGCAAGTTCAATCAGGATTTCGAATGTGCCGCCGAAAGTATCTCGGTCGGCCTGCAGCGGAATGACCCGGACTGCCTGACCTATAAATCCGGTTGATCGCAAAAGGGGCATCGCCAAGCGATTTCAGGCTTTCTGCTGCTTATGGTTTGGTGTCTTCTGCAAAACCGGGTTGATCGGCTTTGGCAGCGGCTGAAAAAAGTTTCATCCGGGAATTTCGGGGAAGTTTTCCCGGAGTTTGAGCTGCCGATCTGCTAAGTGTCAGCCTTCGAACCGGGGACGCGCCCCCGGGTTGGCGGCAGAGAAGATGCAAGATGGAGAATCATGTATCATGGCTCCCCGGAATTCCCGGATGAGCATATGAAAAAAGGGCCTTACGGCATTTCGCTGTAAGGCCCTTTTTTAGGTTGCTGCTGCGATCAGGCGAGATCGTAGCGGTCAAGGTTCATGACCTTGTCCCAGGCCGCGACAAAGTCGTGCACGAACTTCTCCTGGGAGTCTTCAGAGCCGTAGACTTCGGCAAGGGCCCGCAGTTGCGAGTTCGCGCCGAAAATCAGGTCGACCCGGGTGGCGGTCCACTTGGGCTCGCCGTTCTTCCGGTCCCGTCCCTCAAAGATATCGGTATCATCGGCGACCGGCTGCCAGACCGTATCCAGATCGAGCAGGTTGACGAAGAAGTCATTGGTCAAGGTCTCCGGCCGGGCGGTGAAAACGCCATGTTTGGACTGTTCGAAGTTGGCGTTCAAAGCGCGCATGCCGCCGATCAGAACCGTCATCTCCGGCGCGGTCAAGGTCAGCAGCTGCGCCCGGTCGACCAGCAGTTCCTCGGCCGAAACGGCGTACTTGGCTTTCTGGTAGTTGCGGAACCCGTCCGCGGCCGGCTCGAGGACCTCGAAAGCCTCGACGTCGGTCTGCTCCGCCGTGGCATCGGTCCGCCCCGGCGCAAACGGCACGGTCACTTCATGACCGGCATCCCTGGCCGCCTGTTCGACCGCGGCGCAGCCGCCCAGAACGATCAGGTCGGCGAGGGAGACCCGCTTGCCGCCGGATTGGGCGGTGTTGAATTCTTTCTGGATCCCTTCGAAGGTCTTCAGCGCCTTGGCCAGCTGCTGCGGCTCATTCACAGTCCAGTCCCGCTGCGGGGCCAGGCGGATGCGGGCGCCGTTGGCGCCGCCGCGCATATCGGAACCGCGGAAGGTCGAGGCCGAGGCCCAGGCGGTGGCCGCCAGCTGCGAAACGGGCAATCCCGAGGCGAGAATCTTCTCCTTGAGGTCGGCGATATCCTGGTCGTCGATCAGCTCATGATCGACCGCCGGGACCGGATCCTGCCACAGCAGGTCTTCCTCCGGCACTTCCGGCCCGAAATAACGGGACTTGGGACCCATATCCCGGTGCGTCAGCTTGAACCAGGCGCGGGCAAAAGCATCGGCAAACTCGTCCGGGTTCGCCAGGTAGCGCCGGGCGATCGGCTCGTAGATCGGGTCATAGCGCAGTGAAAGGTCTGCCGTGGTCATCATCGGCCGGTGCTTCTTCGACGGGTCGTGGGCATCCACCACCATGTCCTCTTCGTCGACATCCTTGGCCAGCCACTGCCAGGCGCCGGCGGGACTCTTGACCTTTTCATACTCATATTTGAACAACACCTTCAGGTAGCCCATGTCCCAGGTGGTGGGATTCGGCTTCCAGGCCCCCTCGATGCCGCTGCCGATGGTATCGCCGGCCTTGCCGCTGCCGAAGCTGCTCTTCCAGCCGAGACCTAGCTGCTCGATCGGGGCGGCTTCCGGGTCCGGACCGACATGGGCGGGATCGCCGGCGCCGTGGCATTTACCGAAGGTGTGACCGCCGGCGACCAGGGCAACCGTCTCCTCGTCGTTCATCGCCATGCGGCCGAAGGTTTCGCGCACGTCGATTCCCGACTTGACGGGATCAGGTTCACCGTCCGGGCCTTCCGGGTTGACATAGATCAGACCCATCTGCACGGCCGCCAGGGGGTTTTCGAGATCGCGGTCACCGGAGTAGCGACTCTTGGGTTTGTCGCTGGTCGCCAGCCATTCCTCTTCAGAGCCCCAGTAAATGTCTTTTTCCGGTTCCCAGATGTCTTCGCGCCCGCCGGCAAAGCCGAAGGTCTTAAAGCCCATTGACTCCAGAGCACAGTTGCCGGCGAGAATCATCAGGTCGGCCCAGGAGATTTTCCTGCCGTACTTCTGCTTGATCGGCCAGAGCAGACGGCGCGCCTTGTCGAGAAGGACGTTGTCCGGCCAGCTGTTGAGGGGTGCGAAGCGCTGGTTGCCGGTCCCGCCGCCGCCGCGGCCGTCGCCCATGCGGTACGTACCCGCGCTGTGCCAGGCCATGCGGATCATCAGCCCGCCGTAGTGACCGTAGTCGGCCGGCCACCAGTCCTGCGAATCGGTCATAAATGCATAAAGATCCTCTTTTACCGCCTTGAGATCGAGGCTTTTGAATTCTTCTGCGTAGTCGAAATCCTCGCCCATCGGATTGGACAGGCTGGAATGCTGGTGCAGGATATCCAGGTTCAGCCGGTTCGGCCACCAGTCCTGATTGCTGGGGCCACCACCGGCGACCTGCTTGCCGGTTTTGCCTGTTACGGGGCATTTGCTTTCATTGCTCATGAAACGACCTCCTTTGGTTGAATGAGGGGATTTACTGATCTTCCTGTGGTTGTTGCGCGAATTTTTTCCGGTCCATCAACTCTCTTGAATCACTTTTTGTCTTCCCTGTAATCTTCACCCGTGACCGCACTGTCTATTGCTGCTGGCAGGAGGGGCAGATGCCGAAAAGTTCCACCTGGTGAGACGTGATCCGGTAGCCTGTCGCTTTCGCCACCTCGCCTGTCAGCTGGTCCAGCAGGCTGACATCGGGATCGAGGATGCTATTGCATCTGGTACAGATCAGGTGAGGGTGAGGATAAGGCTTGTTGCCGTCGTAACGGCTGCGACCGTCTGGAAAACCGATCTCCAGGATTTCGCCGATCTCCTTCAGCAAATGGACGGTCTTGTAGACCGTGGCCAGGCTCGTGGTCGGAAACCGGGTTTTCACCTGGCGATAAACCTCTTCGATACTCGGGTGCTGGTCGGTATTGAGCAGAGCCTGCAGAATGGCTATGCGTTGCGGGGTAATTCGAAACTCCTGCTGGCGCAGCTTGTCGAGGATTTCTTCCATGCGGTTTTGTGAGTTTTTCAAATCAGCAACCTGAGCGCTGGTGACCCTTTAAGGATAACGATTATTAGTAAGTAAACAACATACTATAAGTGCCTGTCAAGCCCCTCTTAAAGAATATGGTATTTCATGCAGATGTGGCATTTCATGCAAAAGTCCCCTCGCAGCCATGCTTTGCCAAGACGGCGAGTCCGTACCGACCGGTGGAGAAAACTCTTCCGGAATTCCCGGCTGGCTTATTTTTCAAGAATCTGCGCGGGCACGCACATTCTCTTCCCTGGGAAAAGTCACCAGGTGACGAACGTCGGACCTGATGCCGATATGTTCTCCCGGTTTATGGTCACAGTGACTCGGCACCAGCGCCTGCACCAGATCGCCGCTGATCAGGCGAAGGGTGTAAAAGACATTGGCACCGCGGAAGTTGCGGCGAACGACTTCCGCCTTGATCGGACTGCTATCGTCATGGACCACATCCTCGGGACGAATCAGGACATCGACGGCGCCGCGATGCTCGGTATCGGCGCAGAAAACCCCGTCCAGGGTGCCGAGACCGGTTTCGACCTTCCCGGTGGCCTGTATGTTTCCCGGGATAAACATCCCTTCACCGACAAAAGCGGCCACCCGGCGGTTCGCGGGGCAGTGGTAAAGCGTATGCGCCTCATCCCACTGCAGCATCGTGCCATCGTCCATCACCCCGATGCGGTCAGCCACGGCAAACGCTTCGTGCTGGTTATGGGTTACGAACAGGGCCGTCGCCCCATAGGCCTTGAGAATATCGCGAACCTCGACCGAGAGCCGTTCCCGCAGGGCGACATCGAGATTGGAGAAAGGCTCGTCCATCAGCAGCAGGTCCGGTTTGGGGGCCAGGGCCCGGGCCAGGGCGACCCGCTGCTGCTGCCCGCCGGAGATTTCGTGGGGATATTTGGTGTGGGCCTTGTCGAGACCGACCAGCTCAAGCATCTCGCTGACCCGCACCGCTCGCTCTCTGCGTTCCAGATCCTGCAGCCCGAAAGCCACATTGCCGAACAGGGTCAGGTGGGGAAACAAAGCATAATCCTGGAAAACCATGCCAATTGCCCGCTTGGCCGGGGCGGTCGTCAACCCTGCCTGGCTGACGATTTTACCGTTCAGCGCAATCGTTCCCTGCAGCAGCGGTTCGAAGCCGGCAATCGTGCGCAGCACCGTCGTCTTGCCGCAGCCACTCGCACCCAGCAAGCAGCCGATCTGGCCTTTCTCCAGGGTCAAAGAAAGATTCTTGACCACCCACTGCGACCCGTAAGCCTGGGAAACATCCTTCATCTCCAGAACGATCTTGTCCATATCTCTCCCGTAACGCTATTCTTCGCTCTTGCGCATTAATATGATGATCGGCACCAGACCGGTCAGCAGCAAAGTCAATGCCGGCAGGGAAGCCCTCTCCCACTCTCCCTCCGAGGTCAACTCAAAGATTTTGACCGCCAGAGTATCCCAGCCGAACGGCCGGGTCATCAAAGTAATGGGCATTTCTTTCATGACATCAACGAACACCAGGGTGAAGGCGGTCAGCAACCCGCCGCGCAGCATTGGCAAGTGAATTTTCGCCAGCAGGTGCAGACCACGATACCCGGCGAGGCGGGCGGCTTCGTCGATGCTCGGCGTGACCCGGTGCATGGCTCCGTCGACGGCCTTGAAACCGGCCGCCAGGAAACGCACCAGGTAGGCAAGCAGCATGATCAGCAGGGTGCCTTGCAGAAGCTGACCGACTTCGAAACCGAGCAGGTTCCGGCAGAAGTCGATCAGAACATTGTCGAGCAGCGCGACCGGGATGAAAATGCCAACGGCAAGCACGGTCCCGGGCAGCGCATAACCAAGATTGGCAATCCGTACCAAAAAACGGGTGGCGGCATCAGGATGGCGTCGCGAGGTATAGGCCAGCAAAATGGCGCAGCAGCAGGTCAGAAAGGCAGCACTTCCTGCAAGCAGCACCGTATGGCCGACCAGATCAAGGTAGCGGCTTGTGAATTCCTTCTGGAAAGCACCCAAACTCCAGTAGCAGAGCTGCATCAGCGGCAGCAGGAAAGCCACAGTGAGTACGGCAAAGGCATAACCGCAGGCACCCCAGCGTAGCCATCCCTGGAGCAGAATCCGTTCCCCGGCAGCACTCTGTCGCCCCTCGGTGAATCGCATCCGTGAACGCAGCCGCTGCTCGACAAGGAGGATGATGAATACCAGCAGTACCAGGCAAGAAGCAAGCTGGGCGGCGGCCGGCAGCGAAAAGAAGCCGAACCAGGCTTTGTAAATCGCAGTCGTAAAGGTGTCGAAATTGAAAATGGAGACCGCGCCGAAATCAGCCAGAGCTTCCATAATGACCAGCAGAGTGCCGCCGGCGACCCAGGGCCGCGCCATTGGCAGGATCACCAGGAAAAAAGCCCGCCACGGACTGCAGCCGAGCGATTCTGCGGCTTCGAGCATGCGCTTTCCCTGAGTCGCGAAAGCGTTGCGGCTGAGCAGGTAGACGTAGGGGTAGAGCGCCAGGGTCAGAATCGCAATGACTCCACCGGTTGAGCGAATATCTGGAAACCAGCGGCTGCTGCCGAACCAGTCACGCAACAGGCCTTGTACCGGGCCGGCATAATCGAACAGACCCAGACTGACAAAAGCCAGCACATAAGCAGGCATGGCAAGCGGCAGCAGCAATGCCCATGAGAAAATCGCCCGACCGGGAAATTCGCAGATAGCCGTCAGCCAGGCGAGACTGACACCGAGCAGCAGCGTGCCACAGGCAACCCCGACGACCAGCCAGAAGGTGTTGCGCAAAAGCCCGCCAAGCTGAGTTTCGCTCAGGTGCCGCCAGATATCCGGGGCTGGCTGGAACCAGGAAACCATCACGACAGTCAGGGGGATGATGACCAGCAGGGCGATGACCAGTGTTGCCAGGCGCCAGCCATCATAGAACTGTCTGCGAAAAAAAGACGGGACGACGCCACGGGCGGGCGCCGTCCCACTCAATCCATGCTTGAACACTCGAGAGCCTTCCTGACCGTGGGGTAAGCTTACCGGTAACCGGCCCTGTCCATGAGACGGATAGCCTGCCCTTGCCGTTCTCCCGCCTGAATCAGGTTGAACGGACTTGGGGTAAATGTTCCCCAGGCTGCAACTTCGGGATTTGGCGCGACCCTGGGGTTGACCGGGTATTCAAGGTTGGCATCGGCAAAGAGATTTTGAGCCTTCTCACTGGAAAGCCATTCGAGAAACCTGATGGCCGCTTCAGAATTCGTCGCATACCTGGTGACCCCGGCGCCTGAAACATTGACATGCACTCCACTGTCCGCCTGCTCCTGGTTGGGCCAGAACAGCGCCAGTTTCAGGTCGGGGTTTTCACGCAACAGGCGACCGTAGTAATAGGTATTGACGATACCGACATCGCCCTGCCCGGCGACGATCGCCTCCATCGTCCTGGTGTCGTTGGAGAAAGGCGCGGTGGCCAGATTATCAACCCAGGACCGGACAATCCGCTCGGTCTTCTCTTCTCCGTATTCGGCGATCATCATCGCCACCAGCGACTGGTTGTAAACCTTCTGCGAAGTGCGCAGCACCAGACGGCCCTTCCAGACATCATCGCCGAGGGCCGCGTAGGTTGAGAGCTGTTCGGGCTGCACACGCTCCGTGCTGTAGACAATGGTCCGGGCGCGCAGCGAAAGACCGAACCAGCGGTTTTGATCGTCGCGAAGGTTGGCCGGTACATTCTCCTGCAGGATTTCTGAATCGACGGGCTGCAGCAGGCCTTCGCTGGCGGCATGCCAGAGGTTTCCCGCATCGACGGTGATCAGCAGGTCGGCGGGCGTATTTTTGCCTTCGGCCTTGAGCCGCTGCAGCAGGGGACCCGCTTTATCGGTAATGTATTTGATCTCGACCCCGGTCTGCTTGGTGTAAGCCTCGAAGAGCGGCTGGATCAAGTGCTCTTTGCGGGCAGAGTAGACCACCAGTTCGTCGGCAAAAGCCGGTGCGGTGAAAATGCAGGTGATGCCTATGGCGGCGAGCAGAACGACAGAACTTACAGCTTTCATTGATACGACTCCTGACATTGATTTTGGTGAAACATTCAAGTTGGCTTTGCCTGCGGCCTGCCCACAGGCAAACGGATGCTCCCGGACCGATAAAAAACGAAATATTGCA
>DATFJP010000316.1:0-24129 GCA_035269105.1 Desulfuromonadales bacterium
GTCTCGAGGGTGGCAGGGTCGAAGCCGGCGACCACCTTGACGATCTTGTCGACCGTATGCACCTTGTCCCCGGGATTGATCCGCTCCGGCGAGTAGCCGACGCTGAAGTCGACCCCGCATTTAAGGCCGGACTCCGCTTCGAGGATCGGCACGCAGATCTCCTCGCTGACACCGGGGTAGACTGTGGATTCGAAGACGACGATCGCGCCGCTGCTGAGGTTCCTGCCGATAGTGCGCGAAGCTGAAATGACCGGTCCGAGGTCGGGGCGCTTGTTGCCGTCGATCGGCGTGGGAACTGTAACAATGATGAAGGCCGCTTCTTGCAATCGCAACGGCTCCAGGGTGTAGTCGATGGGTGCAGCGCCCAATTCCGCTTCGGACAGCTCGCCAGTGGCGTCATGCCCCCGCTTGAGTTCGGCAATCTTCCTTTCGCTAACGTCGAAACCGATGACATCGGCGACTTTGCTGAAAGCGGCGGCCAATGGCAGGCCAACGTAACCCAGGCCGACCACGGCGAGCTTTGCTTCGCGGTTTTTGATGTGATGGAGAGAAACCATTAAAGAAAACCGTCCTGTGAAAGGGTCTGCAAGTAACCGTTATTACCGCACACCTGGAAGTTTTCGTCAATAGATTTTGCGGCTTTGGTGGGGCTCCATGGCATGTACGCAACAAACCGTGGGATTGTCCCCGGAGCTTGGGAAAAACCGTGCACTCAAAAAACCCCTTTGTCCCCCTTTGTCAAAGGGGGATGCCGGTTGGAGGCCATTTACCAAGGGAAAATTTCTTCTGAGGCCATCTAACAAAGAGAATTGCCGGATGACCTTTTTTTGTCCCGCCCCGCAGCCGGAATCAAAACCTGGCTCAAAACTCAATAACGATACCAGTCGGGCTTGTAGGGGCCGTCAACCGGCACATCGATATAATCGGCCTGCTCCTCGCTCAAAACCGTCAATCTTGCGCCCAACTTTTCCAGATGGAGCTGGGCAACTTTCTCATCGAGCATCTTCGGCAGCACGTAGACCTTTTTTTCATAGTCTTCGGGCTTGGAGAACAACTCGATCTGGGCAATCACCTGGTTGCTGAAACTGTTCGACATGACAAAAGACGGATGTCCGGTGGCACAACCGAGGTTAAGCAGACGGCCCTCGGCGAGGATGATGACGGCATGCCCGTCGGGGAAAATCCATTGATCGACCTGGTTGCCGTGCTCCTGAGGGTTCTTCAAGTTGATCTTGTGAATTCCCTCGACATGTGCCAGCGCGGCGATTTCGATTTCATTGTCAAAATGACCGATATTGCCGACGATGGCATTATGCTTCATTTCTGCCATGTGTTCGACCCGGATAACGTGCTTGTTGCCGGTGGCCGTGATAAACAGGTCCGCCTCGGCCAGAGCCTCTTCAAGGGTCTTGACCTCGTAGCCCTCCATGAGCGCCTGCAGTGCGCAAATCGGGTCAATCTCGGTGACGATGACCCGCGCGCCCTGGCCACGCAGCGACTGACAGCAGCCCTTGCCGACATCGCCGTAGCCACAGACGACCGCGACCTTGCCGGAAAGCATGACATCCGTGGCGCGCATGACACCGTCAACAAGGCTGTGCCGGCAGCCGTAGATATTGTCGAACTTGCTCTTGGTTACCGAATCGTTGACGTTCATGGCCGGGAACGGCAGCAGACCATCCCGCTGCAGCTGGTAGAGACGATGCACTCCGGTCGTCGTCTCTTCGGTCACGCCGCGGATGGCCGCGCAGAGCGACATCCAATCGTTGCGTCCTTCGCCGATGGAGCTTTGCAGACACTTGACCAGTTCGGACCAATCCTCGGGGTCGTCGTCCCGCAGGTCGGGCAAACCCTGTTCCTGCCATTCAGCGCCTTTCAGAACCATCATGGTGGCATCACCGCCGTCATCGAGAATCATATTGGGGGAACCGCCGCCCGGCCAGGACAAGGCCTGTTCGGTGCACCACCAGTATTCTTTCAGCGTCTCGCCTTTCCAGGCGAAGACCGGGACCCCGCAGGGCTGCTCGGGACTGCCGGTTCGGCCGACCACGGCGGCGGCCGCGGCATGATCCTGAGTCGAGAAGATATTGCAGGAAGCCCAGCGCACCTCGGCACCGAGGTCCACCAGCGTCTCGATCAGGACTGCGGTCTGGATCGTCATGTGCAGGGAACCGGTGATCTTTGCCCCCTGCAGGGGCTTTTCCTGTCCAAATTCCTCTCGCAGCGCCATCAAACCGGGCATTTCCACTTCCGCCAGTTCGATTTCGCGCCGGCCCCATGCTGCCAGGGACAAGTCCTTGACCTTGAATTCCTCGACCATGTCTGATGCCATATGACCCTGTCTCCTTTTCGTGAATTCTTTTCAGCCGGAAAACAACCATTCCGCCCGGGACCGCAAGCCTCGACAAAAGCGATGCTCCCGCCAAGAAGAAGCGGGCAGAGAACCTGCCCGCCTGTCCATCGGCCGGAAACGGAAAAATCCTATAAAAGCAGGTGCACCTCGTAGGCCGCGCCACTGTCGACATCCCTGAGCTGAACCTTCAACTGTCCGCCACCAGGGGCTTCGCCGGGGAAAAACAGAAATCCCGAGGCCAGGGTTCCGGGTTCGACCACGCGGTTGACCAGTTCCTTGTTCGCCAGGTCGCGAGCGATCTGCCGTTCGGCATCGCCTGAAGTCCCCGCCTCGACGCCGCCGGCAATGGCGCCGCCGCTGGCGCCGATCACCGCCCCACGCCCGATATCCTCGCCGATATTGCCCCGGCCGAGAACGCCCACCGCCAGGCCGACCAGAGCGCCTGCCGCCGCGCCGAGCACGGCTGTACGGCCGGCGCCTTTGGTGATGGTCCCGAATTCGGTACTGTCCTCGACCCGCTTATAGGCCGTGCGCCGGTCGAGGAGCTGCCAGTAGCCGCCGCTTTTATCTATAAGAAAGGTCTGGTCAGGAACCAGCTCCAGATGCGCATG
Source organism: Desulfuromonadales bacterium (assembly GCA_035269105.1). Classification (GTDB taxonomy): domain Bacteria; phylum Desulfobacterota; class Desulfuromonadia; order Desulfuromonadales; family BM103; genus JAQYVZ01. The sequence continues at coordinate 2,965 of DATFJP010000316.1, forward strand.
ACCGCGATTTTGGATCACGACCTGCACCGGCATCAGGCCGGCGCCCCGGATGTCGAAGCCGAAAACTTCCCTGGCCCTGGCTTGATCGCCGTAAGCTTCGGCGGCCAGGCTGGCGCCGGCCACCCTTTGCACATTGGCGTACTGATCGGGCGGCCGGAAGGCCACTTCCCGGCTTTCGTAAAAGGTGCAGGAGGCCGTCAGGGCCAGGATTGCCAGGCAAGAGACCAGACGTTTCAAGCTGTTAATCATAAAATCGTCCTCCTCGGAATTTCTGTGATTATAGCATAAGGCGGGCCCGGCTTCACTCCTCTTGTTGGCGGAGCCTGAGGTAGACCACCTGGAACCAGATCCAGGTCAGCAGGCCGGCAAGCGCGTTCCCGGGCGGATGGCCGGTCAGAGGTTCGAACCAGGCCCGGAAGCGACGGACGACGCCAGAATCCATCGCGGCAACGGAACGGCCCTGGCGCAGACATCGGCGAGCCTCCCGCCAATACCTCAGCTGCCAGGCCTGGCTGCGGACGAAACGCCCGGTGGCATACCACAATCCCCACCGTTTGCGCAGCGGCATCCTGCCGAGGCGCTGCCTGATTTCCTGCCAGAACGGCAGGAGCTGCAGCCGACCGGAGCGGTCCTGACGACGGTAGATATCGGGCGCCTGCCGCAGGAAATCATTCCAGCCGATAAACAGAAAATTCATCAGCAGGGCGTTTAACACCTGCCGCCTTTCGAAACCTTCCGCCGCAAAACGGCGCGCGGACGTCCGGATTTCCCCGGGCAGCAGCAGCCACTGGCCCTTTTCCCGGATGGCTTCGGCCATCCAGGTGTCTTCCATGACCGGCAAATCTTCCCGGAACGGCCCCACCTCGTCGTAAAACCTCCGGCACAGAAGGAATCCCTGATCGCCATGGATGCAGCCCGCTTCACCAAGGCGCGCCTTGGCTTCACAGAAAAAGAGTCCATCGGCAGGTTCCGAGCCGGAGGAATCGAAACGCAGCCTGAAACGACCGGCGACCCGGCAGGGCGCATCATCAGACCAGGTTTCACCGAGCAGGTTCAGTGCCTGTTCCAGAGCATCGTCGGCCGGCAGCCGGCTGTCAGCATGCAGGAACAGCAGCCATGCTCCACGCGCCCGGCGAACGGCCCGGTTCAACTGTCGTCCGCGGCCTGGCGGTCCACTGACGATCCGGTGAGGTATGCCGCTGGCGCCAAGCAGCTCACTCGCCCTGCTGCAGGTCAAATCCCGGGATTCGCCATCGCTGATCAGGATTTCGAAAGCGATGCGTCTCTGCCTGAGCAGATCCTGAAGCAAAAGCGGCAGACAGTCTTCCTCGTTGAGGCTGGGGATGATGACGCTCAGTACAGGTGTGCTGGCTGAGGCATCGGCCATGGCGGCGGCCCTCGTTGTAACGGCAGCGGGCGGACCTGACGGCCCGCCCGCAACGGAAATCCTGCAGTGGGTGCGGATCAGAGACCGGCGCGGCTGCGGAGTGCGTCCAGGCGATCGGTCTTCTCCCAGGTGAACTCGGGGAGCTCCCGTCCGAAGTGGCCGTAGGCCGCAGTCTTCTGGTAAATCGGCCGCAGCAGGTCGAGGGTTTCGATAATCGCGGCCGGCCGCATGTCGAATTCCTCCCGGGCGATCCTGGCAATGTCATTGGAAGGGATTTTGCCGGTGCCGAAAGTATTGATCATGACCGAAACCGGCTGTGAAACGCCGATAGCGTACGCCAATTGGACTTCACATTTGTCGGCCAGCCCCGCCGCCACGATGTTTTTGGCCACATAGCGCGCCATATAGGAGGCGCTGCGGTCGACTTTCGAGGGATCTTTGCCGGAGAAAGCACCGCCGCCGTGGGAGCCCTGCCCGCCGTAGGTGTCGACAATAATCTTGCGGCCGGTCAAGCCGCAGTCACCCATCGGTCCGCCAACCACAAACCGCCCCGTCGGATTAATCAGAAAGCGGGTGCTTTCATCCAACAGTTCGGCCGGAATGATTTTTCGAACGACCTCCTCGATAATCGCTTCCTGGAGGGTTTCATAGGTGACCTCCGGGGTGTGCTGGGAAGAGACCACCACGGTGTCCACCCTGATCGGCTTGTCGTTGATATACTGGATGGAGACCTGGGCCTTGCTGTCCGGGCGCAGAAAGGGCAGCAGACCGCTTTTGCGCACCTGGGCCAGCCGCTTGGTCAACTTGTGGGCAAAGGTAATCGGCATCGGCATCAGTTCCGGCGTTTCGTTGCAGGCATAGCCGAACATGAGACCCTGATCACCGGCTCCCTGCTCTTTGTGCAGGCCCTCCCCTTCGGTCACTCCCTGGGAGATATCCGGGGACTGCCGGTCAATGGAGGTCAGAACGGCGCAGGTTTCCCAATCGAAGCCCATCGAGGAATCTTCATAACCGATTTCCTTGATGGTCTGGCGCACAATTTCCGGCATGTCGACATAAGCCGAAGTCGTGATTTCGCCGGCAATCATGGCCATGCCCGTAGTGACCAGGGTTTCGCAGGCGACCCGGGACTGTTTGTCCTGGCTGATGATGGCGTCCAGGATGGCATCGGAGATCTGGTCGGCTATTTTGTCCGGATGCCCCTCGGACACTGATTCGGAAGTAAACAAAAAGTCGGTCATCGCCATTTTCAATTGCTCCTTGTCATGAAAATTATAAACCAACTCGGAAATTTAGCCTTTGCGCCCTTCTCTGTCAAGCTTTCCGGATTTCAGGCTGCCCGGGAGTCGGTCGGACTATATAGTTTCCGTCCGGAAACGGTTCTTTTCCGCCCTGGCGGCGTCAACCTGCGGACTTGCTTGTGCGGCGTACCGATGTACGCCTCCGCACAAGCCCTTGATTTCCTTGCCATGACGAAAAACTCCTCGTTTCCAGCTCGAAAACTTCACTGTGCCCATCCGGAGTTTCCGGATGGGCACTATATAGCTGGCAGGTTGAACAGATCGGGGAAACGCTCTCGCATCTCGTCCTCCAGAGCCTGGATAACCTCCGAAGCGGTCGGAAGATTGATAATTTTCTCAAAAACCTCGCGGACTTCCTGCAGAGAGACCTGGCGCATGATCCGCTTGAGGCGGGAGATGTTGGCGGCATTCATGGACAGTTCATCAAACCCCAGGGCAATCAGGACCAGGCAGTAGAGCTGCTCGCCAGCCATTTCGCCGCACATGCCGACTTCGATGCCGGCCGCCTCAGCGGCCAGGCAGATCTGCTTGAGCGCCCGCAATACCGCCGGATGCATTGGTTCATACAGATAGGCGACATGTTCATTGCTGCGGTCGATGGCGAGGCAATATTGAATCAGGTCATTGGTCCCGACCGAAAAGAAATCAGCCTCGCGGGCCAGCAAGTCGGCAATCAGCACTGCGGAGGGCGTTTCGATCATCACCCCGACCGGCACCCTCTCGGCCACCGCCAGCCCTTCATCCTCAAGTTCCTGCTTGATCTCCTGGACGAACTGCCGACAGGCGCGCAGTTCGCCGACGCCCGAAATCATGGGGAACATGATCCGCACCGGGCCAAAGGCAGAGGCCCGCAGAATGGCACGCAGCTGGCACTTGAACAGGTGGACTTCCTTGAGGGAGAAACGCACAGCTCGCAGACCCATTGCGGGGTTGAGTTCATCGCTCAGATTGAATTCGGGGACGAACTTGTCGCCGCCGACATCCAGTGTACGAATGGTCACCGGGTGGGGGCGTACCTGTTCGACGATCCGGCGATAGATCTGCAGCTGTGCTTCTTCGCTCGGCGGTTCGTCGGCCGCCATGAACATGAATTCGGTCCGGAAGAGACCGATTCCCTGGGCCCCGAGTTCCTGGACTCCTTCGACTTCATCCTGCAGATCGATGTTGGCGCGCAGGGCAATGCGGTGTCCATCCAGAGTCTCGGCGGGCAGATGGCGGTAGGCTTCAAGTTCTTTTTCGAGATACTCGTACTTCTGCTTCTTCTCCAGATACTCCCGGAAAGTCTGCTGCGAAGGATTCAGAATCACGGTACCGGTATGGCCGTCGATGATCATCGGCAGTTCGTCCGGGACCAGCGAGGTCACGGTCTCCAGGCCGACTACAGCCGGAATGCCGAGGGAGCGGGCCAGAATGGCGGTATGGGCAGTGCGGCTGCCAAGATCGGTGACAAATCCGACCACTTTCTCCTTGTCCATCTGGACCGTGTCGGCCGGGGACAGGTCGTGAGCGACCACCACCACCTGTTCCTGGATGCTGTTGAGCGTCTCGCGAACTTCGCCGAGCAGGTTGCGCATGATGCGGTCACCGACCATGTCGATGTCCGATCGCCTTTCGCGCAAATATTCATCCCGGATGTTGTCGAAAATTCTCCGGAAACGCACAAGGGTCCGATTGAGGGCGCCTTCGGCATTGATCAGTTCGTTCCGGATCAGTTTTTTGGTGTCACCGACCAGCATCTGGTCTTCGAGAATCAACAGGTGAGTATCGATAATATAAAGGTGGTCGGAAAGGCTTTCGTCGAGCGCCTGATTTTTTACCTCGACCAGCTGTTCGTGGGAGGTTTGCAGCGCGGCGTCAAAAGCGGCGATTTCCGCCTCGACTTCCTCAGGCGCAATCGGGCGTTCGATGGCAGCCACCTCGGTCCGGTTGACCAGGTGGCTTCTGGCTATGGCAATCCCCGGCGAAGCGCCGATGCCGACCAGGATGGTATCCTTCGCGATGTTAATCTTCACCGAAGCCGTCATTAATCAACTCTCCAATGGCTTGCATGGCCGCTTCGGCATCTTCGCCATCCACAGTGACCCGGAGGGTCACCCCCTGGGGCGCAGCCAGCATGAGGAGCCCCATGATGCTTTTGCCGTTGACCTCGGTCCCGTCCTTCTCGACCATGACATCCGCCTTGAACTTATTGGCCGTTTGCACCAATTGGGCGGCGGCCCGGGCATGGAGTCCAAGTCGGTTGATGATTTCGAAATTTGCACTCCGCAAAAAAACCTCCTTCAGAACAAGAGGGCCAGGCCAAGCAGACTGGCACTCGTCACCAGAATGAGAAACAGGCTTGAAATTCCTTTCCGGGCCGAATGGGCGAACAGCAGCACGACCGGCAGCAGGGCCAGCCCCCAAAGCGGCGACAATTCCTGGTGGATACAGCCTTTATGGGCAAGATAGGCACAAATAACCCCCAGCAGGATAATGCTGATTTCCTTGCAGCGGACGGAAACGTCCGGCAGGCGAAACCGTTGGATCGTCTCGATCGCCCGCAGACCCCAGAAGTAACCGAATACCAGTCCGGCCCCGCGGCAGACCAGGTGCGGCAGGTTGAACAGCAGCAAAAACGCAACCGGAGCCCAAAGTGAGCCCCGGGACGCCAGGAACAGGGCAATAATGGCAGCCAGAGGTCGGATCCCTCCCCAGAAAAGAGAATCGCCGATTGCCGCCAGCGGCGCCATCACCATTTTTTTGAATTCGCCAACATCGACCTGGGTCTCCTGGCCGGCAGCCAGAGAGGTTTCCAGACGCAGGATTGCACCGGCAACCAGGGGTGCGAAATAGGGGTGTGTATTAAAATATTCCCGGTGCCGCTCGAGAATCTCTTCGGAAAGGTCTTCACCATAGATCGACCGGAGTCCCGGTAAAAGCAGAAACAGAAACCCCAGGTTTTGCAGCCGTTCGAAATTCCAACTGGCCTGCAGCAGAAAAGAGCGCAGGAACATCTTCACCAAGGGACGGCGCATCGGCCGCGGCAGCTTGACTTCGGCATTTCCGGATCTCATTACGGGATCACCTCACCCAAAGGACCAGAAGCGTTCCGGCAAAGGCCGCAGAAAACAGCGAGACTCCCCGGGAAATATTGATCAAACCGAGAAGCACCGCAGCCCCCACCAGCGTGAAGCTGTATTGCAGGCTCAGTCCCGCCTCGCGTACGGCCCCGATCAGAACGGGCGCCAGATAATAAAGCAGGACCGTGCCGCCCCCGACGATCACACCGAAGGTCGCCAGACCGGCCAGGGCGAAATGCAGGAGACAGGCCAGGTGAAGGCGCTCCAGCTTCCGCGGGGACCCTGAAGAGAAAGCTTTATTGCGTTTCAGGACCAGGCCGTTGGCATGACGGGCCAAACGATCGAAAACCTGGCCGAATTTACCGAGTGGGATGGCCGCCATGACGCAAAGGATCACAACCGGCATGCCGGACATCCCGAGCAGGCTTTCCATGCTCAAGGACAAAACAGTGGCGCCAATGGCAACCTGGGTATCATCCGGTGGAATCGAAGCGCCGACCGGCAGCCGGCCGAGCCATAGCAGCTCCAGGAGAATGCCGATCTCCAGGCCGACCATCGGGTCGCCCAGCAGCCATCCGGTCAAGGGCGCAACCACAATCGGTCGGGAAAACATGGACTGAAGAAAAGCGACCCGATCAAGCCCGGCACCGACGGCAACCAGCCCGGCAAGGATAAAGTCGGTCGCGGTCATTGCCTCTGTCCCTCGAACCGGATCAGTTTGTGCCAGCCCTGCTCCCGATCCGAGGGGACACATTGCGCGACAATGGTCACGCCGCGCTCTTCGATTTCCCGGAGATTTTCAATATCTCGCGAAGCCAGGGCAATGGTACAGCTGTAACGGTTGGTCGCCTCTCCGGAATGCATATTGCCGAGGTTCAGCTTGCTGTAAGTGACCCCCATTTTCTGCGCCCGCAGGGCATCTGTGGCATCGATAAACAACAGGAGAACCCGCTTTTTCAGCATCTGCGCCGAATTCAGGATTTCCGCGGTATCTTCCAGAGAACCAATGACCAGCTTGATGGAACTGGGCACGGCAGCCTGCAAAATGCTGCGTTGGAAATCATTGTCCGCGACCGCATCATTGGCGACCACGATACAGTCCGCCTTGACCGAAGGAACCCAGGCTTCAAGCACTTGGCCATGAACCAGTCGACTGTCAACCCGGGCAAGAACGATACTCATAAAAGGTTCCTTTTCAGCGGCGCAGATACTCACTGGCCAGAGAAATGCTCTGCTGACCGTAGGTCTTCAAGATACCGGCAAGTTCATCCAGAGCAATCCCTTCCTGACTGTTGAAGAATTTCAAAACCATCGGCAGGTTGATACCGGTAAGGACTTCGATTTTATCCGGTTCAAGGAATGTCAAACCGACATTGGCGGGCGTCCCGCCGAACATGTCGGTCATGATAATCACTCCCTGGTTTTCCGTGCCGGCAGCCTGGATCGCGTCCTGCATCTCCCGGCGGATATCCTCCAGGCTGCTCTCACGCGAGACTGCGATGGAACGGGCATTTCTGACCGGACCTATAATCATTTCGACGGCATTGAGAAGCTCTTCACCCAGCTTGCCGTGTGTGGCGATTACCAAACCAACCATGGTTTCGTCCTTTTTTCCGACTCAAAAATGACCGGGCTGCTTTTATGCAACCAGCTTTTCCACGTCCCTGTGATTGACCTCGACCTGACAGCTGCTGCCGAGCAAAAGCGGCAGGAGCTCTTCAACGATTGCGACGCTGCGATGCCGACCGCCGGTGCAGCCGATGCAGATGGTCAACCCGCTTTTTCCTTCCTGCCGGTAACGGGGCAGCAGAAACAGCAGAAGATCCTTGAGTCGGGCCAGGAACTGCTGACAGTCGGGTTGCGACAGAACATAATCACGGACCTCTTCATCGCGGCCAGTGCGAGGCCGCAAAGCTTCAACAAAGTGGGGATTGTCGAGAAAACGCACGTCGAAGACCAAGTCCGCTTCCAAAGGCAGGCCATAACGGAAACCAAAAGAGAGCAAAGCGACCTGCAGCTGGGGCAGTGTCGACTCAGGACCCAGAACATAACTCAGCACCCGCTGCCGCAAGGTATGAACTGTTTCTCCGGAACTGTCGATGACGGCCGTAGCCAGCCTCCGGATCTCGTTCATCATCTCCCGCTCGACCTGAATGGCTGCGGCGAGCCCTTGCTGACGGGCCAGGGGATGGCGACGGCGGGTTTCGGAAAAGCGCCTGACCAGATCCTGGTCCGAAGCCTCGAAGAACAGAACCTCAACACTGTAGCCAAGCTTGCGCAGCAAAGCCACCTTTTGTTCGCACCCCTTCATAAACGCAGAACTACGGGCATCGACAACCACGGCAACCGGCTGATTGCCGCTGTCCGTCAGTTTCAGGAATTCGTGAAGCATGACCAGCGGCAGATTATCGACGACGAAATATCCGGCATCCTCCAGAGCTCGAGCCCCGGTGCTTTTCCCGGAGCCTGACAGTCCTGTGAGAATGACCAGTTTGCGTTTCATTCCAGATTGTCCCCGATGATACTCCTGGAGTGCAGCCGGGCGGCTTCGGCCATCCGCTGTTCGAGCCGGTCCTCAAATTCAGCCGCGCTGTGATAGCCCATTTCCTTAAGCAGCTGATTGCGGGCCGCAACCTCGACCAGGGTGGTGATATTGCGACCCGGACCGACGGGAATAGTCTGCAGGGGCAGTCGAACTCCGAGGATCTCGTAAGCTCTTTCTTCGAGACCGAGCCTGTCGTAGGCCTGATCTTTCCGCCACTCGACCAATTCGATGACCAGGTCGATCTTCTTGCGTTCGCGGACGGCAGCGACGCCGAACAAATGCTTGATATTGATGATCCCCAGCCCACGTATCTCCATGTGATAATGAAGCAGGTCACTGCCTTCGCCGAACAGGACCGCCGGCATTTTAAAACGGACCTTGACAATATCATCGGCGACCAGCCGGTGGCCCCGCAGTACCAGGTCGAGTGCCGCTTCGCTTTTACCGATGCCGCTCTTGCCGGTAATCAATACCCCGACCCCCAAAACATCAACTAAAACCCCGTGCAGGGTGGTTTGCGGCAGGAGCCTCTCTTCCAGGTAATTGGTAATCAGGGAAATGAATGTGGAACTCTGGTGGTGAGTGCGCAGAAGGGGAATGTCGTGTTCCTCAGCCTCGTCGATCAGCAGCTGGGAAGGATCCTGTCCCTTGGTGACGATAAAGCAGCAGATCGTCTGGGAACAGAGCTTGGCTACGGCAGCCCTGGCGCGCGCCGCATCATGCTCGATCAGTTGCTCCAGGTAGGTCAGTTCGGTGGAACCCAGGACCTGAATGCGGTCGGGATGGAGGCTTTGAATGTAACCGGCCAGAGCAAGGCCCGGCTTCTGGATGCGCGGCACCTGCACAGTCCGATCGAGCCCGCGCCCCCCCGCAAGCAACTCCAGGTCGAGGCCGGCCTCTTGTTCAGACAGCAAATCTGCAATACTCAGTTGCGCCATATCTCCCTGTCGGCAGAATGCCTGCTCCGGGTGCCCGAAAAGCGGCCGGCAACCGCAGGAATTACTTTCTCCCTGCGGTCATATCAGCTTCGTTCAGAGACCTTCTTCCTCTTCCTGGATGATGCGATGGATCTCTTTGCCGCTGTCGGCAGCCTGCAGCCGCTCGCGGACCGTGGGGCTTTTGAGGAGTTTGGAAATCCGGGCCAGAGTCTTCAGGTGAACCCCGACCGACTCTTCGGGAGCGACCAGCAAAAAGAAAAGCTGCGCGGGTTTGCCGTCCATGGAATCAAAATCCACGCCGCCTTTGCTCAAACCGAAAGAAATTCTGAGCTGATCAAGTTGTTTCAACTTGCCATGGGGGATGGCCACGCCATCGCCAATCCCGGTACTGCCGAGACGCTCCCTTTCCATGAGAACCCGCAACACATCTTCCCGATCGAGAGATTTGTCTACCTTGAGAAGAGCGTCGGTCAATTCAGCAAGAACGTCCTTCTTGCCGGTCCCCTTCAAGTCAGTGACAATGGCCACCGGGTCAAGCAACTCCGATATCTTCATAATCGTCCAGCTCAAATGGCGTCAGTAAAAAATCGCAATATAACAACGGCAGGCGAACGCCAGGTCCGCCTGCCGGAGAAGATAGCCTTAAATCTGGGGGACAATCAACCCATAATTTCCATCCTTGCGCCGGTAGACGACGTTAATCGATTCTGATGTGGCATCGGTAAAAACCAGAAAGTCCTTGTCAAGCAGGTCCATCTGCATCACGGCTTCATCAACCGACATCGGCTTAACGTGAAAATTGTCGGTTTTGATGATGGTCGGTTCGGGAAGACCCTCATCGATACTTTCAGCGGCAAAAATCGTGTCGCTGAACTGTTTCTCGCCGCCGGTCACCGGTTTGTGACGCTTGATTTTGTCCTTGTAACGTTTGAGCTGCCGCTCGATTTTGTCGAGCATGCCATCTATGGCTGCGTACATGTCGCTTGTTTCGTGGGAGGCTTTGATGATGATCCCTTTGGCGACCAGGCTGACTTCGGCCTTGTGACGAATTTTCTTCTCCACGGAAAGAACCACCTGGGCCTCGACCGGCTCCTCGATATATTTTTTCATTTTGGGAAGTTTTTCTTCAACATAATCCCTGACCGGATCACTGCTTTCCATGTGTCTGAAAGTCACTGCAATTTGCATAATTTGTCAACCTCCTGAATTGAAATGTTGCGTTCATGTCCGACAGATGGCGATCTTGCTTTCTATTATACCTGCAAACAGCCCAGGAGTCAGTCGGACGATCCATGAACTGGCTGCAAATCCGATTTTTCGGCCCATATTTCTGCTCCTTTTTGCCCCATAGCTACGGCTATGGGCCTGCAAACGAGCTGAATTTTGTTCTCGAACTCTCGAATTTTCGCTTCAGTCCGTATCGTCCGACAGGCTCCTGGAAGCATCTCTTGCTCAGAACAAACGTTTACGCTGCGTCGATGAACCAATGTTCAGCATTTCACGATATTTGGTGACCGTCCGCCGCGCAATATCGATCCCCTGCTCCTTGAGCAGTTCGACAATTTTCTGATCCGAATAAGGTTTTCGCTCATTTTCCCCGGCAATGATCTCTTTGATTTTAATTTTGACGCTCTCGGAAGCGACCGAATCGCCCCCGGTCGTATGGATCCCGCTGTTGAAGAAAAACTTGAGTTCGAACAGACCCTGCGGGGTCTGGACATACTTGTTGGTGGTGACCCGACTGACCGTGGATTCGTGCATGCCGATGTCTTCGGCGACATCGCGCAGTACGAGGGGCTTGAGGTAGCTGGGGCCGCGATCGAAAAAATCTCTTTGATACTTAACGATGCTTGTGGTCACCTTGTAGATTGTTCGCTGCCGCTGGTGGATGCTTTTGATCAGCCAGAGCGCTCCGCGCAGCTTGTCCTGAATATACTCCCCTGCCTCCTCGTCGACTTTGGTCGTGCCCGACAGAGCGTTGCGGTAGAAGGAATTGATCCGCAGGTTGGGCAGGCCTTCGTCGTTGAGGACCACGATGTATTCGTCGCCGACCTTATGGACGAAGATATCCGGTGAAATGTAGTGGGTCTCCTCCTGTCCGTATTGGCTGCCAGGCCTCGGATCAAGATTGCTGATCAATTTGGCGGCCTCGTAGACCTCATCGACCGAAACATGCAGGGCCCTGGCGATCGCCGGATAGCGCCGATTCTCGAGGTCGCCGAGATGATCACGCAGGATCTGGTCGACCAGCGAATTCTCCATGTCCAGTTGCTGAACCTGTCGCAAAAGGCATTCCTGAAGATTGCGGCTGCAGACACCCACCGGGTCGAATTCCTGCAGAGCATTCAGCACCCGTTCGACCTGCTGTACGTCGACGGCAATCTGTTCGGCGATTTCTTCTGCCGAAACCTGCAGATATCCGCCTTCGTCGATGTTGCCGATCAATTCGCAGGCAATCTGCCGGTCCATTTTCTCGAGACGGGACATATTAAGCTGCCACAACAGGTGATCTTGAAGCGACGGTTTTCTGGTCAGCAGATTTTCATAGGAAGGGCGTTCTTCGTCCGCCTCGTAATTGTCGGCCGTCGAACCGCCGAGACTGTAGCTCTCCAGATAGGTTTGCCAGTCAATATCCGAAGCTCCCTCGTTGTCCCCCTTGACTTCCGTCAGTTCCTGAGATGACGGCTCTTCAGCCGTCGGGCTTTCAGCTTCGACGTCGGCTTTCTCTTCAGACGTTTCCTGACCTTCCTCAAGAACCGGATTTTCTTCGAGTTCCTGACGGACGACGTCCATCAGCTCCATGCGCGAGAGCTGCAGCAGCTTGATCGCCTGCTGCAGTTGCGGGGTCATGACCAGTTGCTGGCTGAGTTTCAGTTGTTGTCGGATCTCTAAAGCCATTGCCTTGCCAAATCAGTCCTTATAACAAAATTTACAAACGAAAAGATTCACCCAGATAAATCGCCCGGGCCCGCTGGCTGGAGGCAATCGCCTGCGGTGCCCCTTCCTCCAGAATCACACCTTCGTTGAGGATATAGGCCCGTTTACAGACCGCAAGGGTCTCACGGACGTTATGGTCAGATATCAGGATGCCGATGCCACGCTCCTGCAAACCTGTTATCAGCTCCTGCAGGTCGAGAACCGAAATCGGGTCGATCCCTGCAAAGGGCTCATCGAGCAGTATGAACTTCGGCTCCAGAACCAGTGCCCGGGCGATCTCGACGCGCCGCCGCTCGCCGCCGGAAAGGGCATAGCCATAAGAGCCGGCGACATGGGTCAGGCGAAAATCTTCCAGCAGCTGGTCCTTGCGTCGCTGTTGGGCCTTTTTGTCCGCCTCGACCGTTTCGAGAATTGCCAGCAGATTATCCTCGACGGTCAGTTTGCGGAATACCGAGGCCTCCTGGGGCAGATAAGAAATGCCCATTCTTGCCCGCCGGAACATCGGTTGTTCGGTCAGGTCCTGGCCGTCCAGAAAAACCATACCCGCATCCGGCCTGACCAACCCGACCACCATGTAAAAAGAGGTCGTTTTCCCCGCGCCGTTGGGCCCCAGCAGTCCGACGACCTCGCCGGAGCCGACTTTAAGGTCGACATTGCCGACCACCTGCCGTCCCTGATAGCTCTTGCACAGGCCGTTTGCCTCGAGCAGATGCATCAGGGAGTCTCTCCGGATTGGGGCTGAAACACCGCCCTCACCCGCCCGTTGCTGCCGCCCTTGACGATGCTGCGCTGCCCATCGAGAAACAGGACGATTTCCTGCCCGCTCACCGAATTCGCGGCCTGACGGACGGTGGGCGACCCGGTCAGGGTAATGCGTTCCGCCGGCTTGTCGTAGACGGCTCGCTCAGCTGTCGCAGTTCGCCCGCCCTGTTCAATGCGGACATGCCCTTCAGCGACAATACTTTGGATCTGACGCTCCTCGCCGCGGTAGCTGATCGTCAGTTGATCGGCGGCGATTGAAATGTCGCCCTGCCGTGCGACCGCGTTACCGATAAAGGTCAGCCGACTGGCGACATCATCCGCTTCCAGCCGGTCCGCACTGATCTTTACCGTATCCTCCGCCCCGGCACCGGTCGGCTCCGGTTCGGCTGCAGCCAGACAGAAGGATGTCAACAGCACCATCAGGCAGAGGCACAAACGCTTGATCAGGTTCATCTTCGGTCTCCGGCCATCGGCAAGACCGCCTCAACGCCATTGTAAACAGTCAGGGTCTGCGACTCAAGGTCGAGCAAAAGTGCATTTCCTTCGATCGATGTCTTGTCGAATTCAAGCATAACCGGTGATCCGGAACGAATTTTTCGCTCCGATTGGCTGAAAACCAGTTCTTCGGTTGCAAGCCGGTATCCGCGTGCGGATTTTACAACCACCTCGCCGCTGGCCCGGATTTTCTGGAAATCCCTGTCGGCCTCTCCCTGGTCGGCCTGCAACAGAAACTCTCGCGAGCCGGTCTCGCCGAAAAAACTCAGGATCAGGTTTTTGACGGCGACTTTGCCCTCGCCGGCAGACCGCTCGGCCCGCTCGGCCTGGAGACGCCACCGGACCACCCCGGCTTCGCTATGGGTGTAATCGATGTCCTGAAGGGCCAGTTCGACTTCGGCCGGCAGATTTTCGATTCTTTCAGCGACCCTGCCAAGCGAGCGATAGCGAAAAACAATCGTCGCGACCAGGAGAAAAGCCAGCCCACCGGCAAGAACCAGGATGAGATTGCGGCGTTTCAAGAAGATATTCAAAGCGGGTTCAGTATAGCATCGGCGGCTGCGCCGAGTAAAGAAACATTGGCACGGGAATTGTATGAGCGGTTATTCGAAATAGCGCGCGGTCACCGCGTCCCATTGCCCGGCCGCCTTAAGCAAATGGTCGCAGATTTCCCGCACCGCACCGCGCCCACCCCGCCGGGTCGCCACGAGATCGACGGCAGAGCGCACTTCATCAACCGCATCAGCCACCGTCGCGGCAAAGCCGACCTGCCGCAGAATCGGCAGGTCAACCAGATCGTCGCCGATATAGGCGACCTGTCGGCTTTCCAGCTCAAGCCGGGCCAGGATTTCAGCGAAAGGCTCCAGTTTGATCTTGGCGCCCTGGTAGACCAGATCAATGCCGAGTTCCTCGGCCCGCCTGGCGACGACCGGCGATCGGCGGCCGGTAATGATGCCGACCCGGATGCCGGCCCGCTGCACCAGCTTCAGGCCATGACCGTCCTTGACGTCGAATGCCTTGAGTTCCCTGCCCTGGTCGTCAAAAATAATCCGGCCGTCGGTGAGAACCCCATCGACATCCAGCAGCAGCAGTTTGATGTGGGCCAGGTCGACAGACATCAGATGACCCCCGCTTTGAGCAGATCATGCAGATGAATAATGCCAACCGGTTTCTCGTCACTTTCCGCTTCGAAAACGAACAGGGAGGTGATCGAGTGGTTTTCCATGACCTTGAGCGCTTTTGCCGCCAGGTTGTGACGCAGAATGCGCTTGGGGTTGCGGTTCATGAATTCGTCCACGGGCTGATTGAGGACTTCCACCCCGATCTCGATGGTGCGGCGCAAGTCGCCGTCGGTAAAAACGCCGACCAGGGCACCCTCATCATCGACCACGCCGGTGATCCCCAATTGTTTGCTGGAAATTTCATAGAGGCTGTTTTTGAGCAGGGTTCCGCAGGGAACGGTCGGTACCGCCTCGCCGTGATGCATCATGTCTTCGACCCGCAGCAGCAGCCGCTTGCCGAGAGCACCGCCAGGGTGGTAGAGAGCGAAATCCTCTTCCCGGAAACCTCGCCTGACGAGGAGGGAAACCGCCAGCGCATCGCCCATCGCCAGGGTGGCCGTAGTGCTCGCCGTCGGTGCCAGCTGCAAGGGACAGGCCTCCTCTTGCACCGAGATGTCCAGCGCAACGTCGCCCGCCCGGGCCAGAGTACTGGCCGGATTGCCGGACATGGCAATCAGGGGCAGACCCAAGCGCTTGATGGTGGGCAGAATGCGCACGATCTCATCGGTTTCCCCGGAATTGGACACGGCGATCACCACGTCGCCGCGCATCAGCATGCCCAGATCGCCGTGCATGCCTTCCGCGGGGTGCAGAAACAGCGCGGGAGTGCCGGTCGAAGCCATGGTCGCCGCCATCTTCTGGCAGATCAGCCCTGATTTGCCCATGCCGGTCACCACCACCCGTCCGGAACAGGCCAGGATCATTTCAACAGCCTTGATGAAATGATCGTCGAGCCTTTCTGAGAGCGCGGCTACCGCGGCGGACTCGATCGTCAATACGCGCTTCGCTTCGGCCAGAATATCTGCCATCAGTCTTCCAGGTCCTTTTTCACCAGGGCGTCGAGTTCGAGCATCTGCCGCCAGAGTTTTTCGGTTGCCGCCAGCGGCAAACTGTTCGGCCCGTCGCACAAGGCCCGGTCCGGAGCATCGTGCACTTCCCAGAACAGGGCGTCGATGCCGGTCGCCACCGCCGCCCGCGACAAGGGCGCGACGAATTCCCGCTGGCCGCCGGAGGAGGCCCCCTGTCCGCCGGGCAGCTGCACGGAGTGGGTGGCGTCAAAGATCACCGGGCAGCCGGTTCGCCGCATGATCACCAGAGAGCGCATATCGGTCACAAGGTTGTTGTAACCGAAGCAGGCGCCCCGCTCGGTGAGGAGAATTTCTTCATTGCCGGTAGAACGGACCTTGCCGACGGCATTGTCGACATCCCACGGGGCCTGGAACTGGCCCTTCTTGATGTTCACCACCTTGCCCGACATGCCGGCAGCGACCAGCAGGTCGGTCTGGCGGGAAAGAAAGGCCGGTATCTGGATAACATCCAGAACCTCGGCGGCGGCAGCCATTTGAAAGGCATCATGGACGTCGGAAAGAACGGGCAGTCCTGTTTCCCGTTTGACCTTGTCGAGTATACGCAGCCCCTCATCCATGCCCGGCCCCCGAAAAGACAGCACGGACGTTCGGTTGGCCTTGTCGTAAGAGGCCTTGAAGATCAGGGCGCCGCCGACCTTGCCGGCAAGTTCCGCCAATCCGGATGCCATCCGCAGGGCATGCTCCTCATCCTCGATGACGCAGGGGCCGGCGATCAGCACCAGAGGATGTCCACCGCCGACGAAAGTCGGGCCAACTGCGACGCTGCGGGTCATGGCGACTCCTGACTGCCGGTTTTCAGGCAGGCGCCGACAAAGGATTCGAACAGCGGATGGGGTTCCATCGGCCGTGATTTGAATTCCGGGTGGAACTGGCAGCCGAGATACCAGGGGTGCTCCTTGAGTTCGACGATTTCCACCAGGTTTTCCTTCGGGTAGATTCCCGACAGAACCAGGCCGCATTTCTCAAGCCGGTCGCGGAAGGCATTGTTGAACTCGTAGCGGTGCCGGTGGCGTTCGCTGATCTCCGCCTGCCCGTAGATGCGACGGGCCATACTGCTGTCGCCCAGCGCGCAGGGATAGGCGCCCAGGCGCATGGTCCCGCCCTTGCCCTTGACCGATTTCTGGTTTGCCATGATATGAATGACGGGGTTGGCGGCATCGTCCTTGAATTCCGATGAATAGGCTTCTTCGATCTTGCAGACATGGCGGGCATACTCGACCACCGCCATCTGCATGCCGAGGCAGATGCCGAAAAAGGGCATGCGGTTTTCCCTGGCAAAACGGATTGCCGCGATTTTGCCTTCACTGCCCCGTTCACCGAAACCGCCGGGCACCAGAATGCCGCTGACGTCATCGAACGTGCGGCCCACGCCGTGCCGCTCGAGGGCTTCGGAATCGACATACTTGAGATTGACCCGGCAATCATTGGCGATGCCGCCGTGAATCAGCGCCTCGGATAAAGATTTGTAGCTTTCCCTGAGTTCGACGTATTTGCCGACAATGGCGATGGTGGTCTCGCCGGCCGGTTCCTTGACCCGTTTGACGATCCGCTCCCAGCCGCTCAGATCGGGCTGCTTGGTCCAGATGTTCAGATACTCCACGATCCGGTCGGGCAGCCCTTCGTTGTGGAAAGCCATCGGCACTTCGTAGATGGTATCGACGTCCCGGGCCGTGATCACGGCCTCTTCGCGGACATTGCAGAACAGGGCGATCTTGTTTTTCATGTCCCGCGGCAGTTCCCGATCGCAGCGGCAGAGCAGCATGTCCGGCTGGATACCGATTTCGCGCAGTTCCTTGACGCTGTGCTGGGTCGGCTTGGTTTTCAGTTCACCGGCGGCGGGGATATAGGGGACCAGGGTCAGATGGATGTAAAGGACGTTTTCGGCGCCGCGATCCGTGCGAAACTGGCGGATCGCCTCCAGAAACGGCAGGGATTCGATATCGCCGACCGTGCCGCCGACTTCGACGATCGCCAGGTCGGCGCCTTTGGCGTTGTCGAGGATCTTGGTCTTGATTTCGTTGGTGATGTGCGGAATGACCTGCACCGTGCCGCCGAGGTAGTCGCCGCGGCGTTCTTTGCGGATCACCGAATCGTAGACCTGGCCGGTGGTGAAATTCGACTTTCGGGTCAAAGGTGCGGATGTATATCGTTCGTAATGGCCGAGATCCAGATCGGTTTCGGCACCGTCGTCGGTGACGAACACCTCGCCGTGCTGGAAGGGGCTCATGGTGCCGGGATCGACATTGATATAGGGGTCGAGTTTCTGCATCGCCACCCGCAGACCGCGGGCCTCCATCAGGGCGCCGATCGACGCCGCGGCAAGCCCCTTGCCCAGCGACGAGACCACCCCGCCGGTCACGAAGATAAATTTGGTTTTCATAGATACTCCCGCTTGCTGGCGTCGACCCAAAGCACTGAACGAACAAACGCCGAATGATACACTCCCGGCTCCGAAATGGAAAGTCCTTATTCCTCGAGCCGGGCGGCGAGCAACTGTTCGACTTTGACCAGGTCTTCCGGGGTGTCCACTCCACAGCCGACCAGGGGCGTTTCAGCGACGAAAATCCGGTAGCCGTGCTCGAGAGCGCGCAGCTGTTCCAGATTTTCCTGCTGTTCGAGCGGGGTGGCCGGCAGATGCGGATAGTCCAGAAGGAAATCGCGCCGATAAACATAGAGCCCGACATGCTTGGCCGATGCCAGCCGCCGCCAGTTTGCCGAAAGACCGGCGGCGAAATCCCGCGGATAAGGGATCGGCGCCCGCGAAAAGTAAAGCGCGAAACCTTTGCGGTCTGTGACCACCTTGACCACGTTCGGGTTGCGGTATTCCTCCAGCGAGGTCAAAGGCGTCTGCAGGGTCCCCATCGGGATGCTCCCATCCCGCAGCAGCGGGCCCAGCGCCGCTTCGATCATGGCCGGATCGATCAGCGGTTCATCGCCCTGCACGTTGACGATCAGATCGCTGGTCAGCTGTGCGGCGACCTCGGCCAGACGATCGGTTCCGGTCGGATGGTCAGGCCGGGTCATGACGACATGGCCGCCGAAACCGGCCACGGCAGCGGCAATCCGATCGTCATCGGTGGCGACGATCACCTCGTCGACCGAAGGGCATTGCCCGGCACCTTCCCAGACCCATTGGATCATCGGTTTGCCGGCCAATTCCGCCAGGGGTTTGCCGGGGAAGCGGGTAGAGGCGTAACGTGCTGGGATAACTACTGTTGCTTTCATATCATGCTCGCATTTCCACAATTCATATGGCGATCAGGTTAGTCAATACCTTGCCGGGTGTCAAGGTTGTTGGCGGATGCAGAAAATCGCCGGAAAACCGCTGTTTCCAGCGGCAAAGTCCCATCTTGACAGCCAGCGGAAAAGATCTGTGAACTCATTTTGGGGCCGGACTTGCTTCATATCCACCCGGTGCTAGGCTTTAACAGGTTTTCATTATGGCCACAGGTTATTGTTCCGGTGGTTAAATATTCGAATTTTTGTTGTAGGGGCGGCCCCCCGTGGCCGCCCAGGGCAGGCACAGGGGCCTGCCCTGGAGGATTATATTGGAAGCCCATGATTTCAACATACCGCTTGCCATTCTGCTGACCGGTTTGCTGGTGGTTCTGACCATGCTGGTCAAACCGATATTCAAGTGGGCCAAGCTGCCGCCCCTGGTCGGCTATCTGGCGCTCGGCGTCCTGCTGAGCGCGGTCAACCGCCAATGGCCACTGCTCTCGGCCGGTGGTGAGGAGATGCTCTCGTTCCTGGCGACCTTGGGGTTGGTCAGCCTGCTGTTCAAGGTTGGGCTGGAAAGCAACTTGGCCGGACTCCTGAAACAATTGCCGAAAGCAAGCCTGATCTGGGTCGGCGATATCCTGATCAGCGGTACTGCCGGCTACCTCGCCTCCGTTTATCTTTTGGGACTGTCGTGGACCACGGCCGTAATCATCGCGGTCGCACTGAGCGCGACCAGCGTCGGCATTTCGGTAGGCGTCTGGCAAAGCAGGAAGGCACTGGATACTCCGGAAGGGGAATTTCTGCTCGACGTCGCGGAACTTGACGATATTTCCGCCGTCCTGTTGATGGCTTTGCTGTTCGCCCTGCTGCCGGAGATCCATAGCGGCGGCAACCAGATATGGCAACTGGCTGTGCATTCCGCCGGACTCTTTCTGGCGAAAATCTTGCTGTTCAGTTTGGCCTGCCTTGGCTTTTCCCGCTATCTCGAAAAACCTCTGACGCGTTTTTTCACCCAACGGGAAGCACCACCCGATCCGATGCTGGCGGTGGTCGGTATCGGCCTGATCTTCGCGGCCCTGGCCGGCCTGCTGGGCTTCTCGGTCGCCATTGGCGCCTTCCTGGTTGGCCTGGTTTTCAGCCGCGACCCTGAAGCCGTCAAGATGGAGGCCTCCTTTCAACCGGTCTACGAACTCTTCAGCCCGTTTTTCTTTATCGGCATCGGCTTCGACATCGACCTTGCCTCCCTGGGTGGCGCGGTCATACCGGGGCTTGTTTTGCTTTTGGTCGCCATTCTCGGCAAGCTGGTGGCCGACGGCTTGCCGGTTTACTTCCTGCAGGGCAAAACCGCCGCGGCACTGATCGGGGTCAGCATGGTGCCGCGCGCGGAAATTGCCATGGTCATCATGTCCCGCGGCCGGGATTTGGGTCAATGGGCAGTGCCGGCCAGCGTTTATAGCGCCATGGTCCTGGTTTGCGCTGCCACTTGCATCCTGGCGCCATTGACCGTAGGTCGACTGCTGGAAAAATGGCCTCCGCAAGGCGAAGACTGACCGGCGAAAAAGTCATTGCCCTCTTGACATTCATATAAAAAACCAAGGAGCATTCATGTCGTCTCAAATCCAGAAACCCTTGTCCAGAGCCCAGGATTTTATCTACATTGCGACTGCCTTGATCCTGATCGTTGCCGCGCTGGTGCTGCTTGGCTTCTCCGGTTACGAGTTTGTTACGACGCTCGGCAAAAATCCCTCGCGTGAGATTTCCCGCCTGCTGGACAACCTGCTGCTGGTCCTGATGCTGGTCGAAATCCTGCACACGGTGGGCATTTTCCTGAAAACGCGCAAGCTTACCATCGAACCCTTCCTGGCGGTGGGCATCATTGCCGCGATCCGGCGGGTGCTGATCATCACCGCCGAACAGGTTCATCCCACCGCCGAACATGCCGCCGCCTTCCGCATGACCATGCTCGAGCTCGGCCTGCTGGCCGGCATGATTCTGGCCTTTACCCTCTGTATTTTCCTGCTGCGTCGGTATGGCCGGGATGAGCCGGTGGCGCTGGAGGAGTGAAAAACGGGGTTTGGTGCGAAAAGGAATTCTGGTTTTTTTGAGGAGAAACGCGGCAGGGGACAAGCAGGATGCGACCGTTTATGGGTTGCAGGGTACCAGGTTGCTTTCCACAGATATTCTGTTAATATACTCCATAGTTAGAATTGACTACCCTCCTTGGTGAATACTTTTGCTTTTTTATAAATTGCCTGCCAAGGGGGTTCTATGTCTTCCCAGACAACCCAGCCTGTTTCTGTTCAGATCAAATCCCACCGCTATGAAAATCTCATGGAGATTTCGCCGGTGGGTATTTTTTTTACCGACGCC
>DATFJP010000317.1:0-4221 GCA_035269105.1 Desulfuromonadales bacterium
CCGATCACTTCGCCATACTACGTCAAGATCAAACAGTTTGAAGAAATCGGCCTGAAAACCTACGATCGGATCAACTGGCTTTCCCTCGACGAGGACACTTACGAATCGATCAAACGGGATGCCCTCGATCCCTACCTGTTCGTGCGCGACGCCTACCTGCAGCGCCGTGCGGCCCAGGTGGAAGAATAATGCGGATCGCTATTGATCCGGGGAGACAGCCATGAAATCAATCCTTTACCTTGTTGTCTGCTGCGGCGTGATGCTGCTGGTCGGCGGTCAACCGGCTTTCGGCGCCACCGGCCCACAGACCCAACTGGAAAAATCGGTCAACCAGATTTTACAGCTCCTGCGTGACGAGACTCTGCAGGATGATGTCCGCAAAAAGCAGATCACCGATCTGGTCAGGCAGCGTTTCACCCTCCGGGTGATGTCTCAGTATGTCCTCGGGCCGCAGTGGCGAACGACCTCCGAAGAGGAGCGGGAACGCTTCGTCACCCTGTTTTCCGATCTGCTGGAGGCCAGCTACGTCGACAAGATCAATGCTTACAATGATGAAGAAGTCTCTTTCGTCGGCGAACAGATCAGGGAGAACCGGGCGTCGGTGGAAACTCTGATCCTGACCGGCTCCAAGGAAATCCCCATCGAGTACCGGCTGGTCGACGCCAATGGCGAATGGCTGGTATACGACGTGATCGTCGAAGGCGTCAGCCTGGTCCGCAATTACCGTAGCAGCTACCGGGAAATCGTCCGCAAGGATGGCATGGCCAAGCTTCTGGACCGGATGGAGGAGAAACTGGTCGAAATCCGCCAGAGAGAAAAAAAGGGCGCCAGTTGAACGCGAAGTTCAACCTGCACTGCAGCAAGGGAATACTATGAATGGCTTGATCACCGGTGACGCCTGCGTACGCATGACACGCGAACTGAGTTTCTTCCGCTTCCTCAGCGATGAGGAACTGCAGGCAATGGGGAACTACTTCACCTGCCGGCGGGTCGAGGCCGGTACGGTCCTCTGGAAAGAAGGGGATCCCTGCAATTTCATGCTTTTCATTCTGAGCGGCCGCATGCTGATCAAGAAGGGAACCGAATTCGAAGGCAAGGATGTGGTTATCGGGGTTCTCAGCAGCGGCTCGATGAACGGGGAGCGGGGTCTATTGGATGGTTCGCCGCATCCCTATACGGCCGAAGCCCTTGAGGACCTCGAACTGGTCATGATCGACCATGACAGCTTCAACAGGATTCTCGAAGAGCGGAACGAACTGGCCGTCAAGCTTCTCAAAGGCATGCTGTTGTCGGTGTCTACGCGCCTGGAAAATGCTCTCAGCCGGCTTGCCAGCGTTTTTTAAACGCTCTTTTCATGCCCCTTGGCAAGCAGCGGTTCTTCGTCCAGAAATCCTGCGATCAGCTCTTCCGCCTTGCGACGGAAATCTTCGAGGCTGCCGTCATTAACGATGACCCCGTCCCAGGCCGCGTAACCATCCAGCGATGTCTCGCTGCTGTGGCTGTTGGCCCCGCCGAAACCCGGTCGTTCGATCTTGACGATCAGGCCGTCGCGGGTGCGGATCATATCCAGTTCATTGCCGAAGCGCACATCATCCACCAGTATCAAGGTTCGGTCGAGGTCCAGCCCTGCGATCTTGCGGTCCCAGGCCTTAGTCCAATAGTCCGGGTCCTGGGCGCGCCGGTATTCGGTTCCCCACCACTGCAGAATGCGTCTGACCGTAACAGCCGACGCGCCGGGGCGGTCCTGGATGTCCCGGTTCTCGGCAACGAATTGAAGCCATTTCGGGCATCGCCCGACGGCACGGCTTTCATCGACATGGAAAACCTGCACCTTGTCCGACTGGTCCCCATAGAGCAGCGGCACATGCTGTTCGGCGCCGACACTGCGCAGGAAAGCCTCCACCTCGTCCCGCAGCACCCTGGCCATGGGCACGATTTCGACCGGGACCTCCAAGACGGCGGCCAGGTGTCTGGCTGCGGTGGTTTTGCCGGTTGCCGCTTTGCCCGCGAAACCGATAATCATCGTCTCACCTCGCGTTTTTTTCGCCCTTGTCGATCATTGGACGGGCGAGTGTACCGGAATCTCCCACCGGCATCAATTGCCAAGCGGCCACCACCACTTGCGCCGGCCGCCCACGCAAGGACTCTTCCTGTTATAATGCAGGGCAAAGTGTTCGCCAGCAGCCGAATCGGCTTTCGCCGAGTGACAGGATGAATGTCCATGCAATCTCCCGAATTTCCCCTGCGCGTATTTTATGATGGCAACTGCATCGTGTGTTCCACCGAGATCAATC
The DNA here is from genome assembly GCA_035269105.1 of Desulfuromonadales bacterium. GTDB lineage: Bacteria > Desulfobacterota > Desulfuromonadia > Desulfuromonadales > BM103 > JAQYVZ01. The sequence continues at coordinate 2,295 of DATFJP010000317.1, forward strand.
ACTATCTGCGGCGCGACCACGAAAATCGTCTGATCCCGGTCGATATCAGCGCCGGCGATTTTGATCCGGATCCCTATCCGATTTCACGTGAGCAATTCATGACGCAGTTGCACGCCATTGACAGTAGGGGCAGAATTTACCGCGGCGTGGGGGCCTTTCAGGCGATCTGGCAGGCCTTTCCCGACAGCACCTGGCTGGGTCTGCTGGGACGGCTGATTGCTCTACCGGGAATCAGTGCAATGGCTCGGCTTGCCTACCGGGGTTTCGCCCGGATCCGCAAATATCTGCCCAAGCGCCGCCACCGCTGTAAAAACGGTCATTGCCGGACCGAAGACTGAAAAACCGGACCGGAAAGCGGAAAACGGAAAACCATGACCCCGAGGCAAGGAGTACGTAACCATCACCTGACCAGGTGCAGCCGGAAATGCACCTCGAGAAACTCCTGGAACTTTTTGACTTCTTCGAAGGCCAGCTTCAAGCGGCCTTTCTCCATGTGATTCAGCCGGGCCAGAGTGATGTAATTGTCAGGTTGGCGACCATCCCGGATCGCCTGGACCTGACAGCGCAGTCGCAGAAAAACCAGAAAGTTGTAACTGGCCTCCAGATCTTCGGCCATGACCTTTTCCAGAACTTTTTTTTGCACCAGCCCCTCCATTCTTTCCCGCGTTCCCCCCTGCATAATGCCTGCTTCCAGAGCCAGCGCCTTGACCCCTTCGGTGATTGCGAAAATCCCGGCTTTCTTGACGTCGATCTGGCCGCGGTGTTCTTTTTCCCGGGAAGTCTTCAGGCGTCCGAACAGACCGAGGGGCGGTTTGAAGCGCAGCAGGTTGCCGGCCAGGCGGGTGAGGAACATCTGATCGTGCTGAAAAAACTCGGTGATCTCGTCTTTCAGCTGCCGCTCCAGATCTTTATCTCCATAGAGCGTGCGCACATCGAAAAACATGCTGCCGTTGAGAATATTTTCCGGAGTGGGTTTCTTCAACCAGGAGGAAAGCGCCTGGTGCCAGGCGCTGAGACTTCGCCGCCAGAAATCGTTTTTGGCCATTATGCCGCCCGGGCAGGGCGGCACACCGATCTGGATCAGGGTGTCGATCAGGGTTTCGGAAAAAACCTTGATTCTTGCCACTTCCTGCTCCGAGAGTTCGTCGGCGTATAAAATCGCATTGTCCTGGTCGGTGGTGAGCGTCTGCTCCCGGCGGCCTTCGCTACCGAGAACCACAAAGGCAAAGGCTTCGGGCAGATCTGCGAACTGCTGTTCGCGCAGCAGGCTGATCAAACGCAGCAGCAGATGGTCGTTGAGGTGTGCGATGACCCGCACCAGCTCGCGGGTGGAAACGCCGGTTCCGACCAGATGCAGCACAAGTCGCTGGATTTTGCCGTGCAGCGCTTTAAGATCGGCAATGCTGGCAGCTTCGGCGATATCTCTGACCAGCTTCTGGGGCGAGTTGGACTGCAGCCTGAGGATATCGGAATCGGTGATGATGCCGACCAGCCGCTGATCGATGTCGACGACTCCCACGCGATGGATGTTGTTCCGGGAGATCCGGTGCAGAACTTCGAAGACGAAATCATTTTCCTGCACGGTGATCAGTGGTGAACTCATGATGTCGCGAACTGTCAGCCCGGAGGGATCGACACTTTCGGCCACCACCTTGTTGCGCAGGTCGCGGTCGGTCACGATGCCGACCGGGTTGCCCTTTTCGCAGATCACCACGCTTGAAATGTTTTTGCTGCGCATCAGGCCGGCCGCTGCGAGCACCGATTCCTTTGGCGAACAGGTCACAACATTGCGATGGCAGAAATCCTTCACAGGAAGAAACAGGATATTGCCTTCGGCCATCGGCACGGACCTCCGTCGGGGAACCGGGATCAAGGAAAAGCAGCGGCATAAGCCTGCGTCTTAAATTTATCCTTGTCCCAGCCTCTC
>DATFJP010000318.1:0-3664 GCA_035269105.1 Desulfuromonadales bacterium
GTGTGCCGCCAAAGTCTGCACAGCCCTGTCTTGACTCCCATCATGCAATGGGCCGCCTGAACGGCGGCCCTCTTTTTTGCCCGAAAACAGCTCTGCAATCCGGAATCGCCTGCGCCTGTTTCCAGGCCTTTAACGGAAAGAGCTGGACTTGTACTACCCATAGGCCCTGATTTCTTGTTACAGTGTCAGTCAAAAGCTCAGAGCAGGCAATGATTAATAATCCTCATCAGGTTTCTTTTCAGGAGTCGACGATGAAAATTACCCGTCTTGATGAATGCGAGGCCGTCGCCGTGCAGATGAAGGGGGCGCTGGGCGCTTCCAAACAGGTGCCGATCGGGCAGGCTGACGGAGTTCCGAATTTTTCGGTCCGGGTGTTCACCCTGCAGGCCGGCGGGCATACTCCCCACCATGTCCATGAAAGCGAACATCTGAATTATGTGATCCAGGGGCGGGGAGAGGTCATGGAAGGCGAAAAGCCCCGGCCGGTGACCGCCGGCGACTTCATTCTGGTGCCGCCTTTCGAAAAACATCAATATCGCAACACCGGCGACGAACCGCTGGTATTCATGTGCATGGTGCCGGTCGCCTATGAATAAAGAGCCCGTAGAGTTGACAGAAGGGGAGCGCAGCCCCGGCAGGGAGAAGAAGGTGTCTGAACCGAGAGAAGTGAAAACGCTGTTGGCGGCAAAGCCGGCGGTTGAGGGAGCGGGCGTCCATCTCAAGCGGGCTTTCGGCTTTCAGGAGGTGCCGCTGTTCGATCCGTTCCTGATGCTCGATGATTTCCGGTCGGCGAACCCCGCAGACTACGTGCAGGGCTTCCCCAGCCACCCCCACCGCGGCATCGAAACCATCACTTATGTTATGGCCGGTGAGATCGAGCATCTCGACAGCCTCGGCAATCACGGACGCATCCTGCCGGGCGACGTCCAGTGGATGACCGCCGGCAGCGGCATCGTCCACCAGGAAATGCCGCGGGGTGACGATGAGGGACGGATGGAAGGCTTCCAACTGTGGGCCAATTTGCCGGCCACGCGGAAGATGATGGCGCCGCGCTACCGTGACATCCAGGCCATGGACATCCCGGAGGTGGTTCGGGACAACGGCACACGGATCAAGGTGCTCTGCGGTGAAGTTGACGGCGTGCATGGTCCGGTGCATGACGTGGTCATTGATCCGGGCTATCTTGACATCAGCATGCCGGCCCATGCGGAATTCAAACTCCCCGTCCGCTCTGACGACACGGTTTTTGCCTATATCTTTGCCGGCGAGGCCTGTTTCTGCCAGAAGCACGGAACCCGTGCCGCCGATGGCATGGTGGCCCTGCTCGGCGACGGCGAACAAGTCTTCATCACCACTGCCGGCATGGCCTGCCGCTTCCTGCTGATTTCGGGGCGCCCTCTCGGTGAACCGGTCGCCTGGCAGGGACCGGTGGTCATGAACAGCCAGGAGGAACTGGACCTGGCTTTCAGGGAAGTCCGGGAAGGGACATTTGTCAAGCATCAGCAAACCTGAGTTTTTCCTGCGCAAGGAAACCCAGGTAAGTGCTGTCCCCTCCGGCCCGGCAGCGGTCCGGTTCTTCTGTCTGTCTCTTTCCGATTGGCTTGGATTCGCCGATGTCGCGTCGACTGCATGACAAGTACCGCCAGCGTCTTGCCGGCGAAACCGGGCTTCGCGCCCCTTCCTGGGGAGGGCGATTCTCCGTCGCCCTGGTCTATCCCAACACGTATCACCAGGGCATGAGCAACCTCGGCTTCCAGAGCGTTTACGAATGGCTCAACCGCCGTGAGGATACCCGCTGCGAGCGTTTTTTCCTGCCGGACCCAGAGGATATGGATGTTTACCGGCATGGCAATACCCCCCTGGTTTCCCTCGAATCGCGGCGCGGCCTGGCCGATTTCGATCTGATCGCCTTCTCCGTGTCTTTCGAAAACGACTATCTGAATCTGCCTCTGCTGTTCGAATTCGCCCGCCTGCCGCTCTGCAGCAAGGATCGCGGGCAACGCGATCCCCTGGTGCTCTGCGGCGGCGTCTGCGCTTTTTTGAATCCGGAACCGATGGCCGACATCATGGATCTGTTTGCGGTCGGCGAGGCCGAGATGATCCTGCCAGGCCTGCTCGAGGTCCTGATCGATCATGCCGAGATGGACCGCAGCCTGCTCTTGCGCAAGCTGGCTGACCTGCCCGGGGTCTATGTGCCGCAATTCTACCTGGTCGCCTACGGCAAAGACGGTCGCGTTACGGCCATGACGGCCCGCGACGGGGTTCCTGCCCGGGTCCGGCGGCAATGGCTCTCCTCTCTCGATCTTGGCCAGAGCCGTTCGAGCGTTCGTACGCCGGCGACGGAGTTCGGCTCCATGGACCTGCTGGAAGTTTCGCGGGGGTGTCCGCGGGGGTGCCGGTTCTGTGCCGCCGGTTTTATCTACCTGCCGTTCCGGGAACATGGAACGGCGCATCTGCAGCGGCAACTTGAAGCCTTCGGTCCGGAGTCGGGCCGCGTGGGGCTGGTGGGCGCGGCGGTTTCCGATTGTGCTGCCCTGGCGGAGCTCGGCGAGTCGATTCTCGAACGCGGCGGTGAAGTCTCCGTATCCAGCGTCAGGATCGACAGCCTGGATGCCCGCCAGTTGCGGATACTGGCCAGGTCCGGTCACAAGACCCTGGCGCTGGCACCGGAGGCGGGCAGTCAGAAGATGCGCGACGTCGTCAATAAAGCCTTGGACGAAGACCAGATTCTGCGGGCGGTCGAACTCATCGCCGGTGAAGGCATCCCCAACCTCAAACTGTACTTCATGATCGGCCTGCCTGGAGAGACCAGGGATGATGTCGAGGCGATCGCCCTGCTGACGGCAAAAATTCGAACCGTCTGGGCAGCGATCGGCCGCCGCCGCGGACAGTTGGGCCGTCTGACCCTCTCCGTCAATCCCTTCGTCCCCAAGCCGTTCACTCCCCTGCAGTGGGCGCCGATGGAAGCCCGTTCCCGGTTGCAGAAAAAGTATCGGCAGCTGCAGCGCGCGGTCCGTCCTCTGGCCAATGTCGAACTCCACCTCGAATCGCTCAAACTCTCGGAGCTGCAGGCTTTTCTGGCCCGCGGCGACCGCCGTGTCGCGCAGACGCTGCCGGCCCTGAGCCGGGGTGCGAACCTGCGCAAAGCCTGCCGCGACGCTGGCCTGGACCCCGACTTCTATCTGGCCCGCGAACGTGGCGCCGAAGAAATTTTTCCCTGGGAGGTGATTGATCAAGGTGTCTCCCGGGAACATCTCTTCAGGGAATATTGTCTTGCCCTGCAGGCAGAGGCCGGGCCGGCATGCTTTGCCGGCTGCCGAAGATGCGGGATCTGCGCTGAACCATGACTGGCTGGAGCTTTTACCCCGTTCTCCTGAATTTCCCGGCCTGAAGCCGAGACGCAGCGGGGAGCCTGGACGAGGAGTCTCGAAAATGAACACTCACGAACTTCCGCAGGTCGCGCTGGTGACCGGCGCCGGACAAGGCATCGGCAAAGGGATCGCCCTGCGGCTGGCGCAGGACGGCATGACGGTGATCATTGCCGACCGGGATATCGAGGCGGCCGAGGAGGTCGCGGCCGAGCTCGGATCGCGGGCTCTGGCAGTGGCCACCGATGTTGCCGAGGAAGCATCCGTTAAAAAACTCATGCAGTCAGTGACTTCCC
>DATFJP010000319.1:0-7530 GCA_035269105.1 Desulfuromonadales bacterium
CCTTTGATCACCGCCCAGCAGGTGCTCGGCAAGCCCGGCATGGTCAGCCTGATCGAAATCGCCGCACTCTGCCACGACTGCCCCGTGGAAGACATGGTCAACCAGCTCAGCCAGGCGCTGCCAGGCACCGAAGTCCAGGCCGTACAACAGGTGGTCAAGACCCGCATGCACGCTCTGGCGCAATTCGAGATCTTCGCCTGGGGCGTGGCCGCCACGGTAATCGTCATCGGCGCGCTGCTGGTGTTCGTCACCATGATGGGATCGATCCGCGAGAGGACCCGCGAAATCGGCGTCTTCCGGGCGATCGGCTACCGTCGCAGCCATGTCCTGCGTCTGGTCCTGCTGGAAGCGGGGGCTGTCAGTGCCCTGGCCGGTGTCTGCGGCTACCTGATCGGCGTCGGCGCCACTCTGGGAGCCCTGCCGCTGCTGGTCGACGGCCATGCAATGTGGCACTGGAACCCGATGCTGGCCGTCGCCGCAGTCGCTTCTGCCGTCGCCGTCGGACTCTGCGCCGCCCTGCAGCCGGCCCTGCGGGCCAGCCGCCTCGAACCGAGCGAAGCCCTGCGTGCGCTTTAACAAAGGAATCGATTTATGTCACTGATCAAGATCACCGGATTGACCCGCAATTTCGTCAACGGCGCCGACTGTGTGGCGGCCCTGCAACAGGTTGACCTGGCGGTCGCCGAGGGCAGTTTCCTGGGTGTGATGGGTCCTTCCGGCAGCGGCAAGAGCACCCTGCTGAGCGTTCTGGGCGGTTTGTGCCGGCCGACCGCCGGCAGGGTCGAAATCGACGGCATCGATCTTTATGGTCTTGCCGGCGAGCGACAGGCTGATTTCCGCCGGGAATTTCTCGGCTTCATTTTCCAGGCGCACAACCTGGTGCCCTATCTGAACGCCCTGGAAAACGCCATGCTGCCGCTGGCGGTGGCCCGGCTTTCCGCCGCGGAAAAGCGCCGGCGGGCCGTGGCCGTTCTCGAACGGGTCGGTCTTCAGCACCGCATGCTGCACCTGCCGCAGCAGCTGTCGGGCGGTGAGCAGGAGCGAGTGGCGATTGCCCGCGCCCTGGTCAACGAGCCGCCGCTGCTGCTCGCCGACGAACCGACCGGCAGCCTGGATTCGGCCACCAGCCGCCAGGTCATGGAACTGCTCGAAGAACTCCACCGGGAAGGGCAGACCATCGTCATGGTGACGCACAACCCGGAAAACGTGCCCTGGTTCGACCGGACCGTCTCCTTGCGGGACGGCCGCATCGTCGAAGACACCGGTCCGGTTAAAACCGAACTCTCCCGGGTGGTTTAACGGCGATGCTGCTGCTCGGCTTCCTCTCCCTGGGCGTGTTCAGCTGGCTGATTGCCCGCCAGCTGCGGCCGGCAAAGCCCGAACAGCCGCCAGGCAGGCTGACTGGGAGCTGCCCCGGCTGCCGGCGAAACGTCGAAAGCGGCTGGCTGGTCTGTCCCGATTGTCTGACCCGTCTCAGGGAAAGCTGCGCCGGATGCGGGGAAAGCCGTGACCGCTGGTTTAACTTCTGCCCCTGGTGCGGTCATGCCGGCGGAGGGACCAACCCGACATGAACGATCCCGTCTCCCGTAAAGAACTCTGTTTCTGGGTGGGGCTGCTGCTGCTGGCGGTCCTGGCCGTCATCCTTTACAACAGCTGGGCGCTCGGCTGCGGCCATTGCACATGGGGAGACCTGCTGCAGATCCCCTGGTGGGGGCTGCTGCTGTTGGGCGCCAATCTGGCCGCCGGTCTGGCGCTGACATTTGTCAGCCGCCGAAGAACCGCTCGCGCCCGGCAGGCCCGGCACTCGGCCTGCTGCCGCTGCGCCGGGGCACAATGGTCTTTCTGCCCGGTTTGCGGAAGCGACCTGTCCCGTATTTGACAGGAGCGTCTGGCGAAAAGAATGGCTGGCGAGTTTTCCCAGCGCAGAATGTGCTTATGCACAGGCCTTTTCCGCGGGGTCCGGAAGCAATTTTTACCAATCCCCACGTGGTTTTTCTTTTCGCGTGCGGATATCTTAGGAACCATCAAAGGGTTGTTGTGGCAGACGACCTCGAGATTGGTCAAAGACTTGCTGTGGCAGGCAGGTCATACCAAAAGCTTCTTCCAAGCCTCCTAAACTCAGAATCCCTTGCCCCATGGTTGGCCTCCTGACCGTGGGGCCCTTTTTTTGCCGATTTTACACTCCCGTCTCATCTCTGCCACCGTTTGCATCCTTTGCCCCGGCCTCCCCTGCCTTCTCGGCGTCTTCTGCGTTTTCTGCGCCTTCTTCGTCATCTTCTATCGTCAGTTCTTCCGGTGTTGCCAGATCGCCGACGAACAGGCTGCCGTTGTGCACGAAGAAGCAGGTCGGCAGACCGGCGGCCAGGGTTTCCAGGCGTTCGACGTACTCCTGCTCCTTGCCGGCTTCCGGAGTCGCCAGCCCAAGCAGCACGACATCGGCCTCGGCACTCTCCTGCATCATGATCTCAGGGATTACTTCGTGCTTCTGCTTGACCCGCACGGAAACCTCGGCCTCGATGCGGATTTCCGGGATCAGTCGGTGCAAAAAACCTTCGGTCTGTTCTTTCATCAATTGATTGGACGCCACGCTCAGGATACGGATTCGAGCCCCCCGCCATTCCGGATTGCGGGACAGCAGATAAGCCAGCAGCAGCATCAGGTCGCCGTTGCGCTGCAGGCCGCCCCACCAGATATCGATGTCCAGTCGGGCACCTTCCCGGAAGGGTGTCACCGGATCAACCTTGCCGATGATCAGGCTGCGCTGGAAACATTTCAGGCGGCGGATGACCTTCAGAAACTCTACAAGCCGGTCGCGGTCGTCGGGCCAGCCGACCAGAGCGACATTGCACTCGATTCCGGCCATGCCGTGGGCCTGGGTAATCGCGAGGAGGCCCCCCTCGACGGTTTTGACGGTGCTCACCTCGCCGAAAGCGATGATATTTTCATCACGCAGAATCCGGTTGATCCGGTCTTGCCGGGCGCGGGCATCCAGCTCCAGATCGAGAATATCGCCTTCGACCATTTCACAGACGGAGACCACCCCGCGTTTTTCGGCGAACCAGGCGCCGAACCGGACCAGGTCAAGACGTTTGGCAACATCCGTCACGAAAATGATGATGTGCGGCCGCCAGTTGCGGGCCGCCAGCGGGCGGTCCGCCAGGCGCAGCAGCGACCAGCGGATCAGGGCTTCATACAGGTCCCGGCGCAGGTCTCCCCGGGCCCGGCTGCCAACCCTGTTCTTGAACCAGATCCAGAGCAGAATTTCGACGACCACGGCAAACAGGGTCGCCGGCCAGTGAATCAATACCATCGCCCCCAAGCATCCCAGGGCGCCGAACAGGCTGATCGACCAGTGTGCCCGTGCGGTCGGCCGCCAGGACAGGTTGCCGGAGAGCTGGCCGAGGGCCGCCGCCAGGTTGAGGGTGGCGTAGACCGTCAGAAAAAACATGGTGACGACCGTAGCCACGGTATTCAGATCGCCGAGCAGGACGGCGCCCAGACTCAAACCGATGGTCAGGAGCAAGCCGGCTTTCGGCTCCGCTCCCGCCTCTCCGGAACCCCTCAGCTTCCGGGGTGCCAGCCGGTCGAGCGCCAGCGCCTGCAGGGTGCGGGGAGCGCCGAGCATGGAGCCGACGGCCGAAGAAAAGACCGCACCCCACAGGCCCGGCAGGACCAGCCAGGCGCCGAACAGGGCGATGCGGGTCCAGACCAGGGGGTCCTCGAGCAACGCCATGCGGTCGCTGCCCATGGTCAGGAATATGGGAACGGTCAGATAGACGCATAGCCCGGTCAGGGTCGCCAGCATGGCACCGCGGGGAATGGCCCGCCGTGGTTCGGCCAGGTCGCCGGACAGGCTGAGTCCGGCCATAATTCCGGTCACCGCCGGAAAGAACACGGCAAACACCGGCCAGAAGCCGAGCTGTACTGATGACGGCAGATCGGCTTCCAGGCCGGCTGAGGAGCCCGGGCCGAACCAGGCGCCCAAGGCCAGCATGACCAGGGAGGCGCCGATCAACACCAGGATCGGCAGCTGGGCTTTGAGGGCGAAGGCCGCACCCCGCAGGGACAGGGCGCCGACCAGCAGGATGATGATAAAGGCGGTCGGCGCCACCGGCAGGTCCGCCCAGACGAACTGCAATGATTCGGCCAGACCATAGGCATAGAGGGTGACCGACAGGACCTGGGAGAGGAACAGCGGCAGGCCGATGGCGCCGCCGAACTCCAGGCCGAGACTGCGCGAGATCATGTAATAGGCGCCGCCGATGCCGACATGGGTGTTGGTGGCGATGGCCGCCAGGCTCATGGCCGTCGCCAGGGTAATGGCATGCGCCAGAACCACGATCAGCAGGGTTTGCCACACCCCAACCTGGCCGATCACCCAGCCGAAGCGCAGGTACATGATGACGCCGAGGATGGTCAGGACCGTCGGCGTATAGACGCCGAGGAAGGTGCCGAGCTGGCCGTGGGACGAGATGCTCCCGGCATCCGGCAGGGGTGTGTTTGGTCTGTTCATGATGGTTCCTTGAAAAATGTCCGGCAATTATAGCAGGCCGGCCCGCAATGCAAGGCATTCCCGAGGTTCCTGGGTCAACATGCTGACATTTCAGGATGTTAGCTTGACAATATGAAGAAGGCGTCAATACTTAAAGAACCAAACACCAACCTTAATCCCGGGGGAGCGGCCATGAACGAAGAAGCAAACGGCAAAGTGTCCCGTGGCGAAGAGGAAGAATCGCTCCAGGAGCAGGTCGAAGAAAAACAAGAGAAGGAAGAAGCGCCACGTCAGCAGCTCTTCGGTACTTTCGGCGGCGTGTTCACCCCCACCCTGCTGACCATCCTCGGTGTAATCATGTATCTGCGGGAAGGCTGGGTGGTCGGCAACGCCGGTCTGCTCGGGGCCTGGGTGATCATTCTGCTCTCGTTCGCCATCACCGGCTTCACCGGTTTTTCTCTCGCGTCGATCACCACCAACATTCGTATCGGTGCCGGCGGTGCCTTCAACATCATCTCCCAGTCGCTGGGGCTCGAGGTCGGCGGCAGCATCGGCATCCCCCTTTATTTGGCACAAGCTTTGGCGGTGTCGATGTACATTTTCGGCTTCCGCGCCGGCTGGCAGTGGATCTTCCCCGGCCATCCCGCGCTGCTGATCGATCTGTTCACCTTCGGGGTGCTGTTCGCCATCGCCTTCATCAGCGCCGGCCTCGCTTTCCGCATCCAGTATTTCATTCTGGCCGTGATCATTCTCTCCCTGGTCTCCATCGGCGTAGCGGCCTTTCAGGGTTCGATGCAGTATCCGGTCCAGTGGCTGGGCGATTTTCCCGGCTCGGCCGCGAACGATTTTGCCGGTATCGGCTTCTGGGCGGTCTTCGCCGTGTTTTTCCCGGCCTCGACCGGCATCATGGCCGGCGCCAACATGTCAGGTGAGTTGAAAAACCCGCGCAAGAGCATCCCGGTCGGGACCCTGTCGGCCATCGGGCTAAGCCTGATCATCTATATGGCGCTGGCCTACTGGCTGGCCCGCTCCGCTACCGTCGACGAGCTCACCGGCAACTACACGGTCATGATCGATAAGGCCGCCTGGGGGCCGGCGGTGCTGGCCGGCCTGCTCGGGGCGACCTTCTCTTCCGCGCTCTCTTCGCTGGTGGGCGCGCCGCGTATCCTCCAGGCGCTGGGGCAGCACAAAGTTGTGCCGGCCAGTGGCTGGTTGACCCGGAAGACCGCCAAAGGTGAACCGCGCAATGCCCTGCTGCTGACCGGCGCCATCGTCCTGGGCGCCCTGATGCTGCGCAACTTGAATGCGGTGGCGCCTCTGATCACCCTGTTCTTCCTCATCACTTATGCCATGATCAACGTCGTGGTTTCACTGGAACAGAGCATGAAGCTGGTCAGCTTTCGACCCTTGTTCCGGGTGCCGCGTCTGGTCTCGGCTCTCGGTGCGTTCGGCTGCGCCTTCGCTATGATCGTGGTCAATCCGACCTTCAGCATCATCTCCATTGCCTTGGTTTTGGTGATTCACGCCGTGCTGATCCGCCGTCATCTCGAGGCGCCGTTCGGCGACGTCCGCAGCGGCCTGTTCGTGGCGGTCGCTGAATGGGCTGCCAAGAAGGCCGGTGAATTGTCTGCTGCCCGGGAAAGGACCTGGAAGGCCAACTTGCTTGTGCCGGTAGAAGAGATCAAGCCCATGCGCCGGATGTTTGGCCTGATTCGGGACATCAGCTATCCCAAGGGGTTCCTCAAGGTAATCGGCCTGACCGGGCGGGTCAAGGAAGAGAGGCTGACCGAGGAGCTGCCAGAGCTGATCGAGAAGTTCCGGGAGGAAAAGATCTTCGCCTCCTGGACCGTAATCTCGGCGGCCAGTTTCGGCGACAACTTGCAGGCCGGGATTGAGACCTTTGGCGGCACCTTCTTCCGGCCGAACCTGCTGCTTCTGTCCATGCCGGAGAGTGCCGAAAGGGAGCAGGAACTGGCCGAAATCATCGAAACGGCCCGCCAGAACCGAATCGGCGTGCTCCTGTTCGCCGACCCGGAGCAGCGTGGCCTAGATCCCTGCCGCCGCATCAATGTCTGGTTCAGGGATCGCAGTCCCGATTGGGAGGTGAGCATGGAACTGGATAACCAGGATCTGGCCATCCTGGTCGGCTACAAGCTGATGCGCAATCGTGAGGCGCAACTCTGCTTCGTCGCCGCCCTCGAGGACAAAAGCAGCGAGGCGGCCGCGGAACGCTTCCTGGACAACATCAGCGGGCTGGCCCGCATCCCGGAAGCGGAGGTTGCGGTGCAGCACGGCGGCTTCGACAAGGACCTCAAGATCGATGCCGGCGATTTCAACATCATCCCCATGGCCGAACAGCCCGACTTCGACGAGTTGCGGCGGATCTGCGAGCAACTGCAGACCGCCTGCCTGTTCACGCTGGATTCCGGCGATGAGAGCGCGCTGGCCTGACTGGGTACAGGAGGGCAGCTTGGCCGTAAGCTAAAAGCTTCCATCAACTGGCCCTTGAAAAATGAATCTCGAGTTTTTCAGGAACAACTATTTATAGCAGGAGGGGCGCGACTTTTCGTTCCGCGTCTTTCTCCCTTGTGGGTCGCCGGGCATCTCTGCGCGGGAGATCTGGTCGGAGCTGGCGGCTTATTGAAAACCGGAGGTGGATCCCAGGCAGGCAAGTGTGGTTTTGCACAGCCCTTTTCCGTGGAGTCTGGAAGCAATTTTTACCAGTTCCCACGTGGTTTTTCCTGTCAGGAAAGATTATCTTAGGAACCATCAAAGGGTCGTTGTGGCAGACGGCCCCGAGATTGGTCAGAGACTTGCTGTGGCAGGCAGGTCATACCAAAAGCTTCTTCCAAACCTCCTAAACTCAGAAACCCTTTGCCCCATGGTTAGCCTCCTGACCATGGGGCCATTTTTTTGCGCGGATTCTGGCCCGCGACGATGCTCTGCAAAGAAAAAAGCCCCCACGGTCGGTATCGTGGGGGCTTCTGATTTCTGGTGCCCAGGGACAGAATCGAACTGCCGACACGAGGATTTTCAGT
>DATFJP010000320.1:0-10169 GCA_035269105.1 Desulfuromonadales bacterium
GTATCCTTGCCGATGACGATGCGGCTGCGGCGGTCCTGTTGCTTGAACAGGTAGGCGGCGGCACGGCCGATCTGCATGGCGATTTCGGTGGTCATTGGATGAATATTGGCGACGCCCCGGACACCGTCGGTGCCGAAAAGCTGTTTCGTCATGATACGGGAGCCTCCTGTGGCGGTTCCTCTTCAATCGGTTGATAGGCAGGGTCCGGCCCCAGAATCACTTCAACTTCCACCGTCTTACGATCCTGAAGCGACGTGTAATTGCCGCGATAATCGATCGGTGCCGTCTGCGAGAAGCTCTCGCGCACACCATCCAGAGCGATTGGCTCGGTCATGACCTGGGTGACCGACTTGAGTTCGCTGCCGGCGCCTTCAACCATGACTCGGTCCGGTTCGACGCGGGTTTCCAGAACCTTGAATCCGGGCACCGGTTGACCGGACAGAACCACCTGGACGGGGACCTCCTTCTCGCGGACGCGTTCGAGCTTGACATCAACATAGGAGGGGGCAATCCGGGTGACCTTGAGCCCGCTGGGGATATTGAGGCTCTCTTCCAGCCGTTTGAAGGAGGTGATGCCGGCCGGCAGGTCTTCGAGATCCACCGCAATGCTGACGTCGCCGGCGTTGTGGTGCATCAGCAGCGCCCGCGGTCCGGAGATGCGAACCGATACCGAGCTGGGCACTTCGTTGGCAATAATCATATCGTCCGACAGACCCTGGTATTCGAGGGGAACAATATAGGAAACCTCAACCTTGCGCTCACCGATGACAAAGAACCAGAGAACGATCGCAAAGGCCAGCGAAATCAGCTTGAGAATCCAGTTTTGGGTCATCTTTTCGAACATGCTCAGCTCTTTTTCCGGCCTTTGGCCCGCCTCGGTTCGAGCAGGCGGGTCAGAACTTTTTTCAGCCGCGGGCCGTCCAGGTCACGAGTCATCTTGCCGCCGACCACCACGGAAATGCGTCCGGTCTCTTCGGAAACGACGATGACCACCGCATCGACCAGTTCGGTCAGGCCGATCGCCGCCCGATGGCGGGTTCCCAGCCGCGGGCTGACCTCCAGGCTCTGGGTCAGGGGCAGGAAACAGCCGGCACGGGTCATGCGGCCCTGCTGAATCACCAGTGCCCCGTCGTGAATCGGCGAGGATGGGTGGAAAACCGCGTTGATCAATTCACTCGACGGCTTGGCATCCAATTCGACGCCGATCTCAAGAAAGTCGTTGAGGCCGGTTTCCCGCTCGATAACCAGCAGGGCGCCGAACCGCTTCTTGACCAGGGCCACGCAGCCGCGGACCAGTTCGTCGATAACCTGAGTCTCCTCGCGCAGGGAGAGGTCGGCGAAAAAGGGGTTGCGGCCGACGTGAACCAGGGCGCGGCGAATATCATTCTGGAAGATGACGACGATGACGAGAATGATCGAGGACAGGAAGTTATCGAGCAGCCAGTTCAGCGTGTAGAGGCCGCCCACCTGCGACCCGACATAGACAATCAGCAGAACGGCCAGGCCGAACAGCATCTGCACGGCACGCGTCCCCTTGATCAGCAGAATGATCCGATAGAGGATGAAAGCGACCAGCAGGATGTCGAGCAGGTCGAGCAGCCATCGGAATTTTGACAGGAATTCGAACATCCGCTGCGTCCTTCTGCGCCGACCGCTTCCCGCAGGTCAAGGCCTGGCTCGGCAAACAGCCCAGGCGGTCAATGCCGCCTCACGGGCCGGACCGACGTCGTGGACCCGAAAAATGCTTGCCCCGCCGGCAACGCCAAGGGCCACCGTGGCCAGGGTGCCGGCCAGACGCCGGCGCGGTTCCGGCTGTTTGACGATGGTACCGAGAAACCCTTTGCGGGAGGTTCCCAGCAAAATGGGCCGTCCCAGGCTGGCCAGAGAGGCCAGGCGTCTGAGCAGAAAAAGATTTCCTGCAGCGTCCTTGCCGAACCCGATCCCCGGGTCAACCGCAAGCCGGTCCGCCTCGATCCCTGCTTTCAACGCCCTGCCGACACTCTCTTCGAGACTGCCGACCACCTCGCCGACCAGGTCCCGGTAAACAGTGTTCGCCTGCATCTGCCCGGGCCGGCCGCGGGTATGCATGAGAAACAACCCGGCTGCCTTTTCGGCTACGACTGCGCCCATCTGCTTGTCGAAGCGTAAGCCGCTGATATCATTTACAAATTCCACCCCAAGGTCGAGGGCTGTCCGAGCGACTTCGCTCTTGGTGGTATCGATGGAAAAAGGCGCGTCGATATCGCGCCGCAACGCCTCAAGAACCGGTGCCACACGATCCAGTTCTTCCTGCAAGGACACGGCGGCTGCGCCGGGGCGTGTGCTTTCACCGCCGACGTCGATCAGATCGACTCCTTCGGCAACCATTTGTCGGGCCCGGGCGACCACCTCATCCTTGGACCGCAAGTCTCCGCCGTCCGAAAAGGAATCCGGGGTCACATTGAGGATCCCCATGATCCGCGGTTGGTCCAGGCTGATCCGGCAGCTCCTGCCCAACAGATAGCCGGGTCCAGCCGTCGGCGCCACTTGCAGGCAGCCGTCCGGCAGAGAGGCTTCGGCTTCAGCCATCAAGCTTCTTCTTTGACGCCCGTATCCGCTTCCTGGGTATCATCGCGGGCTTTTCCAGCCTCATCCGCGTTCTCGGCCACCCCGGTTTCACCGAAGGGTTCGACCTCGCCGACGGTCTCGTCGGAACCGAAAGCAAGGGCCTTGACCTCATGGGAATCAAGGTTTTCACGAACCAGCAGAGCTTCGGAAATCCTGATCAAAGCTTCCTTGTTTTCGCCCAGCAGCGAGCTTGTCCGCGCGTAATTGTCTTCGACGATCTGACGGATTTCCTCATCAATCGCCTTGGCCGTGGCTTCGCTGTAGTTTTTGACATGACCGTAGTCACGGCCAAGAAAAACCTCGCCTTCCTTTTCGCCGTAGGCAAGCGGGCCAAGTTTGTCGCTCATCCCCCATTCGCAAACCATCTTGCGGGCGATCGCGGTCGCTCGCTCGAGATCATTCGAAGCGCCGCTGGTCACGCTGTCGAACGTCAGTTCCTCGGCAATCCGGCCGCCAAGCAGGGTGCAGATGCGTACGTTCAGGCCATCTTTGGTCTCGTTATACTTCTCCTCCTCGGGAAGGTACATGGTGACCCCCATCGCCCGGCCGCGCGGAATGATCGACACCTTGTAGACCGGGTCGGCCTTGGGGATCAGCAGAGCAACCAGAGCGTGGCCCGCTTCATGATAGGCGGTAACCTTCTTCTCGTCGTCGGTGATGACCATGGAACGCCGCTCGGACCCCATCATGACCTTGTCCTTGGCGCGTTCGAGATCCTCCATGCTGACCACGTTCTTGTCCGCGCGGGCGGCCAGCAGCGCCGCCTCGTTGATCATGTTTTCCAGGTCGGCCCCAGAGAAGCCCGGCGTACCCTTGGCGAGAACGCCCATGTCGACATCCTCGTCCTGGGGGACCTTACGGCCGTGGACCTGCAGGATCTTGGCGCGGCCGCGGACGTCCGGCAGCGGTACCACCACCTGACGATCAAAGCGGCCCGGCCGCAACAGCGCCGGATCGAGTACGTCCGGCCGGTTGGTGGCGGCGATCAGGATGACGCCTTCGTTGGATTCAAAGCCGTCCATTTCCACCAGCAGCTGGTTGAGGGTCTGCTCACGCTCGTCATGCCCGCCGCCCATGCCCGCACCACGGTGCCGGCCGACCGCGTCGATTTCGTCGATGAAGATAATGCAGGGCGCGTTTTTCTTGCCCTGCACGAACAGGTCGCGGACCCGGCTGGCGCCGACGCCGACGAACATTTCGACGAAATCGGAACCGGAAATCGAAAAGAAGGGGACCCCAGCCTCGCCGGCGATGGCCCGACCCAGCAGCGTCTTGCCGGTTCCCGGAGGACCGACCAGCAGAACCCCTTTCGGAATTCGTCCGCCCAGGCGCGAGAATTTTTTCGGGTCCTTGAGAAAGGAAACGACTTCCTCAAGCTCGTCCTTCGCTTCGTCGATGCCCGCCACGTCGTTGAACATCACCTTGGTCTGGGATTCGCTCAACAGTTTGGCGCGGCTTTTGCCGAAGCTCATCGCCTTGCCGCCCCCCGACTGCATCTGTCGCATGAAAAACACCCACACGGCGATCAGCAGCAGGATCGGTCCCCAGGAAACCAGCAGGGTCATCCAGAAGCTGGGATCGTCAGCCGGCTTGGCTTCGATGACCACGCCCTGATCGCGCAGCATGCCGATCAGCTCGGGGTCATCCGGAGCAAAGGTTGTGAAAGGCGTGTCGTCGACGAATTTTCCCTGGATATCATTGCCTTCGATGACCACGGATGCCACCCGCTCCTCTTCGACCGCGGACAGGAAGGTGGTATAGGAAATCGGCTGCTGACCCCGGTCTTGTTCGGTCATCATGTTGAAAAGCATGATCATGACCAGTGAGATGACCAGCCAGAGAGCAATGTTTTTATAAAACTGGTTCACGTGTCCTCCTGCTATATCGACGTAAAAACTTTAGCAAAATGGGGTGTTTACGGAGAATAAACCGTTGGGAATATTACCACACCGATATGCCGCTTTACAAGCAGTTTTGTGGAAAAAGCGGCATGGAATGCGGGTTTACGGATAGATGCCCAAACCTTGCCTGCCGGGTCGACTGCCGGAGCGGGTCGTCGAGACGATTTTCGTGCCGGTGCGGCCAGGGCCCGTCGTCCGGGACCGGCAGAAGCCGCGGCCCGGATAAATTCTGCCAATCGGACGGCATTAATCGCCTGGCAACTCGTCTCAGGGGAGATATTCATCGGCCGGGGGAACGACACTCAGCCTTAAGATCTTGTCGCCGGTCGGCTTCGGACGGTATCCTCGACAGCGACGCATGCCCACCACCCAGAGAATTTCATCCCCGCGGACCACCAGCGGCACAAGGGACCGCTCCTCACGGCTCAGCTTGGCATCGACGAACAGGTCCTGCAGCTTTTTGCGGCCGGACATCCCGGTCGGGGCCAGCTTGTCGCCGGGCCGGACCGTACGGAGTTGCAGGGGAAAAGTGACATTGAACGCCGAAAATTCCACGGCATCCCTCCCCTCGCCCGTTGCTTTATCCTCGACGGCAACCTGCAGCAGGCGTCCGTCAGGCAGCGGGAAAAGGCCTTCTCTGCGGATATTGACGGGCTCCGGAGCGGGAATTGCCAGGGGGCGTCGACGAAACAGCAGGCGCTGGTAGCGAACCGCCGTCCAGCTGTCCGGCAAGTTGAGCTCGGCCTGGGGGGTTTGGCTGGCGGCCAAACGCAGCACACTCTCGACATGGCTGCTGTCGATGCGCCGGAGATCGCCGCGGACCGCTTTCAGTGCGGCCCGCACCAGGCGGCCGGCAGCGGCCGGCGGCAGTTCCGCCAGCAGGCCCCGCGGCAGAATGAGGCTTTCATCGGCTGTTTCACCATGGGCGGCGAGCAGCCGCGCGACCTCTGCCTGCCAATAGGATTCGTCGGCGGCGAACTGGGCACACAACTCGTCGAGGCGGCGCACGATCTGGGGATTGAATTGGCGCAGCAGCGGCAGCAGTTCGTGCCGCACCCGGTTGCGGGTCAGGGTCGTGTCGGCGTTCGAGGCATCCTCCCGCCAGGCGAGCCCTCGCGCGCGCAGATAGGATCGCAACTGGTCCGGATCGAAAGCCAAAAGGGGCCGGACAAACGACCCCGAGCGTGGTCGCATGCCGGCCAGGCCGGTGGTGCCGGCACCGCGCAGCAGCCGCAACAGGAAGGTTTCGGCCTGGTCATGGCGATGATGACCGAGAGCGATGGCTTCGCAGCCTTGCCGCCGTGCCACGTCTTGCAGAAATGCCCGGCGTTC
This sequence comes from Desulfuromonadales bacterium, assembly GCA_035269105.1. Lineage (GTDB taxonomy): Bacteria > Desulfobacterota > Desulfuromonadia > Desulfuromonadales > BM103 > JAQYVZ01. Next base: position 5,841 of record DATFJP010000320.1, read on the forward strand.
CTGGCGGGCGACCTCCTCGAGGTTGCCCGCCTGGCGACGCGCAATCGCTGCGACATCGCGCCGTTCACAGGTCAGGGGAATATCGAGACGGCGGCAGATATCACGAACGAATTCGGCATCCCCGGCACTCTCGACGCGCAGGGCATGATCCAGATGGGCCGCCTCGAGAAACAAAGCCATCTTGCCGGCGGCAGCATGCAGCAGCACCAGCAGGGCGACAGAATCGGCGCCCCCTGAGACGGCAACCAGCACTCGGCTTTCGGCAGGCAGCAGGCCGGTCTTGGCAAGCAGCAGCTGGAAACGATGGTCGAGGTCGAGCATGGCTACAGAATACCGGAGATGACAAGGAGAATACAGGGGATTTCGATGAGGCCAAGGCGCGATAACAGACAAGCCCCCTGCTGCTGGCGGCAGGAGGCTTGTCTGTAAATGGTGGCGGTGCAGAGATTCGAACTCCGGACACTGCGGATATGAGCCGCATGCTCTAACCAACTGAGCTACACCGCCGGAAATTTCCCATCAAAATTGAGCGCTTACCGCTATTGCAGCGATGCCCGTTCGTGCAAGGGGCCATACTATATAGCTCATCCCCCTCAGGCCTGTCAAGGGAAAAGGGCGCCCTGCCGGTTGCAAAGGGCAAAACCTTGGTTTATGTTTTTAACGTTATCTTTCAACAATTTGCAAAGGGGAGGGAAACGTGTCCGGCCAACCTGCAGAAATTCGCAATGACCAGGACCCCGCCGTCGCCAGAAGTCTCAGTTTTCTGGAAAAAGTTTTTGCCGATGTGCCCTACAAGGCTTTCGCCGTCAAGCTCTGGGACGGCACCCTCTGGCAGCCGGGAGAGGAATCGCCGCGTTTTACCCTCGAGCTGAAGCAGCCTGCCGCCCTGCGCCGGATGTTCTGGTCGCCCAACGAGGTTTCTCTCGGCGAGGCCTATATCCACGACGATTTCGAGATTCATGGCGACATCGAAGCCTGCTTCAACCTGTCCAGCTACCTGCTGGACCGCTCCTGGGGCGTCCAGGAGAAAGCCCGCCTGGCCATGGACCTGCTGGCCCTGCCGGGCCGCCGCAAGTCCAGGGAGGGCATCGCCGGCGCCCGCCTGAAAGGCTCGCCCCACTCCAAAAAACGCGATGCGCAGGCGATCAGCTACCACTATAATGTCTCCAATGATTTCTACCGCCTCTGGCTCGACCGGCGGATGGTTTATTCCTGCGCTTTTTTTCATGACCCCGACGAAGACATCGACGCTGCCCAGTACCGGAAGCTCGATTACCTCTGCCGCAAACTCCGTCTCGAGCCCGGCGAGACCCTCCTCGACATCGGCTGTGGCTGGGGCGGCCTGATCCTTCACGCCGCGCTGAATTTCGGGGTCAAGGCCCTGGGCATCACCCTCAGTGAACGTCAGGCTGAACTGGCCAACCAGAGGATTCGGCAAGCCGGACTGGAGGACCACTGTGAAGCGCGCATTCTGGATTACCGGGACATCGACGAATCCAGACTGTTTGACAAACTGGTCAGCGTCGGCATGTTCGAGCACGTCGGCAAAGCCCAGTTGGCCACCTACTTTCAGAAAGCCCTGCGGCTGTTGAAGCCGGGCGGGGTCTTTCTCAATCACGGCATCACCGAATCGGCGACCCGGCCGCTCAAGCAGGGACCCTCCTTTATCGACAAGTATGTCTTTCCGGATGGCGAGCTGTTGCCGATCACGGCATCACTGCAGATCGCCGAAGAGAATGGCTTCGAGATTCGCGATGTGGAAAGCCTGCGGGAACACTACGCCCTGACCCTGCGCCGCTGGGTCAAGCGCCTGCAGGACCACCGCGAACAGGCGGTTGCCATGACCAGCGAGGCCACCTATCGGGTCTGGAAGCTGTACATGTCCGGTTCCGCTTACGGTTTCGAAACCGGCGACCTGAATCTCTACCAGGCGCTGCTGCTGAAGCCGGAAGGCAAAGCCAGCCCCCTGCCATTGACCCGTTGCGACTGGTATCGGCCCTGCCCGGAGGGGCACCACTAGGAGCCTGTCGGGCTATACGAACTGAAGCGAAAATTCGAGGCTTCGAGAACAGATTTCAGCTCGTTTGCAGGCGCATAGCCGTAGCTATGGGGCAAAAAAGGAGCTGAAATATGGGTCGAAGGATCGGATTTGCAGCCAGTTCATGGATAGTCCGACAGACTCCTAGCTCCTCAATATTCGCGGACGGTCGATCACTGCCTTCCGCTCGACTCAAGCGAAAGGGCTTGGCGGACATCTTGTTCCGTGGAGGCGACTCGATTGCGCCCTTCCTGTTTGGCCAGGTACAGCCCCTTATCGGCCCGCTGCAAAATCCGGGCAAACCGCTCGTCCCGGGGCGTGACCGACGCCACCCCCACGCTGACCGTGACGTCCATGGCGCTCCCTTCGTAAAAACAGGGTTCAACCGCAATCGCTTGCCTGATCCGTTCGGCGATGCCGGAGGCCTCGGCGAAATCCGCGTCGGGCAGGGCGACCAGGAATTCCTCGCCGCCGAACCGACCCAAGAGGTCGTAGTCGCGCAGGATGGGGCGGACCCTCTGACAAAGCTCCCGCAGCACCTCGTCCCCGGCGAGATGCCCGAAGGAATCATTGATCTTCTTGAAATGGTCAAGGTCCAGCATCAGCACTCCCAGCCCAAGGTCCTCCCCCTGCTCGCGGTGGCGCAGCACCCGCGAAAATTCGGCCTGGGTCCGAGCAACGATAGTGCCGTGATTATAGACACCGGTCAGGGCATCGGTGGTGGCCAGGGTCCGCAGCTGCTGCTCGGCTTCAGAGAGGCTTCGACTGGTCCGCTGCAGAAAGAGAAAGAAGGTTCCGTTGGCCAGCAGCAGGATGGTCCCCAGCAGGAGGACCGCTTGCAGGGAGGTGATGAAAATCTGTTGAGTGAAGGACGTAACATCGCGATAAAGTTCCAGGACTCCGACCACTTCGCCGTCAACCTCGACCGGCAGATAGGTTTCTACGACGTCGACATCCAGCTTTCTCTCCCCCGCCAGATCGCGGAATTGGGACTTGCTCTCGAGGTGAGTGTCGACTGCGCCGGCCAGGGCCCGCTCAAGGCGAGCGTTGTCAGTGTCTATTTCACCGATCAAATCGAACTCGGTGCTGTAGACTATGGTTTCCGCTGTATCGTAGATTTTGACTTTGACGACTTTCAGGACCGGCAGCATGCTGCGCAGGCTTTGATCGAGTCGCTCGAGGCCTGCCTGGCCGAGGGAGAGGGAGAACTGCCCTTCGCTCTTCTCGGTCAGCAACAGGTGGCGATGCTCGGCGATGAGAAATTCACCGATATCCATTGACTCCCGCTCGGCCTGATGGATGATCCGCTTCTGAAAAACGTGAAAAATTCCGTATCCCGTTGCGACCAGGATCACCAGGGAGGAAAGCAGCATGGCGGCGACCAGCTTCCGATAGAAGGGCCGGGTCTTGAAGCGCTGGGGCGGCCTGGGTGATTTTTCCGTCGTCTCCATGGAGCTTCCCGGTGGGGGCGAGATTTTCCCTGATCGCGAGTACTTGCCTGATATCTTTAAGATAACACAGGAGATTAATTTTCCGAAGTCGGTTGCTTTGCCAAACACTGGCACCAGTCCCTGCATTTGCCCTAGACTGCCGAGACCGCGCCGGAAGCCAGAAACGTTCCTGCCGCAGTGAAGGCAAATTTTATTTATCCGGGATTTTGGAAGTGCATTTCCGGGATCGGCTTGCAATCCGGCAACGAATCAGACTTCGCACCGGGCCACGCACCAGGTTTGACTACAGAAAAAAAATGCAGGTCCGGCAGGAAATAACTTTTTCTGTGCGGATGAGCCTATATTTTTGGACCTGTAAATCACTGGCTCCCATTCATACTCTCATGAACCCGCCGCAAGTATTCTCTGGTCGCCCAAGTGTTTTTGGCAATTTCTTTCTGCATGACCAGAAAAGCAGCCAACGAAAGGAAGATCACGATTCCCACCGACGAGGCCACCCCAACGGCCACTAGCGAAAAAATCCGTTCGTTGACCGGCATCCAGGAAAGGACCTGGTAAAGGTAGAACATGCCGAGCGCTTCAGTACAGACCACAATCAGGGTCAAGACAATGATCGCCAAACTCAGGTTGTCACAAAGGGCGTACCTTCTCTTTTCCGTTAAAACGTCGACGCTATATTCCCATTCCAGATATTTTGCTCTAGTTTCCCGCTGATAATCCAGGATTTCCTCCGTCGATTTTGAGATTCTCTCCTTTGCGTTCTCCTGATCGGCTCTTTCCCTCAGTTTTTCAAACACCACGCCACATTTTGGACAGGCTTTGGCAGATTCATCAGTCATT
>DATFJP010000321.1:0-7785 GCA_035269105.1 Desulfuromonadales bacterium
AACACGCAGTAAATTTTCATAAATGGCGTCAGCAAAATGCGGGTACACTTCCCGCTGGGCACTTAAAACCCTTAAGTCCCTATCGTCTAGCCTGGCCCAGGACACCGGCCTTTCACGCCGGCGACGGGGGTTCGAATCCCCGTGGGGACGCCAAATGCAAAAAGCCCCTCCGTTGCCACGGAGGGGCTTTTTGCATTGCGTCGCAATCCTGCAGCGGCGGCAGGCCCGCCTTTTTCAACGACTCAAAACGATTCGATAGCGCGCCTGGCCTCTGCGCAGCCGCTCCAGCGCTTCATTGACCTGTTCGAAGGGAAAGATTTCCGTCAGTGCGGCAATCTGGTGCCGGGCGGCAAAAGCAAGCATTCTGGCGATGGTTGCCGGACTGCCGACCGGCGATCCGGAGATCGAGCGCTGCCCGGCGATCAGGGGGAACACCATGAATTCGAGGGGGTCCAGGGCGGCACCGACGAAGTGCAGGCGCCCCTTTGGCCGCAGGGCGTTGACGTAACCCTGCCAGTCGAGCTTGACGTTGACCGTCGAAAGGATCAGGTCGAATTGCCCGGCAGAAGCCTTGATCGCCGCCGGATCCCGCGAATCAATGGTCTGGTGGGCACCCAGCGTCAATGCCTCTTCCTCCTTCTCCTTGCTCGAGGTAAAGGCGGTGACGTCGCACCCCCAGGCCTTCAGGAACTGCAGGGCGAGATGGCCGAGCCCGCCAATGCCGATCACCGCGGTCCTTGCCGTTGCTGGGATGCTGAACTGGACCAACGGGTTGAAGACGGTGATTCCGCCGCAGAACAGGGGCCCGGCACTGGCCGGGTCGACTTCGGCCGGCAGAGGAATCACGCTGGCCGCCTGGGCCCGGACTTTGTCGGCAAAACCGCCGTGCCGGCCGATAATGGTGCCTTCATAGTCGGTACACAGGTTGTGGTCGCCACCCATGCAGCTCGGGCAGGTCATGCAGTAGCCCGACTGCCAGCCCAGGCCGACCCGCATGCCGGGCTGCAGGCCATGCACCTGGTCGCCGACGGCGACCAGGGTGCCGACCACCTCGTGGCCCGGAACGAATGGATATTTGCTGAGTCCCCATTCATTGTCGAGCATGCTCAGGTCGCTGTGGCAGATGCCGCAATACTCGACCTCGATTTCCACTTCGCCGACGCCGAGGGGGCCCGGTTCGTATTCGAACGGTTCGAGCTTTCCGCCGGCTTCGCTTGCCGCGTATGCCTTGATCATGAGGCAACTCCCTTTTGTTCATGGTGACATCGATGTTCTCAAGTATAATTTCATAAAAGCATTCGTAAAGGCGTTGACCACTTCTTTGTGATTTTTTCCGCTGGTCCTGCCCTGGGATTCTTGTCCCCGTCCTCCGGTCAAAGATGCAATCCATGTGGTCGAGGTGTTCAGCAAATTCAGAACATCAAAAATGAAACGCCCCCGCCGGGGACCCGGAGGAGCATCTTGATTTTGGGTGGCCAGGCCCTCGATCAGAGGATTACTTGAACAGCCGGTCAATCAGCTCGCGGTATTTCCGTTCAATGACATGCCGCTTCTTCTTCATGGTATTGGTCAGTTCCTCGCCGACCGTGAATTCCTTTTTCAGAAAATCGATTTTCTGCAGTTTCTCGTGCGGTTTGAAGCCTTGCTTGGCATTCAGCAGCCGATTGATTTCCTGACGGACGCGTTCGCGCAGGGCCGGGTCTTTTTCCAGTTCTTCGGCACCTTCCGCTTTGGTGTGCAGTTTCTCGGCAAAAAATTCCTTCAGCTTCTCCCAGTCCGGGACGATCAATGCCGCCAGCCCTTTGCGGTCCTGGCCGACCAGCACTGCATCGGCGATGAAGGGCAGCTGGCCGATCGCCCCCTCGATGCGCGACGGGTCGATGTTCTCGCCACTGGCCAGCACGATGATCTCCTTGCAGCGGCCGGTCAGCACCAGCTCACCGGTCACGGTCAGCTTGCCCAGGTCGCCGGTGCGGAAAAAACCATCCGCGGTAAATACCCGCCGAGTCTCTTCGGGATCGTTGAAATAACCTGGAAAAACCTGCGGGCCACGGACTTCGACCTCCCCCTCAACCCCGGCCGCGACCATGTGACCCTCTGGGTCGACGATCCGGACTTCGGTGCCGGGAACCGGCGGTCCCAAAGTTGCGAAGATGCGACTGTTGAAACCGCGGCCGGCGATGGCGGGCGCGCATTCGGTCATGCCGTAGGCGTTGGCGATGCGCAGGCCGATGGCGTCCAGCCATTCCTCCAGGTAAGCCGGCAGGGCGCCGCCACCGCTGATGGCCATGCGCAGTCTGCCGCCGAAGCGACTGCGCAGGGGTTCGAGCTTTTTCCGGGCCAGCAGATAAGGCAGCCCGAGCAGCGCCATCTTCAGCAGCGCGGCCACCTTAACCCCAAAACGGACCGGCAAGGCAGCCCTCCGGAAGCGGGGAAGCTCTTCTCTCCATTGGCGCCGGGCGCGCCGAAAACGTACGGCAATGGCGATCAGCAGAGCGAAGACTCTGCGGCTGAAGCGGCCGCGTTCGGCCATGGCGTTCAAGACCCGGCCGTAAAGGGATTCCCAGAGGCGCGGCACGGTGGCGACCAGGGTCGGCCGATAATGCTCGAGATCGGCGGCAAAGGTTTTCAGGGTGGAGTAGACGGTACAACTGCCGCCGGACAAGGCCAGATACTCTGCGGTCCGTTCGAAAATATGCCAGCTGGGCAGGATCGAGACCCAGAGATCATGCTCGCTGAGCTGGACCAGCACCGGCAGCATTTCAATGTTGAAGACGATGTTGGCATGGGTGAGCATCACACCCTTGGGATTGCCGGTGGTCCCCGAAGTATAGATCAGAGTGACCAACCCGTCCGGGTCATGGGCCGCGACCTGGTCAGCGAATTCCCGGAAGTCGGCCGGAGTGAGAGTCCGGTCTTCGAGAAGGTCGTTGTAACTGTAGATGCGGCTGAACAGCGTATGCGTCGGGCCGCCCTCGATCAGGAAAACGGCGCGGATTTCCTTGTGCTGGTCAATCACTTCCTGGTGCTTTTCGAGCAACGCTTCGGTTTCGGCGACCAGGAAGGAACATTCGGCATGGTCGAGGATATAGGCGAGTTCCCGGGAAGGGGTGTCGCTGCCGCGCGGGACGCTGACGGCCCCCAGCGCCATCAGCGCCAGATCGGTCACCATCCAGGCATAGCGATTGTCGGAAAGGACCAGCACCCGACTGCCCGCGCCGATTTTGCGCTCGCGCAGAGCCCGCGACAGGAGAATGACGTCTTCGCGCAGTTTGGCGAAAGACACCGTGAATTCATTGCCGGACGTGCGGTATATGAATGCAGGACGCTCGGCGAACCGGTCGCAGGCCGCCATGATCGCGGCAATGACCGAGGCTGACTGGGGTTGCCACTGCTCTGAATGCACGTTCATGCCTCAAACTGTGGAAACATCCGACAATCGGACATCCCGGGTTCAGACCCTCCTGCCGATGCGCAGAAACCAGCTGGCCAGGGCGGGCAGAACGATAATGGCACCGAGCATGTTGACCAGAAACATGAAGGTCAGCAGGATGCCCATGTCCGCCTGGAACTGCAGGGGCGAGATGATCCAGGTGGCGGTGACGATGGCCAGGGTCACCCCGGTGAAGACCACGCCGCTGCCGGTGATCTTGAGGGTTTCATGATAAGCCTGGAAGATGGTCATGCCCTGGTCGAGGAAGGTCTGGAAACGGCTGTAGATGTAGATGCCGTAATCGACGCCGATGCCGACACCAAGAGCCACCACCGGCAGGGTCGAAACCTTGAGACCGATTTCCAGCTCCGCCATCAGTGCATAGGCCAGCACGGAAACCAGGCCGAGCGGCAGGATAACGCTGAGAGTCGCCCGAATGGAGCGAAACAGCAGCAGGCACAAACCGGTGATGATCGCGAACACGTAAATCAGGATCGGGAACTGGGCCGCGGCGACCACTTCGTTGCTGGCCGCCATCACCCCGGCATTGCCGGTGGCAAGCTCGAAATCGAGCTGCTCATTATCTTCCTCGGCTTCGAAGCGTTTGACCTCCGAGACGACGTGAGAGAGGGTTGTCGCCTTGTGGTCGCTGGTGAAGATGATCACCGGCATGACGCTGCAGTCGGCGTTGAGCAGCCCGCTGCTGGTCGGAATATACTGCACGGCCTCGACCAGTCTCTGGCTGTTGCGGGGCAGAACCCGCCACTTGAGGTTGCCCTCGTTCCAGCCGGCGTTGATGACCTTGGCGACCTGCGGCAAGCTGATCACGGACTGCACGCCTGCGGTATTCTGCATGCGCCAGGCAAAACGGTCGACCGCATCGATGATCGAATAGTCGATACAGCCGTTCGGCGGCGCTTCGGCGATCACCGTCAGCAGGTCGACGCCGATCGAAAAATGCTCGGCCACTACCGCCGTGTCCCGGTTGTAGCGGGAATCAGGTCGCAGTTCCGGCACCCCCCGGTGCAGATCACCGATCTGGACGTCGGCGCCGCGCACCGCGCCGTAGCCGAACAGGGTGCAGGAGACCAGAATCACCGCCATCGCCGGCCAGGGCTTGGCCAGCCTCGAGACCCGGTACCAGAAGCGGTCCATGCGCTCGATGCGGCCTTCCAGACGCTGGCGGTAGTCGTCCGGGAAGTTGATGCAGGACAGCAGCGCCGGCAGCAGGATCAGGTTGAGCAGGATGATCGCTGCCACGCCGAGGCTGGCGGTCACCGCCATCTCCTGGATGACGCGGATATCGATCAGCATGATGGTGATGAAGCCGATCGTGTCCGACAGCAGGGCGATGCCGCCGGGGATCAACAGACGCCGGAAGCTGGCCCGGGCCGCGTCCTCGCTGCTGGCCCCTTCGAAAATCTCCACCCGGCTGGCGGTCAGCATCTGGACGCCGTGACTGGTGGCGATGGCGAAAATCAGAAAGGGTACCAGAATGCCCATCGGGTCGATGCCGTAACCCAGCAGGGTCAGGGCGCCCAGCTGCCAGACCACGGCAATGGTCGAACAGCTGAGAAGCAGCATGGTCAACCGGTGCGAGCGGGTGTAAAGATACCCCAGGAAGCCGGTGAGGAAGAAGGCGAGCACGAAAAACAGCACCACCCGTTTGGCGCCGGCCGCAATGTCACCGATCACCTGGCTGAAACCGATAATGTGAACGTTGATCTCTTCGGTATCGAAGGGCTCGCGGATCTTCTCTTCCAGCTGACGCGCCACCTCGATGTAGTCGAGCTGTTCGCCGGTGGCCGGGTCGACTTCCAGCAGTTCGGCGCTGATAATCGCTCCCGAGAAATCATTGGCCACCAGCCGGCCGACGATGCCGGCCTTGAGAATATTCCGGCGGACCTGGTCGAGGCCCTGCGGAGTCGGCTCGAAATCGGCCGGTACCACGTTGCCGCCGGCGATGCCGTCCTCGACCACCTCGGTAAAGCGGACGTTGGGCGTGAACAGCGACTTCACCCGGCTGCGGTCGACGCCCGGCAGGAAAAAGACCTCGTCGGTCGCCTTGCGCAGTGCTTCGAAGAAAGTAGGCGTGAACATGTCGCCGTCTTCGGCCATCAGGGCCACCAGGATCCGATTGGCGCCACCGAAATCATCGCGGTACTCGACATAGGTCTGCATGTACGGATGCTCGAGCGGCAGCATCTTGTCAAATCCGGCATCAATACGCAGGTTGGTGGCGGCATAACCGAGGACGAGGGTGGCCAGAACGAACACGCCGATGACCAGGCCGCAATGACTGAACAGGAACTCTTCGATATAGTCCAGCAGGCTCAGCTGTTTCACGGCGCATCCTCCCGGCGGAGCGGAGCATCGGCTGCGGTGGGCGACAGGCTGAAGCGGCGGACGCCGTGCGTGCCGATCAGGACCAGGCCGCCGTCGTCGGCTTCCAGGACCCGGGCCAGCCCGGCCCGGTCCGGCTGCGGCCAATGCCGGTAGGTACGCCCGCCATCGTCGCTGACCAGCAGGGTTCCGGCCAGCCCGGCCACCACGATCCGGCCGTCGGCCAACTGAATGGCATCGTTGAGTGTGGCCTCGGTGCGGGTTTCGGTGAAGGCCCAGTTCATACCCGCATCTGCGGAGACGAGCAGATGTCCCCGCAGACCGTAAGCGAGCACAAGGTCCCCACCGAGCGGCAGAGTTCCGAACAGGGAGCCTTCGTAGGGAGGCAGGAGATCGCTCCAGGTGTCGCCGCCGTCGTCCGAGCGGAAAACGTGGCCGGCCTCGCCGGCGATGAACAGCCGGCCGGCGGGTGAGGCGCGCAGGTGATTGAGATGGAAGTCCATGGGCCAGGCCGCTTCACTCTCGTACCATTCGCCACCACCCGCATCCTCCGCCTGCACGTTCTCGCCGGCGAGCGTCTCTTCGGCTTCGAAGGAGCGGCCCGTCCAGGTCTCGCCGCCGTCGGCGGTGCTCAGGAAGAGGCCGTAGGCGCCGACGGCATAACCGATGTCCTGGTTGCGAAACCAGAGGTCGAGAACCGGTCGCTGGTCGGTCCTGTCCTGATAAACCATCCGCCAGCTGGTGCCGCCGTCCTCGGTCTTCAAAATCACGGCGTCGTGACCGGCGGCCCAGCCGAGCTGGTCATTGACGAAAAAGACGCTGGTCAGGGTCGTGCGGGTCGGCACCGGCCGCTGCTGCCAGGTCCGGCCGTCGTCGTCGGAGACGAGGATATGGCCGCGGGCGCCGACGACCACCAGCCGGTCACCGACGACCTGGCCGTCCAGCAGCAGTGACCGGGCGGCCAACGGCGCCATCTCCGCCGGTGCGGCCAGAGAGGGTCCGTGGCCGAGAGCGGTCAGCAACAGGCAGATCAGACATCCCGTCAAGATAGGTAGGCGAAACCAGGAGCCCACAAGCACCCTCGACTGGCAAAAGGAAACCGCTCCCACGCGGCGCGGGCAGACAGCATAGAATGTTCCCTGCCCGCCGTCAAGCAGGGAGCCGGGGCGGCGGCAAGGCAGACGCAAAAACGGCCGGGCAGTTGCGCCCGGCCGTAACTGTCGGCTGCCGGCCTAACGCAGTCCTTCCCGGCGCAGGGCGGCCGGGGTAAACAGCCTGCGGTTGAGGTCGGCTTCGAAGTCGTACATGGAATGTTCATTGTTGAGATTGATGGCGATGTAGCGTCCCGACTGCAGGTCGTAATGCACCTCGACCGTGGTCCAGAAGGCAGGGACTTCGTAATAGTTGATGCTGTGCCCTTCCGAAACCCGCCAGAGCTGATCCCGGTTGTCGTACTGATCCATGGCCAGGATCTGCCAGGAATCCTCGTCAATGTAGAAGGTGCGTCGTTTGTAGATATGACGGCTGCCCTCCTTGAGAGTTGCCTCCACCATCCAGACGCGGTGCAGTTCGTAGCGCAGGTGTTCGGGGTTGAGGTGCAGCGGCTTGAGGATGTCATCGTAATCAAGCTGATCGCTGTGCAGCCGGTAGCTGTTGTAGGGCACATAGATTTCCTTGCGGCCCACCAGTTCCCAGTTGTAGCGTTCCGGGCTGCCGTTGTACATGTCCACGGTGTCGCTGGTGGTCAGGCCGTCGCCGCCTTCCTTGGGATTGTCGAATGCCACGTTCGGCGCCCGACGCACCCGTCGCTGACCTGGATTGTACAGCCAGGCCCGCCGGTTCTCCTTGCTTTGGTCAAGCGTTTCGTGGACCAGCAGGATGCGGCCGGCCAGACGCGCCGGCGCGAAGATCTCCTGCCGGAACAGGGCGATGGTGTTATCCATCCTTTCCTGGGTCATGCCCTCCTGGTTGTACAGGAACAAAGCCTTTTCGTTGAACTCGACCATGGT
>DATFJP010000322.1:0-8210 GCA_035269105.1 Desulfuromonadales bacterium
CAAGCTGATGGCTGAATCGACCCGGCAGCAGGATGCGCACGGAAAAATCGCTGCCGTTGAAGTTCTGAATAGCCGGCACCCGCACGACCTCTTCCTCGTCTTCGCCCGCATTTTCCATGTCCGGGAAAGTTGGCGCGACAACCATGACTGCATGGCCCCGGCTGCGCAGATCATCCGCAAAAGCCGCCACGGAACGCGCCACTCCGCCGACGTGGGGCAGATAAGTATTGGTGAACATACAGATTTTCATGATTCCTCCGCAACCAAACGGTGGGGCTCGCTGTTGACTTCGACCCTTTGCCGGCGGTATCCCGGCAGACGGGCCTCCAGTTCCGGAGGTTCACCGCGCCAGTCGGCATCCAGTTCCAGAAGCAGGTCGCCTTCACTCTTGAGCAGCCTGAGGGTCACCGGTCCCCACTTGGTCGGTGCCGGACCGAAGCTCAGGGTTTCCCGGGATTCAAGCCATTCGGGAAAGACTCCGGAGCCCAGCACCAGGCGGTCCTCTTCCTCACGCACGAACATGTTGCGCACCATCATAACCCATTCGGCGGCGGCCCAGCCGTGCTGGCCATCGCCCATGCAGCCGCCGCCGGAAAAGGGGTGCACCGCTTCCGGCCATTGGCCGGTGGGTGAAGCCAGCTCGGCGACCCGTTTGACAATGTCTGCGAAAGCCGGGTCGCCATTGCGCAGCAGGGTCTGCCCCACCGCCAGAGTCAAATAGGGGTTGATCCCCGAATGAATCATGTCCTGAAAGAAGGCCCCGTTCAGGAAGCAGTTCTCCTGCAGAAAAGCCGCGGTTTTAGCGATCCGTTCGTCCTCTGCGCCAACCAGTTGCAGAGGGTAGTCGGCCACCAGGCAGCCGATGGCGCCTGCATCGAGCCGGCGGTAGGGGGAGGCCGGGATAGCCTGTCGACTGCGCGAGGAAGGAATTTCGGCGATGCTTTTCCAGACGGTTTCGGCAAACTCCCCGGCTGCTGAGGCGTAGGTTTCGGCCCGTGCTGTCTCGCCGGCTTTTTCCGCCAGGCGGGCCGCGGCCTGCAGTCCCGCAACTCCCCAAAAATCGTCCCAGTAGTAATAATCGTTGGGGCCGAAGTGCTCGGCACTGAAACCGGGCGGCAGCAGCCCGGCGTGCGGTTTTTTCGAGTCCTTCGGCAGCCGCTTGCGCCGGATCCATTCGGCCCCTTTCCAGATCGACTTTAGCCAGGCGGCAGGCAGGTCCCGGCCGGTCAGTTGCAGAAACCGCTCGATGATCCAGAGGACCTGCCCGTTGGAATCCCACTCGCCCTCCTGACTGAGGAAATATCCGGAGCGCTTCTGCCGGCCGGGGAAGTTGTTCAGACAGCGAAGGGCTCTTTCCTCCAGACCGACACAGAGCAAGGCGTGCATCATCAGACAGGCGTCCCGGAACCAGAAACGCTTATAGGTATAAGGGCCAGGCACCACATCGTCGACAGAGAGCAGGATCAGGCTGCGAACCGCAGCATCATAGAGGAAGCGGATGCGTTGATCGGGGATCTCGAGACGGGCGGTGCCGTTCAGCGCCTGAGCCCATGAGATGGTCATGGGCTGTGCGGATTTCTTTTTCCTGCCTTCGACCGGTGCCTCGACCAGCCCGAGCCGAACTTCCAGATCCAGAGACTCGGCTGCCTCGAAAGGAAAAACCAGCGCCGCCGTGGCCATACCGACATCGCAGCTGATGCCGCTTTCCCGAGCCGCTTCGTTCAACCGCTGACAGACATCGCCCTGCTCGTAGTTGGCAAACAGTACGGATTCCGGAGAGCGGGAAAATTGCACCCGGCTCTCGTCATCGATCACCAGGGTGTTGCGCTCGGCTTCGAAAGCAGCGGTTTCGACGAACTGGACGCCCTCCGGATTATAGGGCCGCAGACTGACCACCAGTCGCGACCCCGGCGGCCCCTGCCCCTGCAGTTGCCAGAAAAGCTCCAACTCCCCTTCCCGGCATTCCTGCCGGACTTCGCCGTAAATCTCCAGGTCCTGCATGCGGCAGCGGGTTGCAACCGCCAGGTGGTCTTCAAGCAGCCATTCCTGGTCGACCTCCGTCAGTCGCGAAGGGAACAGCGTCCGACCGTCTTCGGCAACCAACCAGGCATCCAGCGACCAGCCGTCGTAGATGGGGGTCAGCAGCCCGCGCGGATCGACGATCGGATAGCTCGCCGAACCCGGGCACCCCACGGCAGTCCAGTTGCGGTGGGTCAGGTTGACATGGCTGAAGGAAAAAGCCCGGGGTATGAAAGAAGGGTCCTTGGGATCAAACTGCTTTTCCACCCAGAAAGGCCACACCCAGTCCAGATTGTGCTGAATGGCCCGGGTGTTGACCAGACCGCGGGCGTGGAACAGGATTCCCGCCCGCAGCAGTTCGATCGGCTCCTGAACCTCGCTCGGCTGGGAAAAGCGGCGCAGCCTTGCCATCAGGGTCAGAGGATCCATCACGCCGTAGCGGCGGGCGGCAAATTTGATCAGGTAATTCCAGGGCAGCCAGCGCTTCAGCATGAGTATTTCCTGGTAGTGTCAGTGGTGACTATCCTCGAAGCGATCTTCATAATACTCCTTTCCTGATCTGTGTCATCTCCCCGATTATCGGGGATAGATCGACTAGATTTTAACAGCTAATGGCCAACTGACAACGGTCAGCGGGACCCGGTTAATGATTGGAGCGCTCAGCATTTCGGGAGAAACCAATAATTCTGAACCGGCCACAGACATTCCTCCCGGCCCTGCCTTGACAAGCAGGCCCGCAACGATAAGTTTCTTTATGCCCCACGGTGGGGAGTTTTGAGAAATCCTGGTCCGATCCGGAGATTGCGACCGCCGTCGATCGTTATTCTCCGGCCGGGTTTTGCGGTGGATACCGCCTGCGACCATGATGACGAATCCTGAATCCGGCAATCCCGAAAAGCAGTCGGCAGGGCCTGAAGAGTCCGGTGGTCTGCCGGAAAATCCCTGGTCTCTGAGCGCCGAGGAACTCGCCCGGCAACTCGATGTCGACCCGGCAAAGGGTCTGCAGAACGCCGCGGCCCAACGCCGACGCCGCCAACACGGTCCCAACAAGCTGCAGAAAACCAAGCAGAAAAGCGCCCTCGCCATTCTGCTCGCCCAGTTTGCCAACCTGCTGGTCGGCCTGCTGTCGGTGGCCGCCCTCGCCGCATTGTTATTCGGCAAGTGGATCGAGGGAATCGCCATCGGCATCGCCCTGATCCTCAATGCCGTAATCGGTTTTTTTACCGAGTTGAAAGCAACCCGGTCCATGGAGGCCCTGCGGCAGCTTGGCGAGACCGAGGCCAGAGTCTGCCGCGGCGGAGAAACCCGGGTTTTGCCCGCCGGGGAACTGGTCCCCGGTGATATCGTCATCCTCGACGCCGGCGATCTGGTGCCGGCCGATCTGCGCCTGGTCGAAGCCAACAACCTGCAGGCCGACGAGTCCGCCCTGACCGGGGAATCCACCACGGTTACCAAACAGCCTGAATCGCTGGACGCCGACACCCCTCTGGCGGAACGCAGCTGCATGCTGTTCAAAGGTACCGCCGTTACTGCCGGTTCCGGCGCCGGGATCGCGGTCGCAACCGGCATGCGGACCGAACTCGGCAGTATCGCCGAGCTGGCCGAAGAAGCTGGAGAGGAATTCACCCCCCTGGAAAAGCGCTTGGAACGGCTCGGTCGCCGGCTGGTCTGGGCGACCCTGGCGGTAGGCGTTCTGGTGGCGGCGGCCGGCATCGTCGGCGGCAAGGACCTGCTCCTGGTCCTGGAAACCTCCATCGCCATGGCCGTGGCGGCAGTGCCGGAAGGACTGCCGATCGTCGCGACCATCGCCCTGGCCCGCGGTATGTGGCGCATGGCACACCATAAAGCGGTCATCAACCGTCTCTCCTCAGTGGAGACCCTGGGCGCGACCACTGTCATCTGTACCGACAAGACCGGTACCCTGACCGAGAACCGCATGCGCCTGAAGCGGATGGAGCTGGCAACGGGAACCTGCGATCCAGAGGCGGCGGGTCAGGAAGAATGCGACGGGGGACTGCTTGAGCGAGGCCTGGAAATCGGCATTCTCTGCAACAATGCATCGCTGACCGAGGATGAATCCGGGGTGGGCGAACCCATGGAAATCGCTTTCCTGCAGGCCGGTCGGGAACACGGTATCTTACGCGAGCAGCTTTTGAAGCAGATGCCCGAGGTGCGCGAAGAAGCTTTTTCTGCCGAGACCATGATGATGGCGACCTTCCACGAAACCGAAGAAGGCTGCCGCGTCGCCGTCAAGGGGGCACCGGAAGCGGTGCTTGACCGGTGCACCCGGCTGGCCGGGGCCGATGGTGATGTCGAGTTGGATGAGGAGCAGCGTGAAACCTGGAAGAACAAGAACCGGGAGATGGCGGAAGCCGGGCTGCGGGTCCTGACCCTGGCGGAGAAAACCGTTTCCTCGCAGGACGCCGACCCTTACACCGATCTGACCCTGATCGGTCTGGCCGGCCTCTGGGACCCGCCCAGGAAAGCCGTCAAAGATGCCCTGGAGGGCTGCCGGCAGGCAGGGATCAGGGTCATCATGGTCACCGGCGATCATCCGGCGACGGCCCGAAGCGTTGCCGAAGCGGTCGGTCTGGACGTCGGCGACGAGGGCGACCGGTCCGGCGAAGAACTGCAGCCGGCCGGTGAATTGAATGAACAGCAGCGCGAGCAGCTGCTGAGCACGGCGATTTTTGCCCGGGTCAGTCCGGATCAGAAGCTGACTCTGATCGATCTGCACCAGCAAAAAGGCGAGATCGTCGCCATGACCGGCGACGGCGTCAACGATGCGCCGGCCCTGCAGAAGGCCGATATCGGCATCGCCATGGGCCAGCGCGGCACCCAGGTGGCACGAGAGGCCGCCGACATGGTTCTGCGCGACGATGAATTTTCGACGATCGTCACCGCCGTGTACCATGGCCGGGTGATCTTCAACAACATCCGCAAATTCATCTTTTTTCTGCTGTCGGGAAACGTCAGTGAAATTTTGATCATCACTCTCGCCGCCCTGGTCAATGCGCCCCTGCCGCTGCTGCCGCTGCAGATCCTCTATCTCAACCTGATCGGAGACGTTTTCCCCGCTCTGGCGCTGGGGGTCGGCGAGGGCGACAAATCGGTCATGCAAAAACCGCCCCGCGATCCTGACGAACCGGTACTGACCAAAGCTTACTGGCTGGCCATCGGCGGCTATGCCGTGGTGATCGCGGCGGCTGTGCTCGCCGCATTCGCCCTGGCCCTGATGTATTACGATCTGCCCCGACAGCAGGCCGTGACCATCGCTTTCCTGTCTTTGTCGCTGGCCCGCCTGACCCACGTCTTCAACATGCGCGACGTCGAATCGCCGGTTTTCCTCAACGAGATCACCCGCAATCCCTACATCTGGGGGGCTCTGGTCATCTGTCTGGCCCTGCTGGCCGGCGCACTCTACGTGCCCCTGCTGCGGGATATCCTCGATCTGACCGCTCCCGGTCGGGAAGGCTGGCTGCTGATTCCGGCCGTGGCCCTGGTGCCGTTGCTGGCGGGCCAGGCGGCAAAGTTACTGCGACACTCCGCCAAGAGCCGATAACCATCGCTGTTTTTGAAAGCGACCTTCTGCCAGGGATTCGTTGCTGGCTTCGGTTGTAATTGACCAAGCCTTCGGTAAGCTTTCTATAAAGACAAGTCAGAGAAAAGTCCGGTCCAGGCCGCCGTTCAGCCGGGATTCTGCAGCATCTTCCCTGCTGCACCGAGCAGGCCGGTCCGCGCAGCCGAAAGGAGACGAACATTGGACAAAGCAAAAGTCAGGCGCATTGAGCCGGAAGAGACGCAAAGGAAACTTGCCTCGGGCAAAGCCATGCTGGTCTGCGGTTATGAAGCCGACGAAAAATTCGCATCCGTGCATCTCGAGGGAGCGATCTCCTTCAACCAGTTCCGGGAGAGGCTCCCCGACCTGAGCAGGGACCAGGAGATTATCTTTTACTGCGCCTGACCGGACGAAGGGACCGCTGCCGGTCGGGCAGCTGAATTGCTGGATCAGGGCTATCGAAACGCAGAAGCGCTGGAAGGCGGAGTCCGGTCCTGGAAGGCCGCCGGGTATCCCCTCGAGGAATCCGGGGGTGCCTGAACGCTTCGGTCATTCGCTCTTTCTGACGAATCAGGGGCCAAAAGCCTGCCATGGCAAGGAGCCCTTCAATCAGATTTAACCTGTCACCGGTGTCTCCAGCAGTGAGAAAGATTTCTTTCATGCTTTTCCTCATCCATCGATAAGCTTTTCCTCCTGGAGGCCTTAGTGAAAAAAAACGTGTTCGTCATCGCTCTGGGCGATTTCAATCTCCGGCTCCTGCAGACGATTGCCGATGCCGATCAATATCACTTCCATTGCCTCTACAGCACCAAAGAGATTGTCGCCGCTCCGGAATACGACATGGCCGCTCTCCTCAGGAAGGCCGGACGGGAGCTGCAGTCTTTCTCCGGCTCGGTTGATGCGATCGTCGGTTACTGGGATTTTCCGGCCACCCTGATGCTGCCGACCCTGCGCAGAATGGCCGGTCTGCCAACCACCTCCACGGAAAGTATCCTGCGCTGTGAGCACAAGTACTGGAGCCGGGTCGTGCAGCAAAAAGTGGTTCCGGACCTGATTCCCCGTTTCAGCATCTTCGACCCGTTCGCCAACGATCCATTCGGCGCGATCGACCTCGCTTTTCCCTTCTGGATCAAGCCGGTTAAGGCCCACTCTTCAATTCTCGGATTCCGTATCGAAAGCAAGGAAGACTTCGAGGCGGCCCTGCCAAAAATCCGGAAGAAAATCTTCCGGTTTTCGGAACCTTTCAATTTCCTGTTCAAACATGCTGAGGTCCCTGACGAAATCTCCGGGGTCTGCGGCAACCACTGCCTGGCCGAGGAGATCATTTCGGCAGAGAACCAATGTACTCTGGAGGGTTATATCTTCAATGGCGTCCCCCGGGTCTACGGTGTGGTGGATTCCCTGCGCGAAAAAAACCGGTCCAGTTTCAGCCGCTACCATTACCCGTCCCGGCTGCCGGAAGCGGTGCTGCGCCGGATGATGAAAGTCACCGACCGGGTCATGCGGGAAACCGGCCTGAACAACGAACCGTTCAACATCGAATTCTTCCACGATCCGGAAAGCGGCGACCTGACCCTGCTTGAAATCAACCCGCGCATCTCGAAATCCCATTGTCCCCTCTTCTATCTGGTTGAAGGGGCCTCCCATCAGGAGGTCATGGTCAATCTGGGCCTCGGCCGCCACCCGAAATACCCGCGTCGGGAGGGGGATTATCCCATGGCGACCAAGTTCATGATTCGCCGCTACGAAGGCGACGCCCGGGTGCTCAGGGTGCCGACGCAAAACGAGATCGAGGCGATGCAACGGGAAGTCGACGGTGTCATGGTCAAGCTCTGGGTCGGGGAAGGCGATCGTCTTTCCGATTACGAGGACCAGGACAGCTACAGCTTCGAGTACGCCAACCTTTTCATCGGCGGGAAGAGCGAAGAAGATCTGCAGGAGAAATACGCACGCTGCATGGAACTGTTGCCCTTCGAATTCGAATCTCTGCCGGATCAGGAGTGAAAAAAATGCAATACCGGGATTCCTTTCCCTGCGAGGTCGAAACAATTGAAAAGGTCTGGATCCCGATGCCGGACGGCGTGCGCCTGGCCGGACGCATCTGGATGCCCGCCGGCGCCGACAAGGAACCGGTGCCGGCGATCCTGGAATACATCCCCTACCGCAAGCGGGATTTCACCCGTCTGCGCGATACCGGCCATCATCATTACTACGCCGGCCACGGCTACGCCTCTCTGCGGGTCGATCTGCGCGGCAGCGGCGATTCGGAGGGCGTGCTGACGGACGAATACCTGGAGCAGGAACTGGCCGACGGCGAGGAGATCCTGGCCTGGTTGGAGAACCAAACCTGGTGCAATGGCAAGGTCGGCATCATCGGCATTTCCTGGGGCGGCTTCAACGGCCTGCAAATTGCGGCCCGACAACCTCCACAACTGAAAGCGGTGGTCAGCGTCGCTTCGACCGACGACCGTTATGCCGACGACGTCCACTATATGGGCGGCTGTCTGCTCGGCGACAACCTTTCCTGGTCAAGCGTGATGTTCGCCTATAATTCGATGCCGCCCGACCCTGAAATCGTCGGCGACGCCTGGCGCAGCATGTGGTTCGAGCGCCTGGAAAAGAGCGGCCTGTG
>DATFJP010000323.1:0-15694 GCA_035269105.1 Desulfuromonadales bacterium
TTTGTTCCTTTTGAATACAAAGGCAAGGATGGCGAATACACAGGCTTTGACATCGATCTCTGGGCGGAGATCGCCAGGCGGATCGGCGTAGAGTATGAACTGAAGCCGATGGATTTCAACGGCCTGATTCCCGGTCTGACCACGGGCAATCTGGACGTCGCTCTAGCCGCGATTTTCATCAAGTCCTCCCGGGAAGAAAAGATCGACTTTTCCCATCCCTACTTCCGGGCCGGCCTGAAAGTCATGGTCCCGGTTGCCAACACCGACATCCTGGTGCCGGCGGACCTCAAGGGCAAGACCGTCGCCGTCAAACTGGGCACGGCCACCGTGGAATACGTGGAAAGCCTGCAACCGGCCAAAATCGTCAAGTTTCCGAACATTGACCAGGCTTATCTTGAAGTGGTCACCGGCGGAGCCGATGCCGCCATGCACGATACCCCCAATGTTCTTTACTACATCAAGACTGCCGGCGAGGGACGGGTCAAGGCCGTTGGCCCGGATGTCAAGGCTGCGCAATACGGCATCGCCTTCCCCCAGGGCAGCGAACTGCGGGAAAAAGTCAATATCGCCCTGCTGAAGATGATGGAAGACGGCACCTACGCGGAACTTTACCGGAAATGGTTTGATGCCGATCCCCAATGACCTGTTCCGGTTCAGTCTGAATCTGTTCATGCTCGCTATCAGGCATGGGCGATAAATACGGTTCCCCTCCGACGGGCTTTGCCTCGGAGGGGAACTTTTTATCAAGACCTTTCGGCGAACACTAATCCTCTTCCAGACGGGATAATGAAATCATGGGTTTTGAATTTTCCGTTATTGTCGAATCTCTGCCGCCCTTGCTGCAAGGCGCCAAACTGACCTGGTACATTACGCTCTCCGGGATCGCCGGCGGCATGGTTATCGGCATTCTTGCGGGTCTGGGGCGCATTGCCGGCACGGGCCATCTCGGCGATGCGCCGCACGGTGCCTTTCTGCCGCTGAGCGTGTTCACCCGCTACCTGGCAGCCGGCTTCGTCGAAGGCATTCGCGGCACGCCGATCATCGTCCAGGCGATGTTTCTGTATTTCGCCTTTCCCATGCTGGTCAAAGCCCTCACCAACATTGAACAGTTCCGGATGGAGGCGCTGACCGCCGCGGTCATCACCATCATGATCAATGCCGGGGCTTATATCGCCGAAATCGTCCGCGGCTCGGTGGTTTCCGTACACAAGGGCCTGGTCGAAGCGGGCCTGTCGCTGGGCATCAGCCGCTTTCAGCTGATCACCTATGTCATCGGTCCGATCGCCATCAGGCGCATGATCCCGCCGCTCGGCAACCAGTTCATCATCAGCCTCAAGGACACTTCGCTGTTCATCGTCATTGGGGTCGGTGAACTGACCCGCCAGGGGCAGGAAATCATGGCCAGCAATTTCAGGGCGATGGAGATCTGGCTGACAGTGGCCATCATGTACCTGATCATGACCACCGCGCTCGCCACCGCCCTGCGAACCTGTGAGAAAAGAATGAAGATCTTCTGACGGAGCCCTTCCCGATCCTGCCCTGAACGTTCACTCGCATCAGCACCGCAGATCTGCTGCGGACGATGAAGGTTGCCAATATGCCGAACATCATCGAAATGAAAAACGTCTGCAAATCCTTCGGCGAGACCGAAGTGCTGCACAATATCGATTTTCACATTGCCGAAGGTGAGGTGGTCGTCATTATCGGGCCGTCCGGTTCCGGCAAATCCACCCTGATCCGCTGCATCAACTGCCTGGAGATGATCACCAAAGGCGAGCTGATCGTCGATGGCATTCGGATTCCGGATGAATTGACCCGCATGCGCCAGATCCGGCTGGAGGTCGGCATGGTTTTCCAGCAGTTCAACCTGTTCCCCCATATGACTGCCCTGGAAAACGTCGCCTTCGGGCCGCGCAAGGCGCGGGGCATGCGCAGGGGCAAGGCCGAAAAAATCGCCCTGGAACTGCTCGACAAGGTCGGTCTCTCCGAATTCAGCGACAAGCTGCCGGGCAACCTCTCCGGCGGCCAGCAGCAGCGGGTGGCCATTGCCCGGGCGCTGGCGGTCAATCCCAAGGTGATGCTGTTCGACGAACCGACTTCGGCCCTTGACCCGGAGATGATCGGCGAAGTCCTGGATGTCATGAAAAGCATCGCCAAGGACAGCGGTATGACAATGGCGGTGGTGACGCATGAAATGGGCTTTGCTTCCCAGGTCGGCGACCGCCTTATTTTCATGGACGAGGGCCGGATCGTCGAGGAAGGCAAGCCGGGCGAAGTGATGAAGAAACCGGGCTCGGATCGGCTCCGGGACTTTCTCAGCCACGTCAAGCATCACTAGCCGGCTCTCTTCATAGATTTCTCGGCAGCGGGGCTTGTGCGGATCGGCACAGGCCCTTTTTCAGGCCCGGCTGACACGGGGGACGAGGGTGAAAATTATTTCCGCAGAACCTGAATGAGCAGGCGGTCTTCCAGGATGATCGGCCGGTGCTCCCGCTTTCCGCCGAGCGCTGCCGTCAGCCGCAGCGCCAGATCGTGATCGAGGGGCTTCGCATAGTAGGCGAACAGGGAATGCACCAGATCGTCCCGGTCTTCGAAAATCCAGCGGCTGCAGAAGGTTTCGGAACATTCTTCCCTCAAGGCACTCCTGCGCACGGCTTCCTGCGCCTGCCGGACGGCTTCGGTTTCGTCGTCGAGTACGCTCAAAACCCGTTCCAGTTCGCCCTCGTTCACCGGCTCGACAACGACGACCCGGCCACTGTCCCGCAGCACCCGCGCCGCTTCGGCGAGGGCGCGGCGACCGTCCTGATGGTGCAGAGACAGGGTGAACAGGACCAAGTCAAAGGATTGGTCGGCAAACTCCAGGGATTCCCCGGAGCCACACCGGAAATCCACCGCGGGCATGCTTTGCCGGGCCTGGCACAGACGTTCCGCATCCGGATCGAGGGCGACCAGCTGCTGCGGCAGGTCCTTGATGCCGGCGGTGACGCGGCCTTCGCCGCAACCAACCTCGAGGACCCACCGGCCACGGAGATCGACATAACGATGCAGCATGGCAATAATCTTCTGATGGCTTTCTCTCTGCATGCACCCTCCGGTCGGTCTTGGCAACGATTTTACCGATAGACTTATCTGCACGGCGAAGAAGCACGATTGTCATCCCTCACTCGCTGGCGGCGGGCATGAAAATCAGTGCATTTGGTAACATCTGCATTGCAACAGGAATTGACGTTTTTTGCAAACTCCCGTAAATAGACAAGGACGTTTTGCGTCTCAAACCAAGCATCCCGAATGGAGGGTCTCATGGCTGAAGAATGGGTCGAACAAATGCAGAACCATGTAGACACGCTCGATAAGCTCGAGCAGTACATCAATGTGTCCGCCGACGAACGCGAAGCGATTCAGACTTTGCACACCAAATGGGGCACGACGCCCTATTTTGCTTCATTGATGGATAAGGATGATCCCGCCTGTCCGATCCGCATGCAGGTGATCCCCTCGATGAAGGAGCAGGTCAACCAGTTCGGCATGAAGGACTACCTGATGTGGAAGGAGAACCGCGCCACGGAGGAAGTCCGGCCGGACAGCATTGCCCGCCAGTACCAGGATCGCATCGCCTTCACCGTGGTGGAAATGTGCGGCATCTACTGCCGCCACTGCTTCCGCAAGGAACTGGTCGTCGACCAGGACCTCAAGCTGCGCTTCGATGTCGAGGAGGGTCTGGTCTGGCTGAAAGATCATCCGGAGGTCCGCGACGTGCTGATCACCGGCGGCGACCCATTTCTGCTCTCCGACGAAAAGCTGGAGTACCTGGTGGCCAAGATCCGGGAAATCCCGCATGTGGAAATGATCCGCTTCGGCACCCGCCTGCCGATTGTCCTGCCGCAAAGGATCACTCCCGGTCTGCAGAAGGCTATCGGCGGCTTTCACAAGGTGCCGGTCTGGGTCAGCACCCAGTGCAACCACCCCAAGGAAATCACCGAGAAGACCGAAAAGGCGGTCTACGATCTGATGAGTTGCGGCATCAACGTCGGCAACCAGGCGGTCCTGCTCAAAGGCATCAACGACGATGTGCCGACCTTCAAGAAACTGCACCAGAAACTGCTGCAGACCCGGATTCGCCCCTACTATGTTTTCTACTGCGAACCGGCCCCCGGCATCGACCACTTCCGAACCCCGGTGGAAAAAGGCGCCGAACTGATCCGGGATGCCATCCGCGGCCATACCACCGGCCTGGCCCAGCCGATGTACGTGCTGGCGACCAACATCGGCAAAATTCCGCTGATGCCCGATTACTATATTGTCGACAAGAACGAAAAGGAATACACCCTGCGCAATTACAAAGGAGAGACCACCAAAATTCCCAACATCCCTGAATAGGCGACAGCCGGGGGAAGCTTTTTGGGAGTAGATCGCAAAAAAGGTTTCTTCCCCTTTGTCTTTTCAGGGATTCCGAATTTTGAGGGAGGTATGCATGGACATCGAACAGCTGCAGGCCTTGATCGCAGAACACAAGGTCAAAAACATCGATCTGAAGTACGTCGACCTGGTGGGGCGCTGGTACCACATCAACTTTCCGGCCCGGCGACTCGCCTATGTTATGGAAAAGGGCATCCCCTTCGATGGTTCAAGCATTCCCGGCATGCGCAATGTTGAATCCGGGGATCTGATCCTGATGCCGGATCTGACCACGGCCAAACTGGACGGGTTCAGCGAAAATCCGACCATCCAGTGCATCTGCTCCATCCTCGATGCCGAAACCATGCAAGGCTACGAGAAAGACCCCAGGAGCGTGGCCGCCCGGGCCTGCGATTACCTGCAAGAGACCGGCATCGCAGATGAAATCCTGTTCATCCCGGAGTTTGAATTCAATCTGCTCAACGAAGCGGTGTACTACAATTCGAAGCACAAGGCCGGCTACCGGTTTTCCACCAAGGAAAACAAGGAGGCTTTGCCGTTCAACTATGAGGATCCCGAGGCGGCTGCCCTCACCCATCGCAAAGGCTATCACCTGGATCGCCCGCATGATCAACATGGTCATGCCCGTCAGGAAATCGCCGATTATATCGATGAGAATATCTGCCCGATCCGCTATCACCATCATGAAGTCGGCATCAGTTCCCAGCAGGAAATCGAAACCGAACTGTGTCCCTTTCCCAAGATCGCCGACGACATCATGTGCATCAAGGACGTCATCCGGCAGGTTGCCCACAAGCACGGCCTGGCTGCGACCCTGATGCCGAAGCCGATGTACGGCGAGGCCGGCAACGGCATGCACTTTCATATGCTGTTGAAAAAAGCGGGCCGGAACATCCTTTACCAGCGGGGCGGCTATGCCGACCTGTCCGACGACGCCCTGCATTTTATCGGCGGCATTCTCTACCACGGCCGGTCCCTCGTTGCCCTGACCAATCCGAGCACCAATTCCTACAAGCGGCTGCTGCCCGGCTTCGAAGCACCGGTTCGCCGCATCTTCGGTCTGGCCAACCGCAGCGCGGCGATTCGCATTCCCTTATACGCCAACTCGGAAGACAGCAAACGCTTTGAATTCCGGACCGGCGACGCGACCTGCAACCCCTATCTGGCTACGAGCGCATTGATCATGGCCGGGATCGACGGCATTCAGAACAAGATTCATCCCGGCGACCACGGTTTCGGCCCCTACGATGAGGATATCTTCAAGTGGTCGGACGAAAAACGTGAACAATTGCCGGCTATTCCGGCGAACTTGGGTGAGGCGATCCGGGAACTCGCCCGGGACCATGCTTACCTGCTGCAGGGCGGGGTCTTCGGCAAAAACCTCATCGAAGCGTTCATCAATGAGAAGCTGCAGGAGGTCAGAGACGTCAATGAACGGCCGACCCCTTACGAGATGAATCTTTATTTCAGTCTTTAACGCGGCGGGAAGAAGTTGTTCGTGACCAGATCCGATCATCTTCTCGACTACGATTACGACAACGACAACCGCTTCGCTGACAACGACCGGTTTCCGATCCCAACGGATAGCTCACTGGCCCGGTGCGGCGCCAGCCGTGCCATGGCCATGTGAAGCGTCTGGTTGGGGTTCCCTTTCCTCCTCGTTGTCGTTGTCGTAATTGACCACTGCATACCGAGCCGGTTCCTCACCCAGTTCGTGGTCCCGTCGCGCAAGTTTGGTGTTGTTCGTGACCAGATCCCATCATCTTCTCGATTACGATTACGACAACGAAAACCGCTTCGCTGTCGCTTCACTGACAACGACCGATTTCCGACCCCAACGGAAATTAGGTATCCCCGAACAAGAAAACCCTTCGCGGTCGAAGACCGCTCCCACAAAAACAACAGTCAGGGGGGTTCTCCTGGAGAGCTCCGCCAATTCAGTGCGCTTCGCGCCAGTTCTTGCCGATGCCGATATCAACAGCCAGCGGTACATCGAGCGGCACCGCCTGCATCATCTCCTCGCGGACAAGGTTTGTCAGGACCTCGATTTCCGCTTCCGGCGCATCGAAGACCAGTTCGTCGTGAACCTGCAGGACCATCTTGGCCTGCAGGTTTTCCGCAGCCAGGCGCCCATGAATCCGGATCATGGCGACTTTGATGATATCCGCCGCCGAGCCCTGAACCGGATAGTTGATCGCATTGCGCTCGGCGTAGCCGCGCACGGCGCCGTTTTTGCTGTTGATCTCGGGAATCGCGCAGCGCCGGCCAAGGAGGGTGGTCACGTACTGCTTTTCCCGGGCTTGCGCGATGCACTGATCCATGAACAGGCGAATCGCCGGGTAGCGTTCGAAGTAGCGATCGATAAAATCCTGGGCCTTGCGGCGGTCGATCTTCAATTGCCGGGCCAGCCCGAAGGCGCTGATCCCGTAGATGACGCCGAAATTAATGGCCTTGGCCTGCCGCCGCTGTTCGTCGCTGACCATCTCCGGAAAAATATCGAGAACTTCGCTGGCCGTGCGGCGGTGGATATCCGCCCCTTTCTGGAAACTTTCCTTGAGCCCGGCCACGTCGGCCATGTGCGCCAAAACCCGCAATTCCACCTGCGAGTAGTCGGCTGACAGCAGGAGGTTTCCTGCCGTAGGCACGAACCCTTCGCGAATACGGCGGCCGGCTTCGGTGCGAATCGGGATATTCTGCAGGTTGGGATCGCTTGAAGAGAGACGCCCGGTTGCGGTAATCGCCTGGTTGAAGGAGGTATGGATCCGGCCGGTTTCCGGGTTGACCAGTTTCGGCAGGGTGTCGGTGTAAGTCCCCTTCAGCTTGGCAAGGGAGCGGTGCTCCAGCACCTGGGCGGCGATCGCATGATCCTCGGCCAGTTTGGTCAGGACCTCGACATCAGTGGACCAGCCGGTTTTGGTCTTCCTGCCCTTGGGCAGCTTGAGCTTCTCGAACAAAACCTCGCCCAGCTGCTTCGGCGAAGCAACATTGAAAGGCCCACCGGCCAATTCGTGGATGACCGCTTCCAGATTCTGCAGCTGGGCGGCCATGTCCGCCGACAGGGAATCGAGAAAATCGGCGTCGATGCGGATGCCGGTCTGCTCCATGTCGACCAAAACCTCCAGCAGGGGCATTTCCACGTCCCGGAACAGTTTTTCCTGCTCGGTTTCGGCAATCATCGGCAGCAATTTTTCACAAAGCCGCAGGGTGATGTCCGCATCCTCGGCGGCATAGACCGTGGCTTTGTCGACGTCGACCTCCTCGAAGCCGATCCGCTTGCGGCCGCTGCCGGTCACTTCCGCATAGCTGATCGTTCGGTAGCCGAGCAGTTCGCCGGCCAGATTGTCCAGACCATGGGAGCGTGAAGCCGGGTTCGCCAGATAGCTCGCCAGCATGGTATCGCAGGCGAGTCCTCGCACCTTGATCCCGGCTCGGGCCAGAACCAGCAGGTCGTATTTGAGGTTCTGACCGATTTTGCCGTGTCCCTTACCCTCCAGCAGCGGGCGGAGTTTTTCCAGAACCTGCTTTTGCGGCAGTTGTTCAGGCACTCCGAGGTAGCGGTGACCAACCGGCAGGTACCAGGCCTGCTCGGGCTTGACTGCGAAAGACAGGCCGACCAGTTCCGCCAGATGCGGATTCAGGCTGGTCGTCTCGGTATCGAAAGCGAACTCATCCGATTTTTGCAGTCTATCCAGCAATCCCTCGAAAGCGTCTTCGGTCAAAACACAGTGGTAATCCTCGCCCTTGGCTTGCCGGTCAACGGAAAACTCCTGAAGCAATCCATGGAATTCGCAGTCACGGAACAGTTCTGACAAGGCCTCCCGATCCGGTTCGGACAGGGCGAATTCATCGTAATCCACCTCCAGCGGCAGATCGTCCACCAAAGTGACCAGCTGTTTGGACAGGCGGGCCTGGTCGGCAAAAGTTTCCAGCTTTTCGCGGCGCTTGCCCTTGATCTGGTCCAGGTTGGCCAGCAGGTTTTCCACGGAACCGAACTCTTCGATCAGTTGGCGGGCAGTCTTTTCACCGATGCCCGGTACCCCGGGGATGTTGTCCGAGCTGTCGCCGGCCAGGGCCTGAATTTCGACAACCTGTCGGGGGCTGCAGAAGCGTTCGGCGACCTCGACCGGCCCGAACTCTTTATCCTTCATGGTATCGAGCAGATGAACCTTGTCGCTGACGATCTGCATCAGGTCCTTGTCGCCGGTCACCACAATGACCTCCATGTCCCTTGCAGCGAAGCGTTTGGCCAAAGTGGCGATGATATCGTCGGCTTCATACCCCGACTGCTCCAGGGCAGGCATTCTGAAGGCGCGCACAATGTCCTTGATGACGGGAATCTGCGGCACCAGGTCTTCCGGCATGGCCGCCCGCGTCGCCTTGTACTGCGGGTAGATTTCGGTTCGAAATGTCGGTCCTTTCGCATCGAAAATAACCGCCAGATGGTCGGCCTGCTGGTCACGAACGACCTTCAGCAGCATCCTGGTGAAACCGTAGATGGCGTTGGTCGCCATGCCCTTGGAATTGGACAGGTGGCGGATGGCGAAATAGGCCCGGTAAATATAGGACGAGCCGTCGATCAGATAAATGCGGCGTTGCGAGTCGGTCATGGTAAATCCATTGGTCGGTGGTGAAATTTTTCCTGTAAAGGATACAGAATATGATAGCCGGTAGACAGGATAAACGGCATCTCTGCATTTTTAACCCTGCCGGTAAAGCTCGACTGCTGTTGCCCGTACGCGATAATCATTGCCGACAGGGAAAGTTTCTTCGCCTTGCCGCCGATTGGGTACGTGAGGTTGACAACCACGGTCGATGTGATTAGCTTTCCTGAAAAGAATTATGATTGCGGAACATCCGGAAAACTCCTTGATGTTCCATAAATTTCCCGATCGAACTTGAAAAAAGGACATCTCCTGCATGACCGACGACCACAACATGGGCTTCATAGAAACCGAATTTGACCTGATCGAAGATCTGCATGACGGCGAGTCAAGTTCCCAGGAGAAACAATCCGACAGCCTGGTGATTGCCACCCACCTGCTGCCGTCTCAGCTGCCGATTATTCCCTTGCGGCCGAGACCCTCTTTTCCTGGCTTGCTGATTCCTCTGGCTCTGAACAGTCCCCTGCAGATTGCCGCGGTCCGTCAGGCCATGGAGAAAGGTTCGCAGGCGCTCGGTCTGATCATGGTCAAGGACCAGGAAGAAAAGGATTCCGCGAAAAATCTGCATGCTGTCGGCGTTGCCGCCAAGGTCCTCAAGATCATGCACAGCGACAAGGACAGCATGCATGTCATGGTCAATTGCCTGGAGCGGTTCACTGTCCAGGAAATGCTCTCGGTCGAAAAACCGCTGATGGCCAGGGTCCATTACCATTACGCACCGGAGCTTTCGGTCAACCCCGAATTGAAAGCCTATTCGATGGCGATCATCTCCACCCTCAAGGAGCTGGTGCAGATCAACCCCCTTTATTCAGAAGAAATCAAGCATTTTCTCAACCGCTCCAGTCTCGACGACCCGGGTCGACTTGCCGACTTTGCCGCCAACCTGACCTCGGCCGACGGCGAGGAGCTGCAGGGCATCCTGGAAACCTTCGATGTTCGCAAGCGGATCGACCGCGTGCTGGTGCTGCTCAAGAAAGAACTCGAAGTTTCCCGTCTGCAGACCAAGATCTCTTCACAGATCGAAGAAAAGATTTCCGGCCAGCAGCGAGAGTTTTTCCTGCGCGAGCAGCTCAAGGCGATCAAAAAGGAACTCGGCCTGGAAAAGGAGGGCAAGACCAGCGAAATCGAAAAATTCCAGGAGCGCCTGAAGAAACTGGAACTGAACGAGGAAGCACGGAAAGTCATCGAGGACGAACTGGAGAAGCTGCAGCTGCTCGAGCCCAACTCCCCGGAATATACGGTCAGTCGCAACTACCTGGAATGGCTCACGGTTCTGCCATGGGGCGCCAACACCAGGGATTCCTACAAACTGGCCAGAGCGCGCCGCGTCCTCGACCGCGATCATTACGGTCTCAAGGACGTCAAGGAACGCATCCTCGAGTTCATCGCGGTCGGTAAAATGAAAGGTGACATCTCCGGCTCGATACTCTGTCTGGTCGGCCCTCCCGGTGTCGGTAAAACCTCAGTGGGCCACAGCATCGCGGATGCCCTCAATCGCAAGTTCTATCGTTTCTCGCTGGGCGGCATGCGCGACGAAGCCGAAATCAAGGGTCACCGCCGCACCTATATCGGCGCCATGCCGGGCAAGTTCATCCAGGCCATGAAAACCGCCGGTTCGGCCAATCCGGTGCTGATGCTCGACGAGATCGACAAAATCGGCGCCTCCTTCCAGGGCGACCCGGCTTCCGCCCTGCTGGAAGTCCTCGACCCGGAACAGAACAACAATTTCCGCGACCATTACCTCGATGTGCCCTTCGACCTGTCCAACGTGCTGTTCATCGCCACGGCCAACCAGCTCGACACCATTCCGCGCCCCCTTCTCGACCGTATGGAAATCATCCGCCTTTCCGGCTACATTCTTGAGGAAAAGGTGGAAATCGCCAAACGCTACCTGATCCCCAAGGCGCTCAAAAACCACGGCCTGAACAAGGGCCAGGTGTCCATCTACAAGTCGGCCCTGGTTCAGATCATCGACGGCTATGCCCGGGAAGCCGGGGTCCGCAACCTCGAAAACCAGATCAAGAAGATCATGCGCCGGGCGGCCATGCAATTCGCCGAAGATGAAGAGCTCGAGAAAATCACCATCCGCAAAGGCGACGTGGAGGACTATCTCGCCAAACCGGTTTATGCGGCGGACGAACTGTTCGAGGGTGTGCCCGGCGTGGTGACCGGCCTGGCCTGGACCAGCATGGGCGGCGCCACCCTGCAGATTGAGGCGACCGCCATGCTCGCCAAGCAGAAAGGCTTCAAGCAGACCGGGCAGCTCGGCAAGGTGATGGTGGAAAGCTCCGAGATCGCCTACTCCTACGTCATGTCCCACTTGCCCGACTTCGACGGCGATGCAGAGTTCTTCGCCAAGCATTTCGTTCATCTGCACGTTCCAGCCGGTGCGACGCCCAAGGACGGTCCCTCCGCCGGTATCACCATGGCAACCGCCCTGGTCTCCATGGCCACCGGCAAGACGGTCCGCGACAAGCTGGGCATGACCGGTGAATTAACCCTGACCGGTCGGGTCCTGCCGATCGGCGGACTCAAGGAAAAGGTGATCGCCGCCCGCCGGGCCGGACTGAAAACCCTGGTTTTCCCCGATGACAACCGCAAGGACTACGAAGAGCTCCCCGACTATCTCAAGGAAGGGCTGGACATCCAGTTCGTCAAGACCTTCCAGGACGTGTACAAGGTCGCATTCTAGGAGGCTGTCGGACGATGCGGACTGAAGCGAATTTGCAGCCAGTTCATGGATAGCCCGACAGGCTCATACAGGTTTCGGTCAAGGCTTTTCCCGGAGCGGCGTTTTGCCGCTCCTTTTTTCATGCTCAGGAAACTGTTTTCCTTGGCGAAAAGAACTGGCAGAATGGAACAGGTGCGGTATGACTCTGAAGAAATAAACGTTTATTTCAAAAGCTGGTCCAGGACAAGCCAGCTGATCCGGCGGCATCTTTCGCCGGCCACTCCGATCTCGACAGAAAAAACATCGCAACCGGCCCCAACCTGAGGCTTCCGATGAAACGGCAGCAGTTAATCGCCGCATTGCAGAAAAACCGGACTTTCGATCTTTTGGTGATCGGCGGCGGCGCGACCGGCTGCGGGGTTGCTCTCGACGCTGCAAGTCGGGGCCTGCAAACGGTCCTGGTCGAAAAGAACGATTTTGCCGAGGGCACCAGCAGCCGCAGCACCAAGCTGCTCCATGGCGGCGTCCGCTACCTGGAGATGGCCGTCAAGCGTCTGGACCGAAATCAGTATCACCTGGTCAGGGACGGCCTGCGCGAGCGCGGCATCCTCCTCCGCAACGCCCCCCATCTGGCCGCTCGCCTGCCCTTGGTGACGCCTCTTTATAAATGGTATGAAGTTCCGTATATTTTCGCCGGCTTGAAACTTTACGACCTTCTGGCTGGCAGCAGGAGCATCGGCCACAGCCGGCTGGTCGGCCGGAAAAAATCCCTCAGTCGATATCCCTTGCTCAAGGCCGAGGGTCTGAAGGCCGCGGTTCTCTACTACGACGGCCAGTTCCACGATGCGCGCATGGCCGTGACCCTGGCCGGCACCGCCCACCAACAGGGCGCGACTGTCGCCAATCACCTCGAGGTATTGGCGCTTCTCAAGCAGAACGGAAAAGTCTGCGGAGCACGCGTCCGGGACCATCTCGGCGGCGGGGAATTCGCCATTCATGCCCGGGGTGTCGTCAACGCCACCGGGCCGTTTGCCGACCGGGTCCGGCAAATGGACGATCCCGGGGCACAACCGATCCTGAAAGCGAGTTCGGGCATCCATATCGTTCTGGACAAACGTTTCGCCCCCCCGCAAACCGGTGTGATGATCCCGGAAACCGAGGATGGCCGAATCCTGTTCATTCTCCCTTGGGAGGGCCATGCCTTGGTCGGGACAACCGATGAGCCCGCCGCGATCTCCGATCATCCGCGGCCGCAAGCGGAGGAAATCCGTTACCTGCTCCGCCACATCAGCACTTATTTCGACACGGTGGCGACCGACGCAGACATCCGATCGGCCTGGTCGGGGTTGCGCCCTCTGGTTTTTGATCCCGAAACAACCGATACCGCCAAATTGACCCGCGACCACATTATCGAGGTCAGCACCGCCAAGCTGCTGACGATCGCCGGCGGCAAGTGGACCACTTACCGGAAAATGGCGCAGGAGACCGTCGACCATGCCCTCGCGACGTTCGGTCTCGACGCAGCAAAAAGCTGCCACACCGATCGCCTGCCGCTGCTCGGCGCTGCGAACTTCAAACCCGCCGGGACCGAAGAGCTGGCGAAGACCTACGGTCTCGACGCTGACATCGCCCATCATCTGCACCATGCCTACGGAGACCAGGCGTCAAAGGTTGCCGAGCTGGCGCGACAGGGGCTGGGCAGACGGCTGCACGCCGAGCACCCTTTTCTTCAGGCCGAAGTCCTCTACGCGGTTCGCCATGAATTCGCCCAGCGCCCCCTGGACGTTCTGGTCCGCAGAACCGCCCTGGCCCTGGTCGACAACCAGGCTGCGCAAATGGCATTACCGCGGGTGATCGAATTAATGGCTGAAGAGCTCGCCTGGGATGAAAAACGTCAAAAGCAGGAAATCCGTCTGGCCATGAGCCGGTTGGAGGATTCAATCTAGGCGCTTGTCGGCTGGCAGGGAAAACCAGTCGGTCCCTCGACACCCATAACGACCTGGAAAGGATGACTTTTATGGCCAAGTATGTCGTCGCGCTCGATCAGGGTACGACCAGCACGCGCTGCATGATTTTCAACCATGGCGGAGAAGCCGTCGCGCATCATCAACTGGAACATGAGCAGATCTACCCGAACGCCGGCTGGGTGGAGCACGATGCCGAGGAAATCTGGGAACGAACCCGTGAGGTGATTGGTGCGGCCCTGGAAAAGGCCGGCCTGATTGCCGAAGACATCGCCGCCATCGGCATCACCAACCAGCGCGAAACCACTGTGGTCTGGGATAAGAAGACCGGCCGGCCCTACTGCAATGCCATCGTCTGGCAGGACACCCGAACCGACAAGCTGTGCAGCCGGCTGGCCGAGGAAGGCGGACAGGATCGCTTCCGCGCCAAAACCGGCCTGCCGCTGGCGACCTATTTTTCCGGACCCAAGATCAAGTGGCTGCTCGACAATGTCCCCGACTTGCGGCAAGCGGCGGAGCGGGGCGATGCCCTGCTCGGCACCATGGACACCTGGGTGATCTGGAAGCTGACCGGCGGTCCCGCCGCCGGCGCTTCCCATGTCACCGACGTGACCAATGCCTCCCGGACGCTGCTGATGAACCTGGAGACCCTGGAATGGGATGATGAAATCCTCGAGGCCCTGGAGATCCCCCGCTCGATGCTGCCGCAGATCCGGCCTTCGAGCGATCCCGAAATCTACGGTTACACTCGACCCGACGGCCCCTTCTGCGGCGAGGTTCCCATCTGCGGCGACCTCGGCGATCAACAGGCCGCCACCGTCGGCCAG
Organism: Desulfuromonadales bacterium; assembly: GCA_035269105.1. Taxonomy (GTDB): domain Bacteria; phylum Desulfobacterota; class Desulfuromonadia; order Desulfuromonadales; family BM103; genus JAQYVZ01. The sequence goes on from DATFJP010000323.1 coordinate 14,540, forward strand.
ACCTGCTTCGAGATTGGCGAGGCGAAAAACACCTACGGCACCGGCTGCTTCCTGCTGCTCAACACCGGCAGCGATATCGTCCACTCCCGACACGGCCTGGTAACCACCGTCTGCTATCAGTTCGGCAAGCAGAAGCCGGTCTATGCCCTCGAGGGTTCGATCGCCATTGCCGGCGCCCTGATTCAGTGGCTGCGGGATCGCATGCGCCTGATCAACACCGCGGCAGATGTCGAGAATCTGGCCAAGATGGTTGACGACAACGGCGGCATGTATTTCGTGCCGGCCTTTTCCGGGTTGTTCGCCCCTTACTGGCGCAGCGAAGCCCGGGGGCTGGTGATCGGCATGACCCGCTTCATCACCCGCGGTCATTTCGCCCGGGCGGCCCTGGAAGCGACCGCCTACCAGACCCGTGAGGTGGTCGACGCCATGGCCGCCGATTCCGGCGTGACCCTGAAGGCCCTCAAGGTCGACGGCGGCATGACCGCCAACGAACTGCTGATGCAGATCCAGGCGGACGTCCTGGGGGTGCCGGTGACGCGGTCGAAAGTTCCCGAAAGCACCGCGCTCGGCTCTGCCTACGCCGCCGGCCTGGCAGTCGGCTACTGGAGGGGCATCGAGGACCTGAAACGGAACTGGCAGGCGGACAAGACCTGGGAGCCAGCCGAGGACGACACCCTGCGAACGCAAAACTACGCCATGTGGAAGAAAGCGGTGACCCGGACCTTCGACTGGCTGGAGTAATACAGACGAAATTTATAATTTTTCTTTATTTCGCAGGAGGCAAAAAGGGCACTTCAATGCTGAAAGCTCCCCGCAGGTCGCCGACGACAAACCCGGCCCCCTGGTCATAAGGATAATCCTCGGCCAATTGTTCTTTAACCTCTGCTGCCAATTCCTGGCCATGGCACAGCAGGCAGACTTCCTGGGTTGGAATCGCCTTCATGTAGCGAAACCGTTTCTCACCATTAACGTCAACCACCTCGGCGTATTCCAGGTTTTCCGCTTTCGTCCTCTGCGCTTGCTTTTCGGCAAATTCCTCAAGGATGGCCCGTTCCCAGACCTCCGGGAGGTTGGCATGATTGCGCAACTGCAGGCTGGTACGACCCACTTCCCAGCCTCTTTCCCGGGATATTCGCGAGGCGATGCGCGGCGCTT
>DATFJP010000324.1:0-4081 GCA_035269105.1 Desulfuromonadales bacterium
AAGAAAGGTAAACACGCCCAGAGCCTGCTGGGCGCTGTCGACCAGAACGCCCAGCAAGCAGGCGGCAAGCATCAGGCGCAGCTCGGTTTGCCAGGTCTCGGCGAGGAAGAGGTGCACCGCAACCAGCAGGACGGCAGCCAGGGAACCGGCAAAGGGCGCGCCCCAGGCCGCGCCGAGTACGCAGCAGAACCAGCCGGCCTGGTAAAGGGCTAAATTCACCACTTTTGAGGTAAGGCTCGACATCTTCTCTCCGGGCTCCTAGGCCGGTTTCTCCAGGATCAGCTGGGCGAGATCGATATTCCTGGACACGAAGCCGGCTCGGCAATAAGCGAAATAGTATTCCCACTTGCGCAGAAAGGCATCATCGTAGCCGAGCCCCAGAATCTCCTGGCGCCTGGCCAGCAAGATCTCGCGCCAGCAGTCGAGAGTCCTGGCATAATCCCGGCCGTGTTGCTGGAGGCTGCTGACCTGCAGACTGGAAATACCGGAAATGGCGCCGGCCAGGGCGCCGAGTGAAGGCAGGTGGCCGCCGGGGAAAATATGTTTGCGGATCCAATCGGAACTGGCTCGGTAGGCGGCGTATTGCCGGTCCTGGATGGTAATGACCTGGATCACGGCCCGGCCGCCCGGCCGCAGCGCCCGATCGCAGACGGCAAAGAAGGGTTCGAGTCCGGCATGTCCGACCGCCTCGAGCATTTCGATGGAAACGATTTTCGAATAACGTCCCTGGATCTGCCGATAATCACACAATTTCAGGTCGATTCTCTCCTCCAGACCGGCCTCGCGGACCCGCCGCCGCGCCAGTTCCAGTTGCTGCCGGGACAGGCTGATGCCGGTGACCCGGCAGCCGGTTGCCCTGACCGCCTCGATGGCGAAACTGCCCCAGCCGCAGCCGATCTCCAGCACATGGTCATTGGCATCGATCTGAGCCTTGGCGATGATTTCCCGCAATTTGTTGCGCTGGGCCTGTTCGAGGCTGTCGTTGTCGTCCAGAAACCGCGCCGAGGAATAGGTCATGCTCGTATCGAGAAAACTGGCGAAGAATTGGTTGCTGAGGTCGTAGTGCTCGCGGATGTTGCGCACGCTGCCGCGCAGGGTGTTGCTCCGCAGCTGGTGACGCAGGTAATTGATGCCGCGGCCGATCGCCGCCGGCAACAGGCGCCGGTCGTCGAGGGCGGTTTGATTCACAGCCAGCAGGGTCAGGAGACCGGGCAGATCGTCGCTCTGCCAGTCGCCATCGACATAGGATTCACCGAAGCCGATATCGCCGGCGAGCATCACCTTTCTGAAGAACCTTGGTTCGCGGATCGCCAGGTCCACCGCAGGTCCGCTTCCCGCCTCCCCGAACCGGGTCTGGCCGCCGTCGGGCAGGCACACCCGGAGTTCCCCAGCCGGCAGCCGGTCCAGCAGGCGGAAACAGAGCTTTTTGCCGAGCCGTTCAAGCAGGCCGGACGGCACCGGGCGGATGGTCATGGCATGATCGGGAACCGGTTTCTGGTACACGGGAAGCCTCCTTTGCCAGTAGAGCCTGGCCGCCTGCCAAAGGATGCGGGGCATGGTCAGAGCGGCCGTGAAAGGTCGTTTCATCAGCGTTCGCAGCAGGTTGCCGGCCGTCAGTTCGGTCGCCTGGCCGCTCAGCCGGGCAACCAGGGCCAGTTGCTCGGCCTGGTGAAAGTGGATCAGGTTGTCGAGGGTCTCCCCGGGTTGACTGAGACGGAACTCGTAATACCCATCTTTCGAAAAAAATGGAGAAACATGGAACTGCTTGCCGATTTTAAACCGGGTTTGACCGTCACGGTCCTCAATGGTGCCGGTGGGCACCAGATAAAGATGCATTTCACCAAAGGTGTTGTTGACCTGCACCAGGATGCAGGCCAGCGCCCCGGCATTGTCGTAGCAGTAGAAAAAGCTCACCGGGTTGAAAACATAATTGAAGTAGCGGGCCGAGGTCACCAGCATCGCCCGGGCAATGCGGGTGGCAATGCCGAATTCGTCCAGAACCGCCTGCAGTTTTTCCCGCAGCGGTGCCGGGCCGGGCCGCAGGTAATCTCGGTCGTGAACCGCCACCGGCCGCAGCCGGTTGTAGCCGAACAGCGGAATATGCCTGGCCAGTTCCGGCAGCTCGTCGAGATCGAAGGCATAGAAGTAGACCGGGTAGCGGAAGCTGTGGCGGACCGGCGTCAGCCGCGCATGACTGACTTCGCCCTGGTAGATGAGCGAGTTCATAAGCCTGCTCTCAACTCAGCGCCGACGGCGAGCAGGAAAAGTTTCATGTTGCCCCCCTTTCCTCAAGCCGAGCCCAGCCAGCGGCCGATCATATAGCTGGCGGCGGCGACCGAGGCACAGAGTACCGTACCCCAGATTACGTCCACGACCACGACTTTCAACGGCCAATCGCGGAGCGTGGCCAGATTGGTCAGGTCATAGGTGGCATAGGTGAAAAAGCCGAACAAGCCCCCCCAGATGATCGCCTTGGACAAGGCTTGCCCGTCCAGGGCCGGCTTGACGGCAAACAGGAGGATGCCGACGATGTACAGGCCATAGAAGAAAAAAGCCGCCGGCCAGTTCACATTCGGGCTGAGCAGATGGGCAAGACTTTTCTGGTAGAAGTCCCGGGCGACGAGGCCCAACCAGAGCAGGTCAATCGCGAAGAAAACGGGGATAGTGAGAAGGTAGAGTTTCAGATAATAGCTGGCCATCGTGACTCCTCCGGCAGCAAGCGTCGCCGGTGGCGGGCGACCTGCCCGTTGGTTTCTATACTGGCCCTTTTCCGCCAGGCCACCTTTTCTACTTTAACCTTACTATTTCCTATATATTATTCACATGAATAAGGTTTTGTCTAGGACAAAAGAAAGAGTCTCAAAATCATTGCCCGTTATTCGACCATTGAGCGAGGAGATAGGGATCGGTGCAGACACCCTGCGGGTCTGGAAGGGGCAGCAAACATTTGACCAGGCGTTCCCCTCCTCATTGCCCGAGCAGAACATCTAAAGGTCCCAGGTTCCTGGTGTATTTCGAGGTGGAAAGAAGCTTGAAACTGCAACGTGGAAAGGAGGTCTGTCCCTGGCAGGAAAACCATGGTGGCCGTTCAAATACGGATAGGGGCTTCCTTGAAAAAAGCCCCCATACTTTTTTCAGCCTGATATATTGCTGAAGCAAACCTTATTGCCGAAGGAGACGGAACCATGGCCGAGAATCCCGAGGAACCGATCATTCCCCGCCTACTGGCCAGCAATGCCCTGCGCGCCAACCTGACCAAGCACATGACGCTCAATCAGATGGCCGATTCGAAAGCATCGATGATCATCACAGCGGCCTCACTGGTGATCACCATCACCTTGACCCAATACGACAAGTTGCACATATCGACCTCCCTGCTGCTGGTCGGCTCGGGGTTGCTCGCGGTGATTTTATCAATTCTGGCGATCATTCCGCCCCTGCATATCAGCGACCAGCACAACCTGTTCTACTTCCGATCCTTCGCCTCTCTCAGCGAGCAGGAGTTCAAGAGCCGTTTTCGTGAAACCATTATCGACAAGGAAAAACTCTACGACGCCTATCTGCATGAAATCTATTACCTCGGGACCCACCGGCTGACGCGGAAATACCGGCTGGTCCGCAACGGTCTCTGGGCGTTGCTGACCGGTCTGGTGACAGCGACCCTGTCGGTCGGTTACTATCACTTTCCGCTGTAATCAATCCGGGGGCAAGTTCCCCCGACAGCGACCTGGGGCACTCGACCGATTTTCGACTGATACCTATTATCATGCATGGCTCCAAACTTGCCCGGGATTTGCAGGGCGGAGGTTTGCAAAGTTCTCTCATCCGTTCCCAATTGTTGGTTCCCCGTCCGATTTCGGTTAAGCTTACCCATAGACAGCCATGATTTTCGCCTTTCGGCAGTAAAGGAGTTCCATCATGATCGATCTGACCACCACTTACATGGGCCTGGACCTGAAAAACCCCCTGATCGTCGCCAGCTGCGGCCTGACCAAGTCCCTGCAGAGCATAGAGAAAGCTGCCGAGGCCGGCCCCGGCGCAATCGTCCTCAAATCGCTGTTCGAGGAACAGATCCTGGCCG
>DATFJP010000325.1:0-4930 GCA_035269105.1 Desulfuromonadales bacterium
TTGACCTGCAGCAGGTCCTGGCAGGTTTCGATGACCAGGGCATCGACTCCCGCTTCCACCAGGGCCTTGATCTGTTCAGCGTAAGCGGTTGCCAAAGCTTCTACGGTGATGTGGCCCAGCGACGGCAGCTTGGTGGTCGGCCCCACCGACCCTGCGATATAAGCACCAGTCCGATCGCCGATGGCAGTTCGCGCACAGGTGACCGCGGCCTGGTTGATCTCTTGCGCCTGCCCGGCCAAATCGTATTCGGCCAGAACGATCGAGGAGGCGCCGAAGGTGTTGGTTTCAATGACTTTGGCGCCGACATCGAGAAACTTTCGGTGCAATTCGACAATCAACTCCGGCGCCGCGAGATTCAGGAACTCGTTGCAGCCGGCCTTATCCTGCCAGATGGATTCCGGCACCGCCATGTCATGCAGGGTCGTACCGCAGGCACCGTCGAAAATTAAAATTTCTTCCTCGCTGAAGCTCATTTGGGGTATTTTCCTCAGTTGGATTTTGAGATAGTCTACAGTTTCGCGCCAGGAATACAATCAAGCGATGAGAAAGAGTCTGTTTTTGAGCTCTTTCTAAAATTCGCGGTATCCATTCCGGCAGCAATTCGAAAATCAACGAAATCAAGGCAATTTGTCTTTTCCTCTGGTATGCTTTGCATAATTTATGATTGATTACACTGCCATTCTGCTCGAAATCGCCCTGCCCGTCCTGCTTATGCTCGGCGCCGAACGACTGGCCGTCAGCCGATTGCTGCGGACTCCCGAGCAGATCGCCTGGGTGCGCCGGCATGCCTGGCTGCATCCCAACGCGATCAGCCGGGCCCGCTATCCCATGGGCTTCGTCTCCGTTCTGCTGCTGTATCTCGGCTTCCCGCGGCTCTGCTTCCTGTTCTTCACCTTCTGGATGATCACCGACATCACGGACGGCGACATCGCCCGCAAATGTGACCTGAATACACCGGAAGGGGAAACCATTGATCCCCTGTCCGACAAGCTCATGTACTCACCGATGCTGATCTACATGGTCTGGCTCGGTTGGCTGAATCCGGTGCTGGTCACCCTGTTTTTGGTATTCGACATCACCGGCCAGGTTTCCCGGCGGTTTGCCAAGGTGAAAGCAGCCAACCTGTTCGGCAAAGCCAAGACTTTCCTGGTGGTCGTCTTGTTGATCGTGGTCGGTCTGGAATGGATTTACGGGCCGCTGCCGGTGCTCGGCCGCTCGATTCAGCCACTGCTCGGGGTTTGTGCCGGACTGGCCTTCTGCTCGACCGCCTTCAAGCTGATCCCCAACTACTGGTACGCCAATATCCTGAGCCTGTTGAACCTGGTCTGCGGTCTGGCAGGATGCTGGGTGGTGCTTGCCGGGCATCAACCAGTGTATGCGCTGGGACTGGTTTTCCTCGGCCAATTCCTCGATCTGTTCGACGGCCGCGCCGCCGAACGCTGGGGCTCGACTCCGCGCGGCGAGGTGTTCGACGACGTTGCCGACGGCACCAGCTTCGGCCTGACGATCGGCTTTATCATCGTGACCGTTTTTAACCAGCTGTGGGTCGGCTTGATCATCGCGGGCCTCTATCTGGGGGCCACCGTGTTTCGCCTGGTCCGGTTCGTGATCGAAAAACGTAAAGCGGGGGTCGCCGGCGGGGTGACGACCTTTTCGGGCATGCCCTCCCCAGCCGGGGCCCTGCTGGCCGGCACGGCCAGCGTATTGATCACCAATCAGACCGTGGTCGCCGTCATCGTGCTGCTGACTGCGGCACTGATGGTCTCCCGCATCCCCTACGCTCATTTCGGTCGGGCCACCCTGCCGAAAATCCCTAAAGTGGTGCGGGTCCTTTTTCTCGGCTTTTTCCTTTTTCTGCTGGCCCTCGGCGTCCGCCGCGACCAATATATGGGTCCCCTGCTGATTTCCTTCGGCGGCGCCCTCATCTATCTGGTCTCTCCGGTCTGGACGCAGCTCGCCAACCGAAAATCACTTGAATAAACCACCCGGCGCCCTCTCCGCCGCTCGCCGCTGGTAAATCAGGTCGTGGCGGATTGCAATATTTCCAGGGTTTTCCGCAGATACCAATGGGTTTTGTCGATCCATTCGCGGCTGCCGTCGTAAGCTTCTTCACCGAGGTGACCGGCACAAAGGCTGGCCCGCAGGAATGCCCGCTTGGCCTGGTAGAAATGGAAGACGGCCGGCGGGCATGGGTCGTTGGTGACATGGCCGTAAACGGTTTTGAAAACCGTGGCCGCCTCAGGGTGCTCATAGCGCTGGCATTCGATATCCAGGTAGGCAAGTTCGTCCAGGGGGTCGACGCTGCGTAAGGTCCGGTTGAATTCCAGGCAGTCGAAAAAGACCGGATCGTCGGTCAGGCAGATATGCTCAGGTCGCAGATCCCCATGACCATCGAGAATCCGGCCCTGCGCGGCCCGCGCTGCCAATTCTTCGCTGAGGACGGTGAAGCAGTTGCACAGTGCGGCATGGCTGTGCCCCGTCAGTTCGCGATCGATCGACTCGGTGCCGGCAAGCCCTTGGTGATTGTCCGCAATTTCCCGGCCCAGTCTAGCGGTATAATCCTCACCGCTCAAATCAATGGCAGCGGCTTGGCGGTAGAAATCGCTGAGCCGCCGTGCGGCCCTGACCACCTCCCTTTCCGGGACCCGGTTTTCTTCCAGCAGCCGATCGAGCATGCGGCCTTCCGGGAGTCGATGCATTTTTACCAGATAGTCGGCTGGCCGGCCGTCGCCTTCCAGGCTTAAGGTGTCGTTTTCATCCACAGTCAGTCGATTGACGCCAATATACGTCTGACCCGCCAGCCTGGAGTTGAGCACAACCTCCCGCTCCGCATCCTGCCGACGCTTTTCCAGGGTGCTGAAATCCAGGTAGGGATACTTGACCGGCTTCTTCAGCTTGAAGGCATGGTTGTCGGTCAGAAAAATCCACGACATATGGGTTTCCTTCGCCTCCACCGCGGTGGTGGGCTCCGGATAATGACCGGGATCTTTCAGAAAGCGGACTTTTCGGGACAGCGGCAACTCGACCGCCTCTGGTATTTTCTGGCTCATCATAGGGTTTGCATAGCAATGATTGCCCGGGAGGAAGGCGTTCAATTCTCCTCCCACATTTCCTCCAGGGGTGTGCCTTCGATCATGTGGCGAATGGCTTCGGCGAAGACCGGGGCAGCATCGAGAAGCTTGATTTTGTCCTTGAACAATTGGTCCTGCAAACGAAAGGGCTCGACGGTATTGGTCACGACGAGTTCATCCAGGGCCCCGCCGCCCAACCTGTCGTTGGCGGCCGTGGAGAAGACGCCGTGCGTCACTGCGGCCAGGACCCGGTTTGCTCCTTTCTTCTTGCAGGCTTCAGCGGCTTTGACCAGGGTTGTTCCACTGCTGACCAGATCATCGACAATGACGACATCTTGATGCTCCAGCTCGCCGATGACGGTGTCGCCGCTGACTTCCCCCCGGCTCCGTTTTTTTTCCATGAAAGTCAGAGGGACTTTTCGTGCCAGGCGTTTTTCGAGCGTATCGCGGAACGAAGTCGCCCGCTTTACGCCGCCCACATCCGGGGACATGACGGCGATACGGTCGCCAAGGCCGGCATTCAGCACATAGTCGACGAACAGATTTTCAGCCTTGAAGTGATCGGTCTGAATCCGGAAAGCATTCTGGTATGCCTGCAAATTGTGGATGTCCATGGTCGCATAATGATCCGTGCCCACGGCTTCGAACAGGCGGGCGAGGTAGGCAAGTGTGAGCGGGTCCCGATGCTTGGTCTTGCGGTCCTTGCGGGCGAAGGCGGTGTAAGGCACGATCGCCGTCACCCGGGCTGCGGCAGCGTCCTTCAGGGAGCCGATGCAGCAGAGCAGACGCATCAACTTGTCATTGACGCTCATCTTGGGTTCCTGGAAGAGCGATTCAACCACGAAACAGTGGCAGTTGCGGACATTTTCGAGGGAACGAATCTTGAACTCGCCGTCTTCGAAGTTGCGCTCCTCCAATCTGCTTAAGCCGCGATTCAGGCATCTGGCGATCGTTTCGCCGAAGGGGCGCATGGAACTTAGCGAAAAAATGCGGATGTGGTCATGGTCAGCCATGCCGGCTCCTGCCGCTCCGAGGTGGGTCAAAAATGGACGGACTTCTGCCCATCAGTCTAACATGGTTTCCTGCGTTTCGCTGACCACACGTCGTTCCGTCCACCCGGAGAGTCATCGGTTCATCGGCGGTTCAGGAAATGGTCGCAGAAGGCCCGACTCCGCCGCCCTTGGGGAAAACACCGGGCTGGAACAGCCGGGATTTCCGTCGATCATCACTCAGGCTGCGGGCAGAATGACATGCACCCTGGTTCCCTGGCCGAGCTTGCTTTCCAGCCAGGTCCTGCCTTGATGTGCTTCAACGATATGCTTGACGATGGTCAGACCGATCCCGGTGCCCTTGATGGCCTTGTCGGCGTTATCGCCCCGGTAGAACTTGTCGAAGGCATGGCTGGCCTGCTCCGGAGTCATGCCTATGCCGGGATCGTTTATGGTCAGGCGGTAGCCATCCTCGACTTGCCGCCCGGCAATTTCGATCGTCTGCTCCGCTTCGGAATATTTCACGGCATTGCTGAGCAGATTTTCCATGACCTGCCCGATCTTGTCGGGATCAGCAGACAGGAGCGCGTCCGGATCCTCGAGGTCCACGGAGAACCGGCGCTGCGAAACCCTTTTCTGATACTGCCGGATGATCGGCAGGAACAGGTCCGCAGCTGATATCTGCTCGTTGATAAGATCGATGCCGCGGCCGGATTCGATGCGGCTGATATCAAGCAGGTCATCGAGCAGACGGGACAGGGATTCGGCCTTTTCGAAAATCAGACGCAGAAATTCCCGGCGGTCTTCCTCGGTCGGCGCCTTGTCATCGACCAGCAATTCGGCGAAGCCGAGGATCGTCGCCAGCGGAGT
>DATFJP010000326.1:0-7889 GCA_035269105.1 Desulfuromonadales bacterium
CCTGATCCTCATGTTCGGTTTCATGAGTACCCTGACGATGTATCTCTATCAGTGGTTTCCGGTGCAGTGAGGCGGTGATCATCCAAAAATTTTCTTGACACTTCAGCCGGAGTTCCCCAACATTGAGACTCATTTTCAATAATGGCGGGGTGCGTGCATGCTCAAGGAAAAGATCAAAGCGGGTTTTCGATCGAGCCTGGTTGAAAAAGGCCTGAAATCAACCCGCCAGCGTGAAGAGATTCTTGATGAATTTCTCAATGACGGCTCCCATCAATCCGCCGAGGAACTTTATCTGCGCCTGCGCCGGAAAAATCCCCGGATCGGCTATGCGACGGTTTACCGGACGCTTAAATTGTTCGAAGAATGCGGGATTGCCGAACCCCGCCAGTTCGGCGACGGCCAGACCCGCTACGAATCCTCCTTCGATGAACATCACGATCACCTGATCTGCACGACCTGCGGCAAAATCATTGAATTCGAAAACCCTGAAATCGAAGCACTGCAGCTGAAGGTTGCCGGGGAACATGGTTTTGTGATCGATCGACACCGCTTGAATCTCTATGGTCGCTGCCGCGACTGCCGGAAGACCTGATCCTTTTTCCTGCCCTGATCTTATCCCGGAAGGTTGAGCGTCCTCGCCATGACTGCCAGTGCGTCTGCAGAAAAGAAAATCATTCTCGTCGGCAATCCGAATGTCGGCAAGAGCGTGGTCTTCAACACGCTGACCGGGACCTATACAACCGTTTCCAACTACCCGGGAACATCCGTGGAAGTCTCTCGCGGTCATTGCACCCTCGGCGGTCAGCGCTACCAGGTTCTGGATACGCCGGGCATGTACTCGCTGCTTTCGATTACCGAAGAGGAGAGGGTCGCCCGGCGGATCCTGCTCGAGGAAGATCCGCATATCGTGCTGCATGTGATCGATGCCCGCAATCTGGAGCGGATGCTGCCGATGACCCTGCAGTTGATCGAAGCCGGCCTGCCCGTGGTTCTGTTGGTCAATATCCTGGATGAAGCCGAGCGTCTCGGCATGCGTGTCGATATCCCGCTGCTGGCTGAAAAACTCGGCATCCCGGTGGTTGGCGCCGCCGTCGGCCGCAAGCGGGGGATTGCCGGCTTGCGGCGAACTCTTCGCGATTACCGGCCGGAGCATCCCTCGTTCGCTTATGCCAACGACCTGGAAAGGGATATCAAGCGGGTCACCGGCCTGATGACCGGCAGCTATATCCTGGACCGGAAAGCCATGGCTCTGCTGTTTTTGCAGCGCGATGATGAGATCGTGGAGAGGGTTCGCCATCGGGAAGAGGAAAACTTCCGGCAGGTCGAAGCGGCGGCCAACGAGATCGTCTTTGATCGGCGGGTCGATCTCCATCTGCGGATCAGCCTGGAGCGAAAACGCATCTGCAAGGCGGTGCTGGACGGGGTTGTCAAAACCGACAGCGGCCGCAAGCCGGTTTTCGGTGAGCGGCTTTCGACTCTGATGATGAATCCCCTGACCGGCATTCCGCTGCTGCTGCTGGTTCTCTACTTCGGGCTCTATAAATTTGTCGGCGGTTTCGGGGCCGGAACGATCGTCGATTTCCTTGAAGGCCGTCTGTTCGAAGAGCATCTCAACCCCTGGGCCATCACCCTGGCGGAGCGTTATGTCCCCTGGTACTGGCTGCGCGAGCTGGTGGTGGGCGAGTACGGTCTGTTCACGCTCGGGGTTCGCTATGCCGTAGCGATCGTGCTGCCGATCGTCGGTACCTTCTTTCTCGCTTTTGCGGCGATCGAGGACAGTGGCTATTTCCCGCGGCTGGCCATGCTGGTCGACCGGATCTTCAAGAAAATCGGCCTGAATGGACGGGCGGTGATTCCGATGGTGCTCGGTTTCGGCTGCGATACCATGGCGACTGTGGTCACCCGGACCCTGGAAACCACCCGCGAACGGATTATCGCCACCCTCCTTTTGTCCCTGGCGATTCCGTGCAGTGCCCAACTCGGCGTCATTTTCGGGTTGCTCAGCGGGGTCGAGGGCGCGCTTGCGGTGTGGATCGTCTGCATGGTTCTGGTGTTTTTGCTGGTCGGGATGCTGGCCGCCAAGGTGCTGCCCGGCGAGCGGCCGATGTTCTACATGGAACTGCCGCCGATGCGCCTGCCGCAGGTCAACAATGTGCTGGTCAAGACTTTGACGCGCATGCAGTGGTATTTTTTCGAGATTTTTCCGCTGTTCATGATTGCCTCGGTGCTGCTGTGGGCGGGCAAGATGACCGGCCTTTTGCAGCGTCTGATCGACCTTCTGGGGCCGGTCATGGGCAGCCTGGGTCTGCCCCGGGAGGCTTCGGCGGCCTTTATCCTCGGTTTTTTCCGCCGGGATTTCGGTGCCGCCGGACTTTATGATCTGCAGACCGATGGTATTCTTGATCCGGTCCAGCTGACGGTTGCCGCGGTGACCCTGACCCTGTTCGTGCCCTGCATCGCGCAGTTTTTGATCATGCAGAAGGAACGGGGCTGGACGGTCTCGCTCGGCATCTTTCTGCTGGTGACCGGCCTGGCCTTTACGGTCGGCTGGTCTTTGAACCGGATTCTCCTGGCGACCGGACTGCTGGCATGAAATGCAGCTTCTGCGACAACGAGCTCGACCTGGACATGCTCCGCGAGCAAGCCTGCGGCGCCTGTATCGGCGGCTGTCGGAAAATTCACTGCCCCTACTGCGGGCAGGAAAATCAGCTGGTCCCGGAATACCTCGACCGGCTTTTGAAGCGCAAACAACCGAAGGAGTAGGTCATGAGAGTGTCCGATGCGGCCGAAGAAATTCTCGAATCCCTGTGGGTGGCGACTGAAGAACAGGGCGATCATGCCGTTCTCCTGGAAACGCTCGGCATCGATGAAGCCGATGAAGGACTGGCCGAACTGGTCCGTCTGGCCTACGTTGAAGTTCAGGGGCAGCGACTGCAGCTCAGGAAAGAAGGGCGTGCCGAAGCACGCATGACGGTCCGGCGGCACCGGCTTTCCGAGCGCCTGATGATGGACATTCTCGACATCAAGGGTGATTCCGGCAATGAACGCGCCTGCGAATTCGAACATCTGTTGCGGCATGGCGTCGATACCAAGATCTGCACTCTGCTCAATCACCCGACCACCTGCCCGCACGGCAATCCCATCCCGCCGGGGACCTGCTGCCAGGAGGCCCGCTCCAGGGGCGATGTCGGCGTCGTGGCCCTGACCGAATTGAAGCCCGGTGAAGGCGGCGAGATCGCCTATCTGTCCGCCAGCGATGTCCGCAAGATGCAGAAGCTGATGAGCATGGGGGTCCTGCCCGGCAGCAATCTGCTGTTGATCCGTGTCTATCCGTCGTATATCTTCAAGGTCGGCCACTCCGAATTTGCCGTCGACGAGGACCTCGCCAGGGAGATTTTCATCCGCAAAACCGGATAACGAATTATGGTCGACGGGCAGGGCTTGCCGACTGTCTGCCGATGATTCCGCTTCGGAGTCGCAAGCGGTTGCAGCTTTCCTTATTCTCCTTGCATCACCCTCTGCGATTTCCTATATTCGACAGAATATTCAACGCGCAATTCATTTGATCGCGACTAAGCTTCGAACAGAAGGAGGCGCACGTGGAAATCCTGGGCATCGATATCGGTTTTGGTTTTACCAAAGCCACCAACGGCAGGCAGGAACTGGTGTTCAAATCCGTTCTCGGCGAATCGACCGATATCCAGGTCCGCGAAGAGATGCTGGCCGTGGAATCGGCAAAACAGGAGCATCTGCAGATTGAACTGGACGGCAAATCCTACTTCATCGGCGAACTGGCCGAACGGCAGAGCAATGTCCGGTTCTTCACCCTGGATCAGCAGCAGTTCATCAACAAGTTTGCCAAAGTCTTCGCCCTGGCGGCGGCAGCCAGGCTGGTCAAGGGCTTTATCCCGATCAACCTGGTGACCGGTCTGCCGATCGGCTCCTATCGTCATCACAAGGACGACCTTGCCAAACTGCTGGTCGGCGAGCATCCGGTCACCCTGGTCAATGCCGCCGGCGAACGGGAAGAGAAAACCATCACCATCAACAAGGTACGGGTCATCCCGCAGCCGTTCGGCTCGCTGTTCAACCTGATGCTCAATGACCTGGGCGAATTGGCCGACAAGCGGCTGGTCAGGGAGAAAATCGGCTTGATCGATGTCGGCTTCCGCACCAGCGACTATACCATTTCCGACCAGATGCGCTATTCCGAACGGGGCAGCCGCACCACCGATTCCGGCATCGCCCGGGCCTTCAATGTGATTGCCAGCAAACTCCGCGAAAAAAGCGGCGTCAATGTCGAACTGTATCGTCTCTACCAGGCAATCGACCGCGGCAGCATCAAGATCCGCGGCAAAGAGTACGATCTCAAATCCCTGACCGACCAGGTTTTCAGCCAGTTGGCCACGGCCATAGCCAATGAGATTGACCGGCTCTGGGTGGATGACTGGGACATCGACGCCATGGTCATTACCGGCGGCGGCGGAGCCGTCCTTGCCAAGTACCTGGAACCGCTGCTCAACGGTGAGGTGATGACCCTCGATCCGGACCAGGACATGCGCATGGTCAATGTCCAGGGTTATCGCAAATTCGGCCAGCATGTCTGGGCTCGGGGTGTCGCGCCTGAGGCGCCGGCCGATACCTGATTTGACAGCAACGGATCGAGAAGCCGATCAGCGCCCCCGAACTTTTCCAGGGGGCGCTGCCGGTTGGAGCGTCTATGGGAAGACGGATTGAATTGACGGAAGAACAGATCCTTGAACTGTTCCGGGGCGAGCCCGACCAGCCTCTGAGTCTGCGAGACATCCAGTCCGCATTCGACCTCAGCGCCGGCCAGCGCAAACGGGTCGGCATGCTGGTCAAGGACCTGGTTCGCCAGGGCGTCCTGAAACGCGCCAAGGGCGGACGCTTCCTGCTGCGCGAGGGCGGGCAGGAAGTGGTGGGGGTTATCTCCATCCACCGGGACGGCTATGGCTTTGTCACCGTCGGCGAGGGACGGGATGATATCTTCGTCCCGGCCCGCCTGGTCCGGCCGGCAATGCATGGCGACCGGGTGGCGGTACGCCTGGAGCGCGACCCACGCAGCGGCCGGGCCATGGGGCGGGTGACCGCGGTGACCGAGCGTCGGCACACCAGCCTGATCGGTCAGTTCCAGAAGCTGGGGAGCGCCGGCTCGATCCGGCCCGCCGACCCTCATCTGCGCGAAGACATCCTGATTCCGGCCGGGGCCGAAGCCGGCGCGGCACCCGGGGAAATGGTGGTGGTCACCATCGAAGCTTATCCGGGGCGCAGCCGGTCGGCCACCGGGCGCATTATCGAAGTGCTCGGCGACCCGGATGATCCGGCAGTGGAAATCCGGATTGTCGCCGAGCGCTTTGAACTGCCGCAGTCCTTTTCCGCCGCGGCCCTGGCCGAAGCAGAGACCGTCGCCGAGACCGTCAGGCCGGCCGACCTGAAAGCGCGGGACGATCTGCGCCATGTGCCTTTTGTCACCATCGACGGTGAGACGGCCAAGGACTTTGACGATGCCGTGGCCATCGAGGCGGGCGCCGGCGGCGGCTTTCGTCTGTGGGTGGCCATCGCCGATGTGGCCCATTATGTCCGTCCCGGCAGCGCCATCGACCACGATGCCCTGGAACGTGGGACCAGCGTCTACTTTCCCGGCGCCTGCATCCCGATGCTGCCGGAGAAACTGAGCAACGGCATCTGCTCGCTCAACCCCGGCGAGGATCGCCTGGCCATGGTGGCGGAACTGGATTGCGATGCCGGCGGCAGACCTCGCGCCGCCCGGTTTTTTGCCGGGGTGATTCGCAGCCGTTACCGCCTGACCTACACCGAGGTCCGGCAGATACTGGTCGACGGCGACCCGGAGGTGAGTGAACGCTACCGGGATCTGATTCCCGACCTGCAGCGCATGGCGGCCTTCACCGAACAGCGGATGGCACGCCGCCGGGAGCGGGGCAGCCTCGACTTCGACCTGCCGACTGCGGAGATCGTTCTCGATCTGCGCGGCCGCCCGGAAAATATCGTGCGCGCCGAACGCCACCTGGCGCATCGGCTGATCGAGGAGATGATGCTGGCCGCCAACGAGGCTGTTGCTTCCTGGCTCGAACAGCAGCAGGTGCCGTTGATATTCCGGGTCCATGACCGTCCGGGCGAAGAAAAGCTCGCCCAGTTGCAGGATTTTCTGGCCCATTTCAATCAGGGCCTGGCCATTGCCGAGACGGGCGTAACGCCGAAGATCCTGCAGGACCTGCTGTCGCGGGTCACCGGCCGGCCCGAGGAGCGGGTCATCAACCATGTCCTGTTGCGAAGTCTGCCCCAGGCTGTCTACGAGGTGATCAACTCGGGGCATTTCGGCCTGGCGGCCGACAGCTACTGCCATTTCACCTCGCCGATCAGGCGCTACCCCGATCTGGTGGTGCATCGCATCCTCAAACAGGTCTTGGGCCTGACCCGGCAGGAATCGTTGCCAAAAGGAGTGTCACTGGGCGAAGCCGCCACCCGGTCCACAGTCTGCGAACGCCGGGCCATGAACGCCGAGCGCGATATTCTCGATCTGAAAAAGTGCCAATTCATGGCCGGCAAAGTGGGTGAAGTCTGCCGCGGTCTGATCGTATCGGTCCAGCCCTTCGGGTTTTTCGTCGAACTGCAGGACTATTATGTGGAGGGCCTGGTGCACGTCAGCAGCCTGGAAGATGATTTCTACCAGTTTGAAGAAGAGCATCAATGGCTGATCGGCATGCGCAGAAGGCGGAAATTTGAAATCGGCGACCTGGTCGAAGTCCTGGTTCACAAGGTGGAACCCGAGCGGCGGGAGATTTCCTTTTTGCTGCAGGGGCAGGAGACGGATGAACCGGCCAGGCGTTCCCGGCGGACGAAAGCCCGGCGCAGGACTGCTTCATGAAACTGGTCCGGGATCTCAAAGATATCCGCAAGCCACCGCCCGGAACCGTACTGACCATCGGCAATTTCGACGGCGTCCATCTGGGCCACCGGGAGATTTTCCGCAAGGTCGTCAGAAAGGCCCGGGCGATTCAGGGTACGGCGGCCGTTCTGACTTTCGAGCCGCATCCCCTGCGGCTTCTGGCCCCGGACAAGGCGCCGCCGCGGATCAATACCCCCGAGGAGAAGGTCCGGCTGCTGGAAGCCTCCTGCATCGACCTGCTGGTTGTCCTGGCATTCAACCGGCAGCTCGCGGCCATGCCGGCCGAGGCTTTTGTCCGCGATATCCTGGTCGACAAATTGGCCGTCGCCGAGCTGGTGGTTGGCTACGATTATGCTTTCGGCAAGGACCGCGAGGGTGACCTCGAAT
This sequence comes from Desulfuromonadales bacterium, assembly GCA_035269105.1. GTDB lineage: Bacteria > Desulfobacterota > Desulfuromonadia > Desulfuromonadales > BM103 > JAQYVZ01. Next base: position 7,316 of record DATFJP010000326.1, read on the forward strand.
TCCTGCAGGCAAGAGCGGCGCAGTACGGCTTTCGCCTGGAAACCCTCGAGCCGATCCGGCAGAGTGGCGAAGTCTATAGCTCGACCCGGATTCGCCGGGCTCTCCAGGCGGGGGACGTGGCGGGGGTGGTGAAGGTCCTGGGACGAAACTTCACCCTGGATGGCCGGGTCGTGGCGGGGGCCGGGCGCGGGCGCAACCTCGGTTTCCCGACCGCCAACCTGGCAACGGACAAGGAACTGGTGCCGGCCCAGGGCGTTTATGCGGTCAAGGTCAAATGGCGGGACCGCCTGTACGACGGGGTGGTCAATATCGGCACCTGTCCCACCTTCGACGGTGCCGGGCCGACCCTGGAAATCCACCTGATCGATTTTCGCCAGGACTTGTACGGAGAGACTTTGCGCCTCTATTTCGTCGAGCGTTTGCGCGCCGAACAGCGCTTTGCCGGGGCAGAAGACCTGAGCGCCGCGATCCGGGCTGATGTCGAACGGGCCCGCAGCCTGCTCGAAAAGAGAGAGGTCGTTGAATACCGCGAGTACCTGGCCAGCGACCGCCCGGGCGATCCCTTTCCCTGCGG
>DATFJP010000327.1:0-2798 GCA_035269105.1 Desulfuromonadales bacterium
GCAGCCCTGCCGTACTTCTTAGCGCGATACTCCTGATAAAGTTCCGGACTGTATTCCAGGTTGCGTGAACCGTTGGGGTTGGTGCCGTAACCGATGCGGACATTCACCCATTTTTCCGAAGGATGGGTTTCCACCTTGAGCATGCTGTAGAATTCCCCGCCCCGGCCTTCAACAAACAGCCAGCGTTCCCGGGTCGGCTCATTCTCCGGAATCGCCAGAGTCAGAGTCGGCTGGTAGCCGCCTGCAGGAGCTAAGTATTGTTCTTTTCGGCCTTCAACTATGCCGGTTCCCTCGCTCAGGGTCTCAAAAAGCAAATGATAATTATTATCCTTCTTCGTCAACTCAATCTGAAAATCTTCCTGCCAATCTGGGAAGTTTAACTTTTCGGTTTTCAGGAATTTCTGATAGGTCCAGGCTTGTTTCATTAAATCGAAAATTCGAACCGATCCTTTGCCGGGTCTAAGTTGAAAACTTGCATGCCCAGTCAGAACCAGAGCGGGCTCGCCTTTTTTGCGCACCTTGAAAAGTGCCGGGTTGTCCCCGGATTGCCCCGGTTCTAGCTTTTTGCTTTCTTTTTGAAACCGGAAACCCCGCACCGGATTGTATTTGAAATGATACTGGTACCCTTGCCTTTCGATTTGCTTTAGAGAAAGCAGATAACCGGTGCCATCTATCTTGAACCGACCCTGTTCATCCGTGGTTTTTTCAAAAATCCTGCGTCCTTCCAGCATCGGGGTCGGCGGCGTGAAAGATAAGTCCATGGTGACTTTTGCCTGCGGCACGGGGTTGCCTTGGAGATCAGCGACCTTTCCATAAAAAACAAATGGCTTGTCTCTCTGGGAAAGGTACTCGATTCTTTCCAGCCGCGCTCTTTCTTTGTCTTTCATCAACTTTTCTGCGTATTTTTCATTCGACCAGGCCACACCGAAGAAACCAAGAAAAAGCAGAAAAATACCAGGGAGTATCACTTGCAAAAATCTTAATAAATTCATAAGCCCCTTATCCCTAGGGTGTCACTTCCAAAGAAAAATCAGCGTCATTAACAAAACCGCTCCAGTACCTCATCTCGTCCACGATATTCGATCGAAACTGTCTGCTGTGGGAATAAAGTTCCTTGTCATAGCCGTATTGTGCCAGGTCTTTTGAACCCGGATGAACGGCCGGCGGGGGAAAAGCAGCACCGAGCGCTTTGGTTCGGGATTCGGCGCCAAATGAAAAAATCTCGTAACGGTCCCGGGGAAACCGGAGGTCCCGACTTCCGACATTTACTATATCGCCAGTCACCGGGTCGGTATCATAAATGACCTGAAAAAATCCTTCGCCGGGGTCGGGTGAGCTTGGATAGGCCTCCGGCGAACCTGAATACCGGTAACCGATTGAATTGTCCGGCCGCGTTGTGTTGTTGAACTCCCACGCCGGCCAGATTGCATCTGCATTGGTCAGGGCATAATCCAGGAGGTTGTAATAGCTGTACATCCTTCCGGCCTGGACTTTTTGCGGCACCTCAGCCAGATATGGCGTCAGTAATTCTGCTCCAGGATAATATGCGAACACTTCGGGGGTTTCGTAGCTGAAGGGTGTCAATTGTGGTTCAATTTCACTCGTAACCTGATGATAGAAGCTTGCCGAAAGAGCGGCCTGAGATGCCACATAGGTATGAATAATGCCCGCCGGCGCCAGGTTGATCGCCTCACCGGCAACCACATTCCCCTGACTGTGAGCCAGCAAGCGCACCCGTCCGGCATGGCGGCCGCCGATGGCCAGGTCATTGTCGGTGAGCAGCTCGGCCAGAACCGAGGCGGAATGCCAGGCGCGATATTCACTCTTGTCGTAATTGGTCACCATATCCCAGGACGGCAGAGTGCGGCAGGGCCAGTCGAAAAGCCCGACCTTGCCCTGGTAACCCTGCCACCAGAGCCGCTTGAAGATGGTTTCGGTCCAGCGGCGCCTGGTGAAGTCTTCCGTGTTCCAGCCATGCACGAACAGCACGTAGTCGTCCTGCTCCGGTCGATATGCTCCTTCTTGAACAGTATTCAGTTCAGATGCGACCGGCAACAGCCAGTTGTCGGCCGCTTCGACCGCGAAATAATCATAGAACCAGGAAATGTCGTGCAGGTTTAAATGAATGCGCTTTTCAAGCACGGGAACCCCCAACCTGGATACAGTGACAACCAGGTTGCCCTGCCCCGCCGACTGCCCTTCGAACAGGAAGGGTGAGACGGCTCCAGGTTCCAGCCATTCCATCGACAGTGGGGTCGGTTCGGCAGCGACCTGCGCCAATCGAAGCTCCAGCAATTGCTGATCGGGCTGCTGGTCAGTGTCGCTGAGTTCGAACCCGAGGTACTTGTCCGAAGCATCCACGGCACGGAACAGGTTGACTGTGGGCAAGGGACTTCCGGCATCCGCATCGATCCTTAGATTCATCGTCAAGCTCTCGCTCACGCCCAGAAGACCGGATACAATCTGCAGCCGGGAAAAATCTTCCAGATCCCGCCGGGTACGGATCCGGTTGTCGCGGGCATCCTCCAGGTCCGTTTCCAGATCATCCTCTTCGCATTTGGCAGGCTTCGTCTGGACATCGACACAAGTATTATCTTCAAAATCGTTATTAACCCAAAACAGGACTTCCTCGTCCTCAGGATCCTGAAACTTGATCGCCCGATCCCGGTTCCCATCCACCGCCATATCGAGATGCACCACACTTACCCGGATCACCTTCTCCAAGGTCCCCGCCCCGGCCGGCGTGAAGCGCACCGTGAGGCAGTCAGCCTGCAGAGCGGTACTCTCGTCGAGTCCTT
>DATFJP010000328.1:0-3974 GCA_035269105.1 Desulfuromonadales bacterium
GCTTTAGGGCTGATAAGCTGGTTTTGGCTGCCGGCAACGGTTTGCCCCGGCTTGCCGCCCAGGTGGGCATGACGGTTCGGGTGCGCCCCGAGCAGGGCCAGCTGATGGTGACCGAGCGGGTCAAGCCGTGCCTGTCGATGCCGCTCAGTGGCATCCAGCAGACTGCGGACGGCAGTTTCATCGTCGGACTCTCCAACCGGGAGGTGGGATTCAATACCGAGACCGACCCAGCGGTGCTGAAAGCCATGGCCGGCCGGGTGATCAACGCATTTCCGGCGCTTGCCGGGCTGCGGGTGATCCGCTCCTGGTCGTCCTTGCGGATTTTGACCGCGGACGGGCTGCCCGTTTATCAAGAGTCGCCAGCGCATCCCGGCGCCTATGTTATCACTTCGCACAGCGGGGTGACGCTGGCGCCCCTGCACCATGACGTTCTGGCCGACTGGATCGTCGACGGCGAACCGCCGGAAGAATTCGAGAGCTTCGGCACGAGGAGGTTCGATGTTGAAAAGACTGCATGAGGATGACGATCGCGGTCGGGTGACGATCGAATTCGAAGGCACCCGACTGAGCGTGCCGGCCGGCGAGACGGTGGCCGCCGCCGTATTGGCGGCCGGAACCAGCCACACGCGCACCACGGCGATCAGCGGCCAGCATCGGGGACCATACTGTCAGATGGGTATCTGCTTCGAGTGCCTGATGGAGATCGACGGGGTGCCGAACCGCCAGGCCTGCATGATTCAGGTCCGCGACGGCATGACGGTCAACCGGCAATACGGCGCCAGGGGATTGAACGATGAAAAACCACTATGATCTCGTGATTATCGGCGCCGGACCAGCCGGCTTGGCCGCCGCGGTCACGGCCCGCACCTTCGGACTCACGACTTTGGTCGTCGACGAGCAGGCGGAGCCGGGCGGGCAGATCTACCGTGCGATCGAGCAGGCCCGCGATGACAATGCGCCGGTTTTGGGCAAAGATTATTTCCAGGGCCTGAGTCTGGTCCAGCAGTTTCGCCAGTCCGGCGCCGATTATCGGCCGGAGGCTACCATCTGGGATATCGGCAGGGACTTGAAAGTCGGCTACCTGGCTGATGGCCGTGCGCGCCAGGTGAGGGCGCGGTATTTGCTGATCGCGGCGGGCGCCATGGAGCGGCCGGTGCCGATTCCCGGCTGGACCCTGCCCGGGGTGATGGGAGCCGCCGCGGCCGACATCCTGTTCAAGTCCTGCGACATGATCCCGCAGGGGCCGGTGGTCCTGGCGGGCAGCGGCCCTTTGCAGTTGCTGGTTGCCTGCCACCTGGTCGACAATGGGGTCGATGTGGCCGGAATGGTGGAAACCAACGGTTTCGGCAGCTACCTGAAAGCCTTGCCGCACCTGCCCGGGGCGCTACGCGTGCCGCATTATCTGCTCAAAGGCCTGGGAATGAGACGCAAGGTCAAGCGTGCCGGGGTTCCGATCTATCAGCGGGCAGCCAGCCTCCGGGTGGAAGGCAACACCGAGGCAGAGGCGTTAACTTTCGAGGTGGGAGGAAAACCGCAGCGCCTGGCGGCAGCGGTGATTTTGCTGCACGAGGGGGTCGTACCCAACCTGCAGTTTACACGCCTGCTCGGCTGCCGCCATATATGGTATCCGCGGCAGCGCTACTGGAAGCCGGTCCTCGATGAATGGGGGCGGACCAGCGTAACCGGAGTTTCGGTGGCCGGGGACGCCGCCGGGATCTACGGTGCCAAAATCGCGGAAACCGCAGGTCACATTGCGGCGATCGATATATCCTTCTCTCTGCAGGTGATTTCCGAGCAGGAACGCTCCTGGGCAGCGGCTCCCCTGCGCCGCGATCTGTCCCGTGAGATGGCGTTCCGCCCGTTCCTCGATACGCTTTTCCCCCCCGCCGGCGAAGCCCTTGTGCCGCCGGACGAAGAAACCCTGGTCTGCCGCTGCGAGGAACTGACCGTCGGCCAGATCCGGGAGGCCGTGAGCCAGGGCGGTCTCTCGCCCGGTATGGTCAAGGCCTATACCCGGACCGGCATGGGTCCCTGCCAGGGCCGCATGTGCGGACTGACACTGGCGGAGATTATTGGCGACTGCCGACAGATCGAGCCTGACGGTGTCGGTCATTTGCACGTCCGTCCGCCGCTCAAGCCGATCACCCTCGGCCAAATGGCGGAACTGGAGCTGGTTGAGTGAACGGCGATCATCGCTACGATGCTATCGTCATCGGCGGTGGTCTGCAGGGCTGTTCCGTCGCCCTGCACCTGGCCGCCGAAAAGATGCGGGTACTGCTGATCGAGCGGGACCTGTGCGGGCAGCACGCATCCGGGGTCAACGCCGGCGGCGTGCGACGTTTGAACCGGCTGGTCGAGGAGATCCCTCTCTCCATGGCCGCCCACCGGATGTGGCACGACCTGAAGGTCCTGGTCGGCAGCGACTGCGGCTTCCGCCCCACCGGGCAAGTTCGGATCGCCGGAACCTCTGAGGATCTGGGTGCCTTGGAAGAACGGGCCAGGCGTGTGCGCGCGCTCGGTTACGATCACGAAGAAATGATCGGCGCCAGGGAGCTTCGGCAGATAGTGCCGGCCATTGGCGAGCGGGGCGTGGGCGCCCTGATCTGCCGGGGCGACGGGTATGCCGATCCGGCCCTGACCTGCCTGGCCTTCCGCCTGCGTGCCCAGGAACGGGGCGTGGAAATTCGCGAGCAGACGGCCGTCATGGGGATCGAGAAAATCCGCAACGACTGGCGAGTCAGCGCGGGTGACCAAAACTTCGAGGCGCCGCTGATCGTCAATTGTGCAGGTGCCTGGGGAAACGAGATCGCCGTCATGACCGGCGACCATCCCAGTCTCGAGAAAGAAGCGCTGGCCCTGATGGTCACCAGCCGGGTCCCGCATTTTATCGATCCGGTGGTGGGTCATGCCAGCCGTAAACTCTCCTTCAAGCAGATGGTCAACGGCACGCTGGTCATCGGCGGGGCCCTGAAGGCGTTCCTGACCGAAGAGCCGGCAGGCACAGTGATCGATTTCCGCCAGATGAAAGAGAGTGCCGGGACTGTCTGCGCCTTCTTTCCCTTTCTGGCGGACCTGCCGGTGGTTCGCTGCTGGGCGGGGGTCGAAGGCATGACCCCGGACCGTCTGCCGATCATTGGGTCCAGCCAGGCAGCTGACGGCGTATATCACGCCTTCGGCTTCTCCGCCCATGGCTACCAGCTGGCACCTGTGATCGGCCGGGTCGTGGCCGACCTGATCTGCCGCGGTGAGACGGAGTTTGACCTGACTTCTTTCCTTGTCGATCGTTTTAACCATCCGGTCAAAGAGGCCGGAGGTCATTCCTGAAAAAAGGAGAGGATGAGTGCCAGGAGAGGATTTTCGTCTGGGAGATTTCATCGCCGGCCTCGACTGGGAGCAACTGCCCGAGCGCGTCCGGACAACCGCGCGGATGTGCATCCTGGACGCCATCGGCTGTGCCCTGGCTGGAAGCCGTTGCGCGGTCCTCGACCGGCATGTGCAAAACATCATCAATCAGGGACAGGAAGGCCCGCAGGCGGTCTGGGGGGGGCGTTATCGTCTGCAGCCAGCCTGGGCAATATTCTACAACGCCCACACTGCGGCCTATTATGACCTGGATGACGGCCACCGGCGCGCCCAGGGGCATCCGGGCGCGGTCATCGTGCCGACGGCACTGGTCACGGCCGCGCACCTGCAGCGTTCCGGCCGGGAAGTGCTGGAAGCCGTGGTGGCCGGTTATGAAATCGCCGTGAGGAGCGCTCTGCGGATTCGCAGCCAGGGCGGTCCGCGCAAGGGTTCGGCAGGCTGGGCCGCGATCGGCGCCGGGGCGGCCGCTGCCCACCTGATGCACTGCTCCCCGCAGCAGTGCCTGAACGCCGTGGGACTCGCCGAGTATTATGCGCCCCAGGCACCGCAGGATCGCAGCGCCTCCTTCCCGAGCGAGATGAAGGAAGGCATTCCCTGGGGCGCCTATACAG
>DATFJP010000329.1:0-8368 GCA_035269105.1 Desulfuromonadales bacterium
GACTCCTGGAATTTTACTACGCCTGGCTCGTTTATGTAAGCCGGGAGCCTTTTTTATTTGCAGATGACAGATGCCAGGTCGTGGCCGCGGTTTCTGCATGAAATTAAAACTCCGACGAGGAGGGAAAAAGCCGATCGGGTCAGACAACCGGGCCTTTATATCCGGTGGTTCGGAGATAAACAGAGGTTCATCACAGCGGTTTCGAAAGACAGTGCGATGGGGCGGGAATTTACCTCAGGAGAGTCAATCAATCAGCAAAGGGACTTTGGGTTCGGGGAGAAGACCGCGGTTTTCAGCGCGTGAAAATAGCTCATTGACGGCAGCAAGGCCTTCTTCGCCCAGGTCCAGGGAAAAATCATTCACGTACAGAGCGATATGGGCATCGATGACCTCATCCGCAAGTTCCTGGGCATGAGCCTTGATGTAGGTCCGTGCCTGGTCAGGGTGCTGCCGGGCATGCCTCAGGCTGGCGCGGATGGCCCGGTCCGCTGCCAGGATGGTCTCGCGGCCGAGGTCGCGGCGTGCCAGGATACCGCCCAGTGGAATCGGCAGGCCGGTCTGTTCCTCCCACCAGGCTCCAAGGTCGACAATTTCGCGGAAGCCGGCCTGGCGGTAGGTGAAGCGCGACTCGTGGATAATCAGACCGGCATCCGCTTCGCCGCGCCGCAGGGCCTCCATGATGCGGTCGAAGGGCACAATCAGGAGGTTGTCGTAGCCTTTCCCGTAAAGCTGCAAAAGCAGGTTGGCAGTGGTCAATTGGCCCGGAATAGCGATTCGCCGGCCCTGCAGGGCCGCCATGTCGGTCGGTCCGGCAGCGATGACCAGCGGGCCGCAGCTGCGGCCCAGGGCGCCGCCGCTGCGCAGCAGGGTGTAGGTCTCGCGCAGATGACCGAAGGCATGGTAGGAGATTTTGGTCAGGTCCAGGAGCCCTTTGCAGGCCAGCCGGTTGAGGGTTTCGACGTCCTCGAGGCGTTCCTGGATACGGACCTCGGGAAAATCAACCAGGCCGTGGGTGAGGGCATGAAAAATAAACGTGTCATTCGGGCAGGGAGAATAGCCCAGGGTCAGGGTGCGCGTCATGCCCGGAGGTCATCCGGTGGCCAATGGCTGAGCAGTTCGAGCACAGCCTCCTGGGCCGCGCGCATGCTGCCGGGCAGGTCCCAGTCGGCGGTTTCCCGATCCTCGGCGAGATTGGCAATGCCGCGCAGTTCCAGGAAAGGAACGCCGGTCTGCCGACAGGCGAGGGCAGCACCGGCTCCTTCCATGTTCTCGCAGATGCCGCCGGTTCGGCCGGCCAGTTCCAGGCCGCGGACCGTGGTGCCGGTACAGGATGAAACCGTGACGAAGGGGCCGCTGGCGAAGCCGCGGCTGGTGGATTCCGCAAAAGAGCTGAGCAGGGGCCTGCTCCAGCCGAGAAGGGCGGAATCGACCGGCCAGCGGTTGTAGACGATACCGCGGACGTCATTGCGCATCGGCAGGGCCATTTCCTCCAGGTCCTGGAAACCGAAAGCGGTCTGCACCCCCTCGTCACCGAAAATTTCACTCTCGGCCAGAGCCAGGTCGCCGATTTCCAGTTCTCTTTCCGGGTAGGCGCCGCCGCAGCCGAACAGCCAGAGCGCCGACGGCGAAAACCTGCTGATCAGCGCCATCGCGCTGGCGGCCGCCGCTGCTTTGCCCAGGCCGGAATGTGCCAGGCAGATGGGGGTGTCGTACCAATGGCCGTGCCAGACGTTCAGGTTCCCCAGGTTGGCGCACTCCAAATCCCTCAGGGTCTGGCGCAGCAGACGGGTTTCTTCAGGAACGGCGGCGAGAAGAGCGAGCATCGTGACCAGCAACGCGGAACAAGGGATAGGGTACGGGAAAATTCGCGTTCCGCGTTCCGCGTCCCGCGTACCAGGGGGTTAAGGTTTATACCAGCCGCATCGGATCAGGTCCCGGCGCAGGTCGACACCGGCATTGCGAATGACGCCCTGGTGCCAGAAGCGGTCCTCCTCAGCCGGGTTGCAGCCGGGATTGTCCAGGCGCTTGCGGTGGTCGATCAGGCTCTGGCGGAAACGTTCATCAGACTCTTCCAGGGCCTCCGTAATCCGGTCGGCGACCACCGGAGTCGTTGCTTCGATCACGTGCTGGATCATGTCGCGCAGGCGCAGTCCCTGGCGATATTCCCAGAGATCGCCTTCGAAGCTCATGCTGCATTCGCTGACGAAATCATGCCAATCCAGAAGCAGGGTGCCGAATTCCTCTTCGGCAAATTCTTCGAACTCCGGATGTTTGCGAAGAATGTCTTCGATTTGCATCTGCTCTTTACGGGAAAAGAAGAAAGAGATGCTTTCTTCAACCGGATACATACCGAGAGTTTCAACGACTTCGCGGCAGAAATGCGCATAATCAAGTTCCCTTTCGCTGTAGCCCTGGAGTTCTTCCGGCAGGTCACTGCGTTTGAGGCACAGCAGGGAAAGATGATCGTGACCGAGGTCGGTGTGCAGCGGCAGATCTTTACGGTGAGGAAGCCCGATGCGGGACATCAGGTCGGTCAGGCGGATATGGTTGTCGGTAAAGCAGGTCAGGATTTTCTCCTCCGAGTAAAAAAGCTCCAGGCTGGCCCGGTTGTTTGCCAGACCGAAGCCGACGAACCCATCATGCAGGAGACGGTCCCAATAGGGCGACAGGGCTGCGAAGAGTTCGGTGACCGGCAGGTAGGGGGAATAGTAGACGCTTGGTGTCGGGGTATTCTGGGACGGTTCGGAGAAAGCCGGATCGGTTGTATAGAATTCGAGAATGAAGAAAGCCTCCTCAGGCATGCCCGCAGCAAATTCCTGAAAAATCCGCAGAACCTGACCGATCCCGGCCGCAACCGTGAAGTGATACGTGTCGGTGGCCTTTTCCAGGAGGGAGAAGGCATACCCTTCCTGCAATGATCGGGCTTTGCGGCGTGCCTGAGGCCAGAGCTGCAGGCCAACCGGGAAATCGGAGTATATCTGAGACAAGGCCGTGAACTTTCTGCTGCGTGAATAGGTAACTCGTGTCCATCTGGAAACTCCGGATGGGCACAGTGAAGTTTTCGAGTTGGAAACGAGGATTTTTTCGTCATGGCAAGGAAATCAAGGGCTTGCGCGGAGGCGTACATCGGTACGCCGCACAAGCAAGTCCGCAGATTGACGCAGCCAAGGCGGAAAAGAACCGTTTCCGGACGGAAACTAACTCAGCCCAATCATGGCGCAATCACCGTGCAGAAGTCAACCTCATGGTAACGTTCGACGCACCCGTATTTAATCCTTCGGGAACCTGAGGCGGCCGGGCGACAATTTTTTCAAAAAAGGTTTTGAAAAGCAGTTGGCATTATTTCGGGAGACGATTCAGGCATTTAATAGGATTAAATGCTTTTTTACCTAAAATAAATTTTGATTGACAATTTCAGTTGCTTTACGCTATACCCTGCGAGGGTAAAACCCTATTCTATTTCAGTCTCCAGGTTTAATTCGAAGGTTTGCCCAAGGGGCAATAGTCTTTCGATTCACCTTGCTGTTATTGCCGATTTTGTCTGTGCCGGGCTGCAGTCTGCAGGGCAGCAGACCCGGGAAACTATTTTCACTAAACCAGAAGGATCAGCATCATGCCGAAAAAAGCGATTACCCCTTCATTGAAAAACCCTTTGGCTCTTCATGAGAAAATCGAATTTACCATCCCCGGTGAAGTGGCCGGCGTTGCCGGTGCTTATGAAGAGGTCATGCAGGAAGGTCACGACCTCATTCAGCGGCCGATCAAATCCGTCCAGATCGGCCAGATCGAAAAGCAGCATTTCAAAAAACGCATGACCGTCTGGGAGCGCATCAATGTTTTGACCCAGGCAGCGCCGAACATCCTTTTCCAGAACTGGGGCAAGAACCTCGACGGGGCCTCGCTGGTAACCGGCATCCTCAATATCGACGGCCGCGATGTCGCCCTTTACGGGCACGATTTTACCGTGCGGGCCGGCTCAATTGATGCCACTAACGGTAACAAACTGGCGCGGCTGTTCCGCATGGCCGGGGAGAAGGGCATCCCGGTGATCGGCATGAACGACTCGGCCGGCGCCTTTGTCCCTGCCGGCGTCGGCGGCTTGGACGGCTACGCCGAGGCATTTACTGCCCTGCGCAAGATCAGCGGGGTGGTCCCGACCATAATGTGCATGTTTGGCTTCAATGCCGGTGGCGGCAGCTACCTGCCCCGACAGGGGAGTTTTGTGATCCAGCCGGAAGATACCTTTTTCGGCCTGACCGGACCCGGCGTGGTCAAGTCGGTTCTCGGCGAAGAGATCTCTCCCGAGGACCTGGGGGGGCCCAAGGTGCATGGCGCCTCGGGTGTCGCCGATTTGACCGTCGCCGACGAAACCGCCGCCCTGCGCACTGCGGTGCGTCTGCTCAGCTACATCCCCGGCAACAATTTCAGCATGGCCCCTTACCTGGAAACCAGCGATCCGCTGGAACGCAAAACCTGGGAAATCAACACCCTGCTGAAGAAAGCCTTTAACTCGCCGACCGGCTTCAATACGCCTTTCGACGTTTCGATCATTATCCAGCAGATCTGCGATCACGGCGACTACTTCGAACTGCAGCCGAGCCGCGCCCGGGAAGCGATTACTGCTTTCGGCCGCCTCGGCGGCAACGTGGTCGGCTTCGTCGCCAATAACTCTTCGGTCTCCTCCGGACAGATCGACTGCGATTCGGCGGTTAAAATCGCCCGGTTTGTGCGCTTCTGCAATATCTACAACATTCCGCTGATCTTCATGGAAGATACTACCGGCTTTCTGCCGGGGCGCGAACAGGAGGCCCGAGGCATCGTCCAGGCGGGCCGCTCCATGCTCGATTCGATCGTCGATGTGAGGACACCGCGTATTCTGCTGATCCTGCGCAACGCCTTCGGCGGCGCCTATGCCTCCTTCAATAACTACCCGACCGGTGCCGATCTGGTCCTGGCCCTGCCGACCACCCGCCTCGCGGTTATGGGGCCGGCCGGCAAAGAATTCGTCTACAAGGCCGAGCTGCGAAAAATTCGGGGGGCAATCTCCGACATGGTCAAAAAGGGCGTCCAGGAGCGGATCAAGGCCGGCATGGATGGAGATGAAGCCAAAAAGGATTCAGAACAGGAAGCGGCCGAGTGGCTCAAGCAGCAGGAGGCCGAACTGAATCTGCGCTACGAGAAAGAGCTGATGAACCCGAAGGAAGGCCTTGCACTCGGCTCCATCTCCTCGATCGTCATGCCTACCGAGCTGCGGCAGGTCCTGGGCGAAAATCTCAACTTCCTGCTGCGGCACTATCAACCGACGACCTGGCAGGATGTCCAGCGTGAGTTTCATTAATCGAGCGACGGCAGCTTCCTACGGCATCAGATTGGAGAGAAAGAACCATGACACAGACCATCGATTACTATAAAAACAACCCCCTGATTCACAAGGACCGTCGCCTCAGCCAGTCCGACTCGGAATGGGTCCGCTCTTTTTCCTGCGAGGACCTCAAGCCGCTGATCGTCTGCCGCGGCCCGATCCGCAAAGAGGCGATGGATGTCTACGAAGAAATGGGGGTCAGCCACTACGGCATCCTGCTTTCCGAGAAGGACTCCATTGTCTATCCGAATGCGCTCTCCCCCGAACTCCGGCAGTTGACCGATCACAGCCGGGTCCACCGGGTTCCGGATTATACCGGGGCTTCCAAGGAAGAGCGGATCGAACGCATCCAGCAGATCATCGGCATCGCGCTCGATAATGGCTATGACTCGGTCTTTGCCGGTTACGGCTTCATGGCCGAGGATGACGAATTCGTCGCCGCGATCGAGAGGGCCGGTCTGAAGTTCATCGGACCCTGTGCGGCAACCCAGCGGGCCGCCGGCAAAAAGGACGAAGCCAAGCGGACCGCCCTGCAGGTCGATGTCTCGGTCACCCCCGGCATCGACAATGTCACTGCCCGCACCCTGCTCAGACACCACAAGTCGCGGGCTCAACTGATTGCGCTCGCCGAAGCCGAGGAACTGGATATTGATCGCAGGGTGCTCGAGGACGAGTCGCTGTCTCTCGAGCAGGTCGCCGACGTGATCCTGATGGCCTCCTATGCGAAGGGCATCGACCTGTTCACCATTGACGAATTGTGCAGTCAGGTGGAGATCGAATGTGCCCAGATGTTTCGGGATTATCCGGGAGCGCGTATCCGCCTGAAGGCGATCGGCGGCGGCGGTGGCAAAGGGCAGCGGATTCTCGGCGCCTCACTGCTGCTGACCAAAAATCCGACGGAGAAGCAGATCAAGGGTGCCGCTTCGGTGGCGCCCGGCCTGGTTCGCGAGGTGCTCGGCGAAGTCAAGGCGACCGGGGTCGGGGACAACAAGAACGTACTGATCGAATTGAATATCGAGCAAACCCGGCACAACGAAATCCAGATGCTCGGCAACGGTGAATGGTGCATCGCGCTGGGCGGCAGAGATTGCTCCCTGCAGATGCACGAGCAGAAACTGCTCGAAGTCTCCGTAACTCAGGAAGGCCTGGCGAAAGAGATCGATAAAGCCAAAAAAACCGGACTCAAAGCCCAGGTCAAGGCCCTGCAGTCGGACCTGAAGGTTCTGCAGCGAATGGAAGATGAATCGGAACGGTTCGGCGTGGCCGTCGGCCTGGATTCCGCCTCGACCTTCGAATGCATCGTCGACCGCGACCGCCACTATTTCATGGAAGTCAACACCCGGATCCAGGTCGAACACCGCGTGACCGAACTGGTCTATAAACTCAAGTTCACCAACCCGAAAGACAAGAACGATTATTTTATCGTTGAGTCTCTGGTCGAAGCCATGGCCCTGCTGGCCCGCCACAAGGACCGTCTGCCCCGACCCGAGCGGATCCCCCGCTTCGGAGCCGGCGCCGAAGCGCGCCTCAATGCCACCGACGCTTCCCTTTCACCGAGCGCCGGCGGCTATGTCCGTTACTGGTCGAAGCCGATCGAGGGCGAAATCCGGGACGACCAGGGCATCTGCAACCCCAATCCGGATACCGGCCAGTTCATGCGCTACCATCTGGCGGGTGCGTATGACTCCAATATTGCGCTGCTGCTGACCAAAGGTGAAAATCGCCTGGACAGTTATGAGCATCTCTCCACGGTCCTGCGCAAGACCACCCTGCGTGGCAGCAACCTGGCCACCAACCTCGAGTTCCATTACGGTCTGGTCAACTGGTTCATCGGCAATAACGTTATGGCCAAGCCGACCACCCGCTTTGTGGTGCCTTACCTGACTCTGGTCGGCAAGCTCAAGGAAGAGGCGCAAAAGCTCGACATCGTCTATGCCTTCCTGGCGATGAAAAAGCACTATGCCAAAATCTATGCGGAAGATGCCGATGCCGCCAAGGCCGCCTCGGAAACCCTGGACCGCAAAGGCACTCTGCTGACCCGGCCGATGGAGATTTTGTTCCAAGACCCGCACCTGCTGTCGGGCTGGCTGAGCCTAAATCGGAAAAACTTCGAACTCAAAAACGACAAAGTGGTCTGGCTGCGCAACCCTCTGGTGGTCCTGCAGGAAACCTATGAATACCTGAACATGGATTGGCGCGAGGAAGCGCCGGCCGCCGAGGTCATCTGGACGCATGACCGTGACCTCCTGGAGGGCGCTCTGGCATTTTATGCGGAATTGCGGGAAAAGTTCAATCTGGGCAAGGAGCAATTCCTCAAGCTTGACGAGATTCTGTGCAAGCCGCGGCCGCAGGGCGGGTACGACAAGGCTACCTGGCAGCAGATCCAGTCGGCCCATGTCGGGTACGAGATGGGCAACGAGCTGCTCGGACTGATCTGCCTGGTCGGTGACAGGACGGAGTTCTTCGATTTCCGGGTGGAGTCGGATCTGGAGGTCACCATCCCCGATTATCTCAATGATTCCGACCTGCAGGCCGCCATGAAGAAGGTTCTGGTGCCGCCGCCGGCGACCAGGGCCGACGAGATTGTCACGCCCGGGGGCGGTATGTATTATGCCCAGGAAGCTCCGGGCATGGCGCCTTTCGTCAAGGAGGGTGACCATTTTGACAAGGGCCAGCCGCTGTTTATTCTCGAGGTCATGAAGATGTTCAACAAGGTTCCGGCGCCTTTCTCCGGAACGATTGACAAGATCCTGATCGAAAGCGGAGACGGCACTATCGTGCAGAAGGGGCAGCCGGTCTTCAAGGTCACCCCGGACGATAAATTCGTCGAGACCGATCCCAAGGAAATCGAGCGGCAGAGGCGGGAGCGGACTTCGGAATACCTGAGGGTACTTTTTTAAACCCGGCAAATGAGAAGCAGGGCTCCGGAAGCCTCCGGGGCCCTGCTGGTTTCAGCAAGACCGTCCGCTCTGCACGGAGGCGCTGTTTCCCTGGCAGAAGGCGGTG
>DATFJP010000330.1:0-10237 GCA_035269105.1 Desulfuromonadales bacterium
ACCGACATTCTCTGTTGTCGCCCACCCTCCGCTGGCAACGGCAAAGCAGAAGTGATGTCGCCGGACGGCCTAATCGCGGATTTGCGCATAAACCGGCAGGCGCAGGTCATAGGTATTTTCTCCCTGCAGCTGGAGGATCACATAACCGCTGAAGCGATTCTGACCGGGCTTCGGCTTGAGGGCAATCTTGATCTTGCCGGAACCGAGGGCCGGCAGTTGTTCAGGAAACCGGGCCTTCAGTTGCGGACTGGTGGTTTGTATCGAAACCCTCTGCAGGTTTTCAGCGACCCGACTGGTCAGGGTCACAGTCCTTTCGACCGGATGTTCCGGTTGAACCGGGCCGAAATTGACCTGCCGCGGCGCCAGACCGAACAGTTCCAGCACCTCGCCCTTGACCGTCATTTTCTGAACCGGAATCTGCGGGTCGTTGCTGTAAAGATAAATGGTCTTGTCGACCTTGCCACGGAACCTGGCGCTGTCGAAATTGGTCTTCAATTCCCCCTGTTGTCCGGACTGGAGGACCTCCGATGAAACCAGCGCTGCGGTGCAGCCGCAGGAACTCCGGACCTTGCTGATGACCAGAGGCTCGTCGCCGATGTTGCGGAACTGGAAGGTATGCCGGACGTCCTGTCCCTGGGGTACTGGTCCGAACTCGAAAACCGGCTCATCGACGACCAGCTTCGGCGCTGCCGACGCCCAGACTGCCGTCAACCAAACCAGGCATACCGCCAGACCGAAAGATCGCTTCTTCATCGTCCCACCAGTTCTCCGGATTTCCCCTTGTCAAGGTCCTGAAACCCGGGAATTATAACATACCTGGTGCAGCCTTGGGCAAAAAGGTCGTTCAGGCGAAAAAATTGACACAAAACAGGTGCTTTGCTATAGAATGTTCGCTGGAATTTCCACCATTGGATGATACATGAACGACCCCTCCATGACCATACTCTATTCCCGGGAGCAAATCGCTGAACGGATCGCTTATCTGGCCGGGCAGATCGACCGGGACTACGAGGGGAAAAATCTCGTCATGGTCGGCGTCCTCAAGGGCTCTTTCCTGTTCATCGCCGACCTCATCCGGGAGGTCAAGACAACCTCCATCGTCGATTTCGTACGCATTGCCAGCTACGGCTCGGAAACCCGCTCCTCGGGTATTATCGAATTTCGCAAGGATCTCGAATTGTCCATCAAGGGCAAGGATGTCCTGATCGTCGAAGACATCGTCGACAGCGGCCAGACCCTGGAAGCCCTCTGCGAAAAACTGCGCCAACGCGAACCGGCCAGTCTGCGCGTCTGTACCCTGGTTGACAAGCAGGCTCCTCGCATCACGGATGTTCGTGTCGATTATGTCGGTTTTACCCTGGATGACGGTTTTATCATCGGGTATGGTTTGGACTGGAACGAACGCTACCGGAATCTGGCTGATATTTTTCTGGTAGAAACAGACTGAGGGAGAAACTGAATGATTATTCAGTGCGAGCAATGCCAAACCCGTTTTCGGCTCGCGGATGAAAAGCTCAAGCCGACCGGAACCAAAGTACGCTGTTCCAAGTGCAAACATGTTTTCACCGTCATGCCCCCGGAACCCGAACCGCCGGAAGAAACCGTTGATTTCGATGCCATGAACATGGAAGCCGTTGCCGAGCCGCCAGATGCGGGCGCAGCGGGGACCACGCCGGAGAAGACACCGGAGCAGGTTGCGGTGGAGACGGAAGCCGACCGAAAAGGCGAGGCCGCCGCGGAGCCCGGGCTCCAACCAGCGGAGTCCGAACTGGACTTCAGCGGCCTGCAGCAGGAGACGGACTCAACAGCAGGAGGCGGTCACGAATTGGCCGATGATTTCTCGTTTGCGGCTCCCGAATCGGAGGAGGAATCTCGCGAATCGGACTTTGCCGGGGAAGCGGAAGACGAGGATGCCGGCAGCGAAACCGGTGAACCGACCGCAGATGATTTGGCAGCATTCGAATTCGGAGATTTGCCTGCCGAATCGGATCAGGAAAAACCTGCAGAGAAAACCGCCGAAGACTTCCGTTTTGAAGACGTCGAATCTGAGCGCGAAACCGGAGGCGAGCGGCCGCCGGACGAGACCTCCGCAAGCGAGGACTTTTCTTTTGGCGAGGCGGAGGATGATACGGGCGAGCTGCAATTGGACATGCCGGGCCCCGCCGAGCCGACAGGGGAAACAGAAGAATTCGGCATGGGCGACGATATTGCCGAATTCTCATTCGATGAAGAACCCTCTCTGAAGGAAGATGAAACCGACCAGTGGCGGGAGGACGCCGTTGCCGGTGAAGAAAGTTTCGAGTTCGATGAACCCGATTTTAGCCAGACCGCCGGACAGGACGGTCTGGAAGAGGAGAGTTTCGCCTTCGATGAGCCCGATTTCGACGCGGCAGCCGGAGAGGGTGACGCCGAAAAGGAGAGCTTTGCTTTCGAGGAACCAGCTCCCGAGGCCCGGGGAAGAGGAGAAGAATCAGCGGGTAACGGCCTCCAGTTTGGAGAAATCGACCTGCAGGGCGAAGGTGAAACAGAAGGCCAGACGCTGGAAGCAACCGGCGATTTCACCGGAGCGAGTTTTTCGGAAGACCGCTCTGGCGGCGAAGAGCCTGAAACCAGGCCCGCGCCGCGCCAAGGGCGAGCCTCCGAGCGGGAAGACGACGCAAGGCCCCTGGCAGCCCCCCCGGCCAAGCGCAAGGGTCCGTTTTCGAAAGTCCTGTTGCTGCTTTTTCTGCTGCTGCTCGCGCTTGGAGGCGCAGCCGGCTATTTTTACCTGCAGGACGGCGGCCTGAACTTCAACCGTATCCTGGAGCGTTTTACCGGTCAGGCGCCACCTCCAGCCGCCGAACACAAAATCAGCATCAACATCACCGACACCAGCTACATCAGCAACCGCCATGCCGGGCAGTTGCTGGCTGTGGAGGGCAAAGTGGTCAACAACTACCCGACGCCCCGGTCGGCCATCACCGTCAAGGGCGTCCTGTTGGATAGTGCAGGCAAACCGCTCTACCAGCAGACTGTTTTCTGCGGCAACCCTCTGGACGAAGAGACCTTGCGGCAAACGCCATACGCCAAAATCGAGGAGGCCATGAACAATCAGTTCGGCGACAGCCTGGCGAATATGGATGTTGCTCCCGGCGCGGCGATTCCCTTCACCATCGTTTTCCGCAACCTGCCGGAGGACATTGCCAGCATCAACGTCGAAGTCGTGGGTTCGAAGCCGGGCAGCAGCTAAGGCCTGACGGTCCCGGCCAAACGCAAAAGGGCGCCGCATCGGTCGATGCGGCGCCCTTTTTTTGCTCGTGAGTGCAGCCCCTGGATCAGGGAGCCTCGATGGCATCCACCGGGCAGGAGTCGACGCAAGCACCACAGTCAGTGCAGGTTGCGGGATCGATCACATGCTTTTCGCCCTGCTCGCTGATGGCATCGACCGGGCAGGTGTCTACGCAGGCCGCGCAGTTGATGCATTCGTCATTAATTGTGTAGGCCATGGGATATACCTCCTCAGCAAATTTGGTTTTTTGAGCTTGATTGGCCTCAAACTCGCGGGGGATTTTACACGATCCGCAAGCCTCTGTCCAGACTAAACCTTCCCCTTTCAGGTGTCGATAAAAGCCTTGCATTTTGTTGAACCTTCCTTTACCCTTTCACAACTCGTTTTCAGCCTGTAACCCCCTGATAACGCTGAAATAGCTTTTTCTCCAGGACTTTTCGGAACAAACAGATAAAACACTTTTTGTTATAATCACACCTGAGATTTTTCGACTTTGTGAAACATCAGGAGAATATTTTATGGACATTCTGGCACTGAACTGCGGCAGTTCCTCGGTAAAATACCAACTTTATGACTGGCAGAAGAAGCAGGTGATCGCCAAAGGGATGGTCGAACGGGTCACGATCGGGGATTCTTTCATTATTCACGAAGTTCCTGGTCGCGAAACCTACCGGGAAGAATACGAATGCCCGGACCACAAGGTCGCGATACACCTGATCATAAAAATTTTGGCCGACGCCAGGTACGGGGTCGTGGATACGATTGATCAGATTTCAGCCGTCGGCCACCGCGTGGTTCACGGCGGGGAGAAGTTTACCTGTTCGGTCCGGATCGACGACGCTGTTCTCGATGCCATCAAGGACGTCCAGCATCTGGCACCCCTGCACAACCCGCCGAACATTGCCGGCATCGAAGCCGCCCAGTCCGTTTTGCCCGACGTCCCCCACATCGGCATTTTCGATACGGCTTTCCATCAGACCATGCCGAAGCATGCCTATACCTATCCTCTGCCCTACGAATGGTACGAGAACCACGGCATCCGGCGCTACGGATTTCACGGCACCAGCCATCTCTACGTCTCCAAACGGGCTGCCGTCATGCTCGGCAAGGCCCCCAAAGACTGCAACATCATCACCATGCATATCGGCAACGGCGTCTCCCACTCCGCCATAAAGAACGGCGTATCGGTTGATACGTCCATGGGCCTGACGCCCCTCGAAGGCGCCGTCATGGGTACCCGCTGCGGCGATATCGACCCCGCCATACCGGCCTTCATCATGGAGAAGGAAGACCTGAGCGCCCGGGAGATCGACAGCATCCTCAACAAAAAATCAGGCGTTCTCGGCATCACCGGTCAATACACCGACCGTCGGGATGTCATCGAGAGTGCGGAAGAAGGGGATGAACGCTGTCAGCTGGCACTGGATGTGGAAGCCTACCGGTTGAAAAAGTATATCGGTTCTTATACCGCCGCCCTGGGCGGGGTTGACGCGGTCGTTTTTACAGCCGGCGTCGGCGAAATGGGCTGGATGATTCGCGAAAAAGCACTCGAAGGCCTGGAATGCATCGGCATCATCCTCGACAAAGAGAAGAACCGCAACACCATGACCCGCAAAAAGGAAACGGTGATCACCACGCCGGATTCGCCGGTCAAGGTTTTCGTCATCCCGACCGACGAGGAACTGGTCTTCACTGAAGACGTGGTCGCCATTCTCGAAGAGACTTACACGAACCACATGAATTTCCAGTATTCCTTCAGTGGCAAGGATTTCCAGAGGAAATAACAGATTCCGAGCAAAAGGCGATGAGACTACCGCCTGGTTTGACAAAAAGACCAGGATATTCGGGGCCGGGATATTATCCCGGCCTTTTTTTGCATGAAAAAAGGCCGGTGAAATTCACCGACCCATAGAAAAATCAAAGGATTTACAGCCCAGCGCGGAAGTTTATCCTTGCGCCTGCACGGCAGTTATGGCGGCAACACTGACGATATCGTCAACCGAGCAACCCCGCGACAGGTCGTTGACGGGTTTGGCCAGCCCTTGGACAATGGGTCCGACCGCTTCGGCGCCGGCCACCCGCTCGACCAGCTTGTAGGCAATGTTGCCGGCATCAAGGTCGGGAAAAATCAGTGTGTTGGCCTTGCCGGCAACGCTTGAACCGGGAGCTTTCTTGTCACCGACTTTCGGCAACAGGGCTGCATCAGCCTGCAGTTCGCCATCGATCTGCAGATCGGGGGCCAGGCCTTTGGCAATGCTCAGAGCCTCGAGCACCTTGTCGCAATCGGCGTGGCTGGCGCTGCCCTTGGTCGAGAAGGAGAGCATGGCGACCCGGGCGTCCACGCCGAGAAAGCTTCGGCAGCTGGCAGCGGTCGACACGGCGATTTCGGCAAGAGCCTGGGCATTGGGATTCGGATTGACCGCACAATCGGCGAAGCAGAGCACGCCGTTTTCACCAAAATCGGGATTTTGGGTAACCATCAGGAACACCGAGGAAACCGTCTTCATGCCGCCGGCGGTGCCGATCACCTGAAAGGCGGCCCGCAGGACGTCGCCGGTGGTATTATAGGCCCCCGCCACCATGCCGCCGGCATCACCTTTGCGAACCATCATGGCGCCGAAAAAGAGGTTGTCTTCCCCTGTCAGAGTGGCGCGCGCCTGCTCGGCGGTCATACCCTTTTTCTCCCGCAGCCTGGCCAGCTCGGCGCTGTAATCCTCCAGCAGGTCGGATTGGGCAGGGCTGACCACATCCACGCCTGCCAGGGAAACACCCAATTCACCGGCCTTGGCCCGAATCACTGCTGGATCCCCGAGCAGCACAGGCTTGGCCAGCTGATCCTGGGCGATTTTTTCAGCTGCCTGGATCATGCGATCGTCATAACTTTCAGGCAGAACCACGGTCTGAACCTCCTGACGCGCTTTTGCCTTGATCTGCTCAACAAGATTCATAGGTCTCTCTCCTCACACAAAACAAAGTTTTAAAAAATCAAGTTTATACCCGAACCCGCCAAGCGGGTCAAGCGGTTTGCCTCCGTCAGGGATCGCTCTGTCTTCGGAATCCAGGGTGGTGACGGGCCAGGCAAGTACGTTATAATACCGAATTGTTCAGGGGCACATATTGAATGGATTTGCATCGCCGCCAAAATCGCCTGCTGCTTGCCTGCATCCTGCTGTCGCTGCTGCTGCACATGCTGCTGTTGCTAACGCCGAAAACCGACTATTTTCAGCCGCCCGCCCCTGAGGAACCGGTCTACGTAGAGGTTCGCCCCACGCCGCAACCGGATCGGGCCCGGCCACGCGAACTGGACATCCCCGTGCGCGAGGACCTGGAGAAACCACGCGAGGCGCCCGCCGAACGGCTGGGGCCGACCGATCAGGTGGTGGAGGAAGAACAGGCGCCCGAGGGCGAGGATGACATGGATGTGACCGCCCGTCCCCCGGCTCCCAAGCCGGTCCCGGCCCCACCGCCGGAACCGGCAACGGCACCAGCTGAAAAACCGGCTCCGCCGCAAGAGGAAAAACCTGCGGCCGAACAGGCCGAGGCGGTGACAGAACAACCACCCAGCCGGGAGACACCCGAGGGACAGCGCCCGAAAACCGAACCGGCGGCGCCAACCAAATCGCTGCCAAAACCAGAGATCCCTGCATTGACCAAACCATTGCCGGACCTCGAACAGCTGACCCGGATCTCCCCCGAGGCATTGGCCAGCATCGAAAGTGACTGGCGCCGCAAATACCGGGAAAATATCGCCCCGGGCGATACCGTCTGGCTGGACACGGAACAGGACCTGCTCAACTCGTTCATGCGCCGGTTCCGGGACAACATTTATCTGGTTTGGGATTACCCGGCGGAAGCCCTGCGCCAGATGCAGCAGGGCACGTTACTGCTGCGCATCACGGTCAATCGCCAGGGAGATGTCAAAGATGTTGAGCTTCTGGAGAGCTCCGGCTATCCCCTGCTGGACCGGGAAGCGATGGATTCGGTCAGGCAGGGCGCAACCTACGGCCCGCTGCCCCGGGCCTATCCCCATGAGATGCTCAAGATCATGGCGTTTTTTCAATACGGCATCGGCGACACCATCCAGTATCGCCGAAGGGTTTATTGACAGGCCGGCAGGCGATCCCCGTCGCCCGGGCCGTTCACTCGAATCGGAAGGCCAGGCTCCAGCATGAACGTGAAAATTCTGACCATGGGCGGCACCATCGACAAGGTCTATTTCGATGCCAGGAGCAGCTTCCAAGTCGGCGAATCCAACGTCGACCGCCTGCTGAAAGAAGTCAAGGTCGGCATCGATTATCAGATGGAATCCCTGTTCAAAAAAGACAGCCTGGACCTGACCGAGGCTGACCGCCAACAGGCCTTGGCGAAAGTCCGGTCCGAGCCCTGCGACAGGATTCTGATCACCCACGGCACCGACACCATGATCGAAACGGCCAGGTGCCTGCAGGCGGTGACCGGCAAAACAATCGTGCTGACCGGCGCCATGCAGCCGCTGCTGTTCAAGGACAGCGACGCCGTTTTCAATATCGGCTTCGCCCTGGGAGTGTTGCTGAGCCGGTCGCCCGGGGTCTATATCGCCATGAACGGCGGTATCTTTCTACCTGATGAAGTGCACAAGAACCGTGAAATGGGAATGTTCCAGAAAGCCGCCGGATAAAGAACTGCGGCAAACGCATCAGCAACCCAGAGGAGGGAAGCGATGAGCGATCTGATCATGGAAAAACCGTCCTGTAGAACCTTGGCAACCCAAGCCTGTCCCACAGTCAAGACCCTGCTTGAACCGCAGGAGAAAGACCTGGGCGGCTTCAGCGTGCGGCGGCTGTTGCCGACGCGGGAACTGCGGGCGGTCGGTCCTTTTGTCTTCTTCGACCACCTCGGCCCGGCAGAGTTTCCCGCCGGCCGGGGCATCGACGTTCGTCCCCATCCGCATATCGGGCTGGCGACCGTCACTTATGTGTTCGAAGGCGAGATCCTGCATCGCGACAGCCTGGGCAACGTTCAAGCAATTCGGCCCCAGGCCATCAACTGGATGACTGCCGGCCGCGGCATCGTGCATTCCGAGCGGACCCCGCCGGAGGTCCGCCGCAGCGCGCACACCCTGCACGCCCTGCAACTCTGGGTCGCCCTGCCCGAAGCCCGGGAAAGGATGGCGCCCTCTTTCCGACATTACGGTGCCGACGCCCTGCCGCTGCTGGAAGAAAAGGGGCGCTCCATGCGGGTGCTGATCGGCGAGGCCTTCGGTGCCCGGTCACAGGTCGAAACGGTCTCGCCGACCGTCTCTATCGAAGCGACTCTCCAGCGAGGTGCCGCGATTCCGGTCCCGGACCAGGTCGAGGAGCGGGCCGTTTACGTGGTTTCGGGCCGGGTTTCGGCTCGAGGCACGCAGCTGCCGGCTCATACCATGGCGGTGTTCGACCAGAGCCCCCGCATCATCCTGAAAGCGGAGGAAGACAGTCGCCTGGTCATCATCGGCGGCGCGCCGGTGGGCAAACGCACCATCTGGTGGAACCTGGTGGCCAGTCGGCAGGAGTTGATCGAGGAGGCCAAGGAAAAATGGCGGCAAGGGGAATTTCCGGACGTTCCAGGCGAGACGGAATTCATTCCCCTGCCTGAATGAGATAGCCATTTCAGGCCCGGAGGTATCTGATTGCCTGGTCGAGGTCAGTAAAAATCTGCAGCCTCAGCAAACCGTCCGCCTGCACCGGAGAACTTCCCTGTCCAGTTGCGCAGGCGAGCAGCTCAAGAGCCGAGGTCCTTGCCGGGCCATTCCTGCACGGAACAAACGGCGGCTTCGACAAATGAGTCGAGTGCCGGTTTTACGGGGGTGAAGAACAAATGGGCCTGGCAAGCACAGTCGCTGCAGCCGAATCCGGCCAGGGGCCGGACCCCCTGGAGGTTCTTCATGGTCTCAGCCCAGCCGTGTTCCAAATGAATTGGCGCGTGACTGTACCAGACTGCTTGCGGAGTCGTATATTCCCGCAGATAATCGATGTGCCAGCGTTTCGCTTTAAGTTGCCGCCAGTGTCTCAAGACCCTCGCGGCAACGCCCCCCGGCCCGAAAGCGCTGCCGACATAAAGATAATAGCCCGGCTGCATTGCCAGATCGCCCCACCGTCCAATGGCAATGTGCCGACGTGAGCGACTTCTCAGAACGAGGATGTAGGTTCCGGGTTTGGATAACATGAGGGAGGCATCGATCAGCGGATCAAAATAGGCAACAAGCTTCTTTCTGGAGTCACACAAAGAGGTTTGCCCATGCCAGGATGAGCACTTTGCTTCATCAAAATGGTCTGAAAAACGGCCATCTGCCCGGGGTCCGCCAGCAAACCGGCTTCAGCCTAGGAATGTTCGACCGATTGCCGTTTGTTGTCCAGCATGGAGCCGTAGACCATGGCCAGGGTTCCGGCAACGGCGACAGGCAGCCAGCCGAGAAACGCATAGCCGAGAGGAATGTGGGTCAGGACCAGGCCCATCATGATCAACAGGACGGGGGCGATGACGATCAGAAAAAGATAGACGCTGAAAATCCAAAGTCTTTTTAACATTGTCTGTCTCCTTGTCACTTCGCGGCACGCCAGTGTTGCATCTGCTTTCAATCTAGCACCATCGCTTCGCTCCTGTCCAATACCCCTCATGTTCCTTCTGCTCGAGCCGGACTTACCTGGTCGCTGTCAATGACCGTCAGGCCGAGAATTGATGAAATTTTCCGCCACCGGAAATCGGAAACAAAAGCCCGCCAGAAAGGGATCTGGCGGGCTTTTGCGGTCTCAGCAACGGTTTTCCCGGCGCAATGTTAATTGTCTTTGCCCGCCTCCCACCTGAGTGTGGGCTTGCGGGCGGCGGTCGTCTCGTCCAACCGCCGCACCCGGGTCAGGCGCGGCGCCTCGTGCAATATCTCCGGCTGGTCACGGGCTTCGGCGGCGATGGCCTGCATCGCCTCGCAGAACTCGTCGAGCACTTCCTTGCTCT
>DATFJP010000331.1:0-4196 GCA_035269105.1 Desulfuromonadales bacterium
GGGAGCTGCTTTTGTCCATCGACGACCTTCGCAGGGAAATCAACCGCCTGGACGGCGAACTGCTGCGCATCTTCAACCAGCGGGCCGACCTGGCGCTGAAAATCGGCGAAATCAAGAAACAGCACGGCATTCCGGTCTACGATCCGGAGCGCGAGAAGACCATTTTCGAAACCATGGCCCGGGAGAATCCCGGACCGCTGGAAAACGAAGCCATCATCCGCTTGTTCGAACGGGTGATTGACGAGTCCCGCCGCCTGGAGCGCCTGCGCACGAAAGGTTGAACACATGCTGATCGTCATGAGAAAGAACGCGAGCGAGGAACAGCTCCGCCGGGTCAAGCAGTTCCTCGTCGAGCACGATTTCGATTTCCACCAGTCCACCGGCGCCAATCGCACCATCATCGGCGTCATCGGCGACACCGAGCGGGTCGACCGGAAAGCCCTGGAGGGAATCGAAGGGGTGCATGTGCTGTTCAAAATCCCGGATGAGTAGAATCAAAAAAGGAACGCCGCGAAGACGTTCCTTTTTTGATTTCGGGTCCCGCAGGGAAATTCAGCCAACAACCTCCTGCCGCGTAAACACCGCCTTCAAAATCTGCCCGGCACCCGTGATGTTGTCCTCCGCGCCTTCCTGCCGGTCCACCAGGGTGATGATGCCGAGCACCTCGAGCCCTTCTTCCTGCGCCCGTTCGACGGCCTTCATGGACGACCCGCCGGTGGTGGTGACGTCTTCGACGATGACCACCCGCGAACCGGGCGGCAGGTTCTTGCGGCCCTCCAGCCATTGGCCGGTGCCATGGCCCTTCGGCTCTTTGCGGATGATGAAGGCATGGACGGAGTCTACCGCCAGCGCCGCGACGATCGAGGTGGCGGTGGCGATCGGGTCGGCGCCCATGGTCAGGCCACCGACACCGTGCACCAGACCATCGAACTGCTTGACAATCGCCCAGAATGCCTTGCCGACCAGCAAACCTCCTCTGGCGTGCAGACTGGTCTGCTTGCCGTCGAAGTAAAAGTTGCTCTTCCGCCCGGAAGCCAGCGTCACCTCACGCTCTTCGTAGGACAGCTCCCGGATGATCTGCATCAGTTCACTGCGTTCCTGCTCGGTCATGATCCTCTCCTTAGCATTAATTTCAACCAAAAGCTTATTTCTTAACGCAAAGACGCAGAGCCGCTGAGAAAAACCCAGAAAAAAATGTAATCAATTCAGATCAAGATGAAGGAAAAAGAGTTTCTCTCTCTGCTTTCTTTGCGACCCTGCGTTACAAATTGATTTCCATTAACCCAACATCAAGGCTAGAACAAACCAAGCTGGCTGTCTGCTTTGAGGCGAGGGAACCTGACGGGATAGTCGCCGCTGAAGCAGGCGTCGCAGTACAGGCCGCCGGCCATCATGTCTTCGGGGATGCCGGCCGCATGCCGCATGCCCTCGCGGCTCAGGTAGCCGATCGTATCGGCGGTCAGGTAGCGGCGGATCTCCTCGATGGTGTGCGAAGAGGAGATCAGTTCCTTGCGGGTCGGGGTATCGATGCCGTAGTAGCAGGGATAACTGGTCGGCGGACTGGACAGCCGCATGTGGATCTCCCGCGCTCCGGCGTTGCGGATCATCTTGACGATCTTGCGGGCGGTGGTGCCGCGCACCAGGGAATCGTCGACCACGACCACCCGCTTGTTTTCGAGAATTTCCCGGACCGGATTCAGCTTGAGCTTGACGCCGAAATGCCGGATCGACTGCTGGGGTTCGATAAAGGTCCGGCCCACATAGTGATTGCGGATCAGGCCGAGTTCGAAAGGAATCCCGGATTCCTCGGCATAGCCCATGGCCGCGGGGACACCCGAATCGGGAACGGCGATGACGACATCGGCCTCAATGCCATGCTCCCGGGCCAGTTGCCGTCCGAACTCTTTGCGGACGCCATAGACCTGCTTGCCGTACACCGTGCTGTCCGGCCGCGCAAAATAGATGAATTCGAAAATGCAGGGTGAAGGCGGCGCCGGCGGAAAGGGTTTGTAGGATTTCAGACCATGCTTGTCGATAAACAGCATTTCGCCCGGTTCGACCTCGCGGATGAATTCCGCTTCGATCAGATCGAAAGCGCAGGTTTCCGAGGCGACCACGTAGGCATCGTTGAGTTTGCCGAGAGCCAGGGGCCGGAAGCCATGCGGGTCGCGCACCGCCACCATGCGGGTTTCGGTCAGGAAAACCGCGCTGTAGGCGCCCTTGACAGCCATCAGCGCCTCGGTGATGCGCTCCGACAGCAAATCGCTCTGTGACCGGGCAATCAGGTGGATGATGACCTCGGTGTCCGAAGTCGTGGAAAAGATCGATCCGGCCTGTTCGAGTTCGTTGCGCCGTTCCTGGCCATTGACCAGGTTGCCGTTGTGGGCCACGGCAATGCTGCCGCGCGCGTAGTCGACGGTAATCGGCTGGATGTTCTTGAAGTCGCTGCTGCCGGCGGTTGAGTAGCGGACATGGCCGATCGAGCTGGAACCCGGCAGGTTTTCGAAGGTTGAATCACGCTTGAAGACGTCGGCGACCAGTCCCATGCCTTTCCAGGAGCGCAGCCGATTGCCGTCGGAAGAGACAATGCCGCAGCTTTCCTGGCCGCGATGCTGCAGCGCATAAAGGCCGAGATAGGTCAGGTTGGCGGCTTCGGGGTGTCCGAAGATACCGAAGACGCCGCATTCATCCTGAAATTTATCGAACATGTAATAATTTCAACTCCGCAGAAAGAGGGTAAAAAGTCATGCTGCCGCGATCCCCCTTGCGACCTGTCGGGTCTGATCGTTAAAGTTCATTCCGGATAAAGCGAATCGCATTCTGGTAGAGCCAGAGGCCCATTCCCTCTTCCGGAAGGGACTCTTCACGGGTCCAGCGGGGATGGTGCACCCGATAGGTATAAGCCTCGGGGTGCGGCATCAGGCCGAACAGCCGGCCGCTTTCATCACAGACGCCGGCGATCGCCGCCAGCGAACCGTTGGGATTGAAGGGATGTTCCATGGTCGGCAGCCGGTCCTGCGGACCGCAGTAGCGCACAGCCGCGAGATGTTTGCCTTCGATGGCCGCGAGGACATCCGGACCGGCCACGAATTTGCCTTCGCCGTGGCGCACCGGCAGGTAAAGTTGCTGCAGACCCCTGGTAAAGACGCAGGGGGAATCCGGGTCGACCGCCAGCTCGCACCAGCGATCCTCGAAGCGTCCGCCGTCGTTGAAGGTCAGGGTGGCCGACTGGGTCCGGTAGTCGCCCTGAAGTGCGGGCAGCAGCCCCATCTTGACCATCAGCTGGAAACCGTTGCAGACCCCCATGACCAGCTTGCCGTCGGCGATGAAGCGCTGCAGCTGGTCGCTGACCGTTTCGCTGCTGCCGCGCACAGCGGCATGGGTCAGACGGTTGGCCCCGGCCTTGGCGCTGCCGAGATCGTCGCCGTCCAGGAAACCGCCGGCCAGATTGAGGAAGTGGTAGTCGTCCAGCCGCACCCGCCCGGCGAGCAGCTCGGCGATGTACACGATGTCCGCGACCTCGGCGCCCGCCATCCGGCAGGCATGGGCCACTTCGCGTTCACAGTTGGTGCCGTTGCCGGCGATGACGATCGCCTTGACCAGGTTTGCCATTCTAGAGTTCCTTGAGCGGGCGCTGCCACGCTTGCTTGAGTGTATCAAGTGTGCTGTTCATCACGCAAGCCCCGTCCCGGTTCGCCACCAGGCGCGGCTCGGCAGTGACCGTGCCGATCAGTCCGGCATCCTGCCCGGCAAACAGGCTTTCGAAGCGGGCCTGGTGTTCCGGCCGGACGGTCACCAGCAGCCGGCTGGCGGTTTCGCTGAACAACAGCCGGTCGGTCCGCAAGTCGTCGCCGGCCGGCACCCGGTCCAGATCGACGTCCAGACCGAAGCCGCCGGCGAAGGCGCTTTCGGCAAGGGCGACTCCCAGGCCACCATCCGAAAGGTCGTGGCAGGACGCCAGCAGGCCTTCCCGCTGGGCGAGGTTGACGCTCCGGTAGCGCCGCAAGGCGGCGTCGGCATCCACTTCCGGTACAGATTTTCCCAGCTCACCACGCCATGCCAGATATTCCGAACCGCCCAATTCGTCCCGGGTCTGACCGAGCAGATAGACCAGATCGCCGGGCCGCTTGACGTCCATGGTCACTGCCCGGCGCACATCCTCCATGCGGCCGATCACCGAGAAGAGCACGGTGGGC
>DATFJP010000332.1:0-2150 GCA_035269105.1 Desulfuromonadales bacterium
TCTGGCCCGGGTGATGCCGGCAATCCCCTCGACCGCGGCGAACGCTTCGAGCAGAGCGGGCTCGAGCGGACTGCGGCCCGGTCCGAAACCGCTGTCGGCGGTTGTCACGTAGATATCCGCCTGCAGATAGCTGTTGAGCCACTGCTCGACGGTCACCCGGAAGCTGTCGATCATCAAGCCGACCCCGACCGTTGCCGCGACGGCGATCACCAGGGCCGCTGCGGCGATTCCCGTGCGGCTGAGTCCGGCGACCAGGTTACGGGCCGCCATTTTGCCGAGGATGCCGAAACAGCGCTTGAGCAGCGGCTGCAGGCCTTTGAGCAGCCAGACCGCTGCGCCGGGCACCAGCAGGGCGTAGCCAACGATCAGCAGGAACATCAGGCAGAAACTGAGGGCAACGCTTTTGCTCGGCACCGCCAGGCCGCAGAGCCCCAGAGCGATCAGGAGCGCGCCGCTGCCGAAGACCCAGGGCAGGAGACGCCTCTGCCGGGTTTCGATGCTGGAGCGGATCAAAACCGTGCGCGGTACGGCCCGGGCGGCCTCGAGGGCCGGCATCCAGGCCGCTGCCAGGGTTCCCCCCAACCCCAGCAGTAGTCCCTTGCCGAGGGCCAGGGGAGTGATCGCCAGTGATCGCACGTTGAGAACGAAATAGAGATCATTGATGGTCCGGGTCACCAGCGCCAGCAGGCTGTCGGCGAGCAGGACACCGAGCACCAGCCCCGCCAGGGTGCCGAGTATGCCGATCAGCAGGGCTTCGGCAAGCACCAGCTTGAACAACTCCCGCCGCGTCACACCCAGGGTTCGCAAGGCGCCGAGCAGGTGCCTTCTCTGCAGCACGGAAAAGGTCATGGTGTTGTAAATCAGGAACATTCCGACCACCAGGGCGAGCAGGCTCAAGGCGGTCAGATTGAGCTGGAAGGCACGGGTCATCTGGGCCATGCTCTGCTGGCGGGAGTCGGCCTGGATGATTGCGGCATCGGGCGGCAGCTGAGCCTGGAGCCGCGCCAGCAGGCGGGCGCCGGGCTCGCCCTCGGGAAGGATCAGGTCGATGCGTGAAAGCCGCCCGATTTTACCCAGCAGCTCCTGGGCGGCGGCAATATCGAGGACCGCCAGGTCCTCCATGGCCTGGGCGGCAACCCGATCATCCGGCTGCAGCAGACCCAGCAGGCTGACGGTCCGGCTTTCCCCGGCGATCTCCAGAGACAGAGAATCGCCCACCCGCAAGCCGAGTCTTGCCGCGGTTGCCTGATTGAGCAGGATGGTGTCCGCTGCAGTGAGCAGGCGGCCGACATCCGTCCGGCCATCGATGCCTGGTGAATAGTTCCGGAAAGGACCTTCGGCAAACGGATCAATGCCGAGTATCCTGAGGGTCAGCCCTGGCTGTTCCGGCACCGCTGCGTAGCCTTCGACAACCGGCGCGCTCTGCGGCCAGCTCCCGGCCCGGCGTATCTGTGCGTAAAACTCCTCGCCAAGCCCGTTCGGGCCCCCGACGACCTGATGGGTGGCACGTCCGGCCAGCGCATCGGCGGACAATCGGAAAGCCCGGTCGGCGCTGCTGTTGGCAAGGTCAATGGCGGTTACCACCGCCACTCCCAGGGCCACACCGACCAGGGAGAACAATATCTGCAGAGGGTGTCGCAGCAGATATCGGAAACCCGCCCGCCAGAGGATCATGATGAATTCTCCGGCTCCCGGCCGACATCCAGCAAACGACCGTCGCGGATGGTCAGGATCCGGTCCGCCCGAGCGGCCACGTCGGGGCTGTGGGTGGCCATCAGGGTCGTGGTCCGATTCTCCCGGGCCAGGCCGGCGAGCAGGTCCAGGACTTTTTGCCCGGTGTCGGCATCGAGATTGCCGGTCGGTTCGTCGGCCAGAAGCAGAAGCGGCCGATGAATAAGAGCCCGGCAGATCGCGACGCGCTGCTGTTCTCCGCCGGACAGGCGGTCCGGGTAACTGTCGCCACGGTCGGCCAGTTCGACCTGCTCCAGCAGGATTTGCGCCTTCCGGCAGGCTGCCGTCTCCTCCTCACCCGTCAATTCCAGGGGCAGAAGAAGATTTTCCCGGACCGTGAGGGTCGAGATCAGATTGTAAAACTGGAAGACGAAGCCGATATGCTGCCGGCGAAACAGGGTGCGCTTTTGCTCGGAGAG
>DATFJP010000333.1:0-8780 GCA_035269105.1 Desulfuromonadales bacterium
GGGGTTCTCAAACATGATGCCGGCTTTCGGCGAAGCCTTGAGCCGGGCGGAAATGGACAGGACCGTCGATTATATCCGGGATTTCTGTCCTTCGTCGGAATGGCCCTTGGGGGAACTGAACCTGCCCCGGCCCCTGGTGACGACGAAAGCCTATCCCGAAGACGAACTTGTGCTGGCCACGGAAGTCAATACCGAGGGTCTTAACCGTATCAGCAATCAGCTGATTTACGAGCAGCGCTTCGGCACCCGCAATCAGTTCGAGCTTATTCTGCCCTTCGGCTGGAGCGAGCAGGAGACGGCAGACGGCACCACCTGGACGTCCGGCGTAGGCGATATTGCCATCGGCCTCAAGCGGGTGATGTTTCACAGCCTCGACGCGGGCTCCATCGTGACTCTCGGTGGTGAACTGCTGCTCCCCACCGGTGATGATGAAGAAGGCTTCGGCTCCGACACGACGGTTTTCGAGCCATACATTTCCTACGGCCAACTGTTGCCGGCCCAGTGTTTTCTGCAGTTCCAGGCTGGCGGTGCCCTGCCTTTCGATACCGACCGCCGGAACGAAAAGGTTTTCTGGCGTGGCGCGGCGGGCCGAATGATTTATACGGGACGGTACGGCCGCCGCTGGTCGCCGATGGTCGAAGTGACAGGCGCGAAGGAACTGGCCTCCGGCACCGACACCAACTGGGAAGTGGTGCCGCAACTTCAGGTCACCCTCAGTACCCGCCAGCATGTTCGGCTTGGCGTGGGTGCCAAAATCCCCCTTAACAATACCGCTACCCGGGAGACGACTTACCTGGCGTATGTGCTCTGGGACTGGTTCGACGGAGGGTTTATCGATGGCTGGTAACAAGACATGGTTAATCGCAGGCATTCTTTTCGCCGTCTGGATGATGGTGCCGACAGCGGCATCCGCCCGGACCGCGCAACTGCCGGGACAGGGCCTTGCAGGACAGCTGTTCGTGCTCTCCGACAACTGCCTGGCCTGCCATAACGATCTGATTACCTCATCCGGTGCGAACGTCTCCATCGGTGCCAACTGGCAATCCTCCATGATGGCCCATTCGTCGCGAGATCCTTACTGGCAGGCCTCAGTCCGGCGCGAGACCATCGACCATCCAGCCTCCGGATCCAAGATCCAGGACGAATGTGCGGCTTGTCACATGCCGATGGCCCGCTATCAGGCCAAACGCCAAGGCGGGATGGGCAAGGTTTTCAATTATCTGCCGATACTGTCCGCAAGGGGTCAGCAGGGTCAGCTGGCCGCCGATGCCGTCTCCTGTAGCATGTGCCACCAGATCCAAAGCAATAAACTGGGCACGCAAGCCAGCTTCAACGCCGGTTTCGAGGTGGACGGCAGAACACCTTTGGGACAGCGGTCGATCTACGGCCCTTTCCAGATCGACCCGGGGCGGACCCGCCTGATGCAGTCCGCCACCAGGATGACGCCGACGGAGGCCGCGCATATCCAGCGGTCGGAGCTCTGCGGCTCCTGCCACACACTCTACACTCATGCCCGGGGTGCGGACGGCGCGAAAGTCGGGACGCTCCCCGAGCAGATGCCCTACCTGGAATGGCGTCACAGTGCTTATCCCACCGAGCGCAGCTGCCAGTCCTGCCATATGCCGGTACTGGATCAGCCGATGGCCATTTCCGGGCCCCTGGGTAAGGACCGGCAGGGCTTCTCGCAGCATGTATTCCGGGGCGGAAATTTTTTCATGCCGAAGATCTTCAACCGCTATCGGACCGAACTGGGGGTAACGGCCCTGCCCCAGGACCTGGTGCTGGCCGCGCATGAAACCACCCGGCATCTCCAGGAGAATGCGGCGCGCATTGAAATTCTGCAAGCCCAACGCAGCGCCGAGGGTTTGCAGGTGGGCTTGTCCTTAACCAACCTTGCCGGGCACAAACTGCCGACCGCTTATCCCTCCCGGCGGAGTTGGATTCATTTAACGGTCAGCGACCGGAACGGACAGGTCATTTTTGAATCCGGCGCCCTCAACCCGGACGGCTCCATCGTCGGCAATGACAATGACAGTGACCCGCAAAAGTATGAACCGCACCATGCTCGCATCAACAACCCGCAACAAGTGCAGGTCTATGAGGCGATTATGGCCGATTCCGGCGGAAACGTCACAACCGGCCTGATTTCCGCAGTGCGCTTTATCAAGGACAACCGGATTCCACCGCGCGGCTTCGATAAGGATGCCGTTCCGGAGGACGTCGCCGTGCAGGGCAAGGCGTTCCGGGACGCGGATTTCCAGGCCGGGCAGGATGAAATCCGGTACAGCATCCCCCTGGAAGGTCAGGGTCCCTACATGGTCGAGGCCGAACTCTGGTACCAGCCGATCGCCTTCCGCTGGGCTCGGAACCTGGCCGCCTATCAAGCCGCCGAGGCGCGAAGATTCGTGGCTTACTACCAGGGCATGGCCGACCAATCGGCGGTCCGCCTGGCCCGGGATCAGCAGTTCCTTGAGTAATTCGAGTTTCCAAGGCGCGCAAGGGATCGGCGTCGGACCAAGCTAAATTATGAGTCGGGGGGCTTCATTCATCGTCAACCCAACTCGCTGGTTAGCAACAGTGGCCACTCAATCCCGAATGGTCGCTGTTGTTTTATCCACTCCTAGAACCAAGCAGGGTTTGTTGCGGTCAACTCCTGATTGGACCGCAGCCTCTGGATCACCAGATCCTTACAATGGTGACGCAAGCGGTCCTTGTCAGACGGCGTTTCAGCTTGACAGGGGCCTGCCACCCCCCCGTAGTATAAAAACAACTTGTTGTTAAGTACGAAATTGACCCGGCGACCACCCCGATGAGGGTTGAACGCCGGCTTTTCATGCTTTCCACATATCCCACACATTTAGTTGAGGCATAATGAAACAAGAGTTGCTCACCTGGCTCAAACGTTTCGGTCTGGGCGATAGCGAATACCTGTATTTCCTGGTGGTTATCGGGCTGATCATCGTCGTATCGCTGGTGATCCACCTGATACTCCATCGAGTCGTACTTCGCTTCATGGCACGCGAACGCAAGACCGGGCGCACGATCTGGCAGCGGGCCTTTTTAGGTCACAAGCTGTTCAGCCGCATTGCACTGGCGTTGCAGGGCGTCGTGGTGTTCACCATCGCCAGAGCATTTCTTGCGGTCGATTCGCTCGCGCTCCAGCTGATCGAGGCGTTCACACACCTCTGGATCATCATGTTCGCGCTTCTGGCGCTGTTTTCGCTACTCGATACCGTAGAAGAAATTTCGCGCTCGGCCGAATCGGTCGTCAAACTGCCGCTGCGCGGCATTTTCCAGAGTCTCAAGCTGGTCGCAACGACTGTCGCCTTGATCTTCGCCACGGCCTTTTTGATCGGCAAATCGCCGATGATCCTGTTCAGTGGCCTGGGCGCAATGACCGCCGTCGTGCTGCTGATCTTCAAGGACCCTATTCTGGGCCTGGTCGCCGGCATTCAGCTTTCGGCCAATAACATGCTCGCCGTGGGCGATTGGCTGGAGATGCAGAAATACGGCGCCGACGGCGATGTGGTCGACATCAGCCTGACCACGGTAAAGGTGTGCAACTGGGACAAGACCATCACCTCTATCCCGAGCTATGCGCTGATCTCGGACTCTTTCAAGAACTGGCGTAATATCCAGGCCGTCGGCGGTCGAAGGCTCAGCCGCGCCATTAACATCGACGCCACCAGCGTCGGTTTCGCCTCAGACGAGGAACTGAAGCGGCTGCGGCGCGCGCGCCTGCTTTCCGATTACATTGAGGACAAACTCGCAGAGATAAAACAGGCCAACGAGGCAGACGGCGTGGATCCGTCATCGCCGATGAACACCCGACAGCTGACCAACCTCGGCATATTCCGAGCCTACCTCACCGCCTATCTGGCCGACCACAAAGACATCAAGCAGGATCTGACCTTCATGGTACGTTACCTCGAGGCCGGGCCGAGCGGCATCCCGCTTCAGGTCTACGGCTTCGCCAACCAGACCAGTTGGGTGATCTACGAAAGCATTCAGTCCGACATCTTCGACCACATCTACGCCATCATCCCGGAATTCGGGCTCAGGCTCCACCAGGCGCCCAGCGGTCTCGACGTCCAGCGAGCCGGCGAAATACTTGCTGGTTCGCGTCGCAGCTCCGGCGGGGAGACCGTATCATTCGGATGCTCAGAAATCCAGAAATAGGGGTGGAGTAAATAACCGGCGCTCGGTTGCCCCCCTTTACAGATGGGAGTTGCTCAGGAAATTGTGCTTTGAACTTTCGGGCTGCGGCTCGGGACTCTGTCAGTTGCCGGGGCACTCGCCTTCGGCCTGGGGTCAAACGATATTGAGCCGGAGAATTGCAGGGACGGCTTGATAAATGGCGCAGTTAATACCAGCGTATAATGAGGCCTGGCTCGATGAACTGGCCCTCTTTGCTTTGTAGTTTGCCTGTTCCACTTGGAATTCGAGGGTATTATGTGTTTATCTGGTTTTCTATGTAGCTGTTAATTGCGAATTAGAAATCGGAATTTGGCTTGATTTGGCACTTTACGGATCAGAAGGTCGGGAGTTCGAATCTTCCGCGACGCGCCATTTAAAGCAAGAGGTTACGAGAGTTTTCTCGTAACCTCTTTTTGTTTTTTGCGGAGATAGAGGAGAACAAGCCGAAAGTCAACCGGTTCTTTCTACCCTATCACGTCTGGCACATCACCAGCTGTTTCCACAAGCGAGAGTTTCTGCTGAAATTTGCGTGACAAGTGTCCCCTGATGTATTGGGTTCCCGAGGCGAGCAAGCGATGTTCAGTGGCAGAGGTCACAAAATCATCTCGTGACATCTTGATGAGACCTGGCTATTGTCCGGCAATTCATGTTTGAATTTCAGCTTGCTGAAAGCATAAACCTATGCTAATGTTTATTTCTTAAAAATCTTATTGCACTGAAGGTTAGGTATGCAGAAACGCATCAACTATCTTCAGATCCTGAACCGCTGCTTCCGGCTGTCCGCCGGACAGCGGTTTTTTGTCTGGTAGGGCTTTATCGACTGTCTGAGCGGGCTCCAGGCCACAGGCTGTAGCCGATCCTTTGGGCGAGGAGGAGACTATGGCGCGGTACGTTGCTAATCGATTTTTTGGTTTGCGGGTGGCTTGGCTGCTACTTGCGATACTTGGCACAGCATCGCTGGGCGAGTCAGCGGCGCCTGATTGGTCGGTCACGGCCGGCCCGGCGATGAACACTGCGCGCATGGGGCATCTGAGCACGGTTCTGCCGGACGGTGGGATCGCGGTTTTCGGCGGCCACGGCGAAGGGTTTACCGCCCTGGACAGCGCCGAGATCTGGGACGCGGCATCGGCCAGCTTCCAGGTATCGCTGATGAACCAGGACCATGACCTGCCCGCATTGGCCAGGCTTGCCGATGGTCGGTACCTGGTCGCCGGCGGAGCCGGAGATCTCGGCGTGTCCCCCGGCTTGGACGCGGCAGAGATTTTCGATCCAACCACCGGCAGCTTCAGCCTGACCGGTTCCATGTCGCGCCCCCGGATGAACGCTTCGGCAGCAACCCTGCCATCGGGCAGGGTTTTGATCGTGGGCGGCTGGTATGACGCGTCCAGTGCCACCTACGGTGAGGTCTACAACCCGGCAACCGGCACTTTCAGTGCCACCGGTCCGCTCAATACGCCGCGGGCCCTGCCAATGGTTCTGCCCACCGACGATGGCAAGGCCGTCGTGTTCGGCGGCATTGCCCCTTACGGCAGCCCAATGCTCGAGGTAGTTGAACT
Organism: Desulfuromonadales bacterium; assembly: GCA_035269105.1. Lineage (GTDB taxonomy): Bacteria > Desulfobacterota > Desulfuromonadia > Desulfuromonadales > BM103 > JAQYVZ01. The sequence goes on from DATFJP010000333.1 coordinate 5,754, forward strand.
TTATGACCTGACGGGAAACAGCTTCAATCTGCAGCAGACCTCCCTCTTCCCTGCCGAATCCGGCTGGCATATCGCAGCTTCGAATTACGCTCCGCCGCAGAGGCTAGCCGACGGCAGGTACCTGCTGATGGCGCACCGGGATATGGGCGAGACCTATGAATATACTTTGTTCACCTTTGATCCAGCCACCAAATCCTTCGCCCGCCTGGAGACCTCGCCGGCACTGCCGACATCACAGTCGCTCCGCCTGTGGCCGCCGCTGCTCGACGAAGCCGCCGGAGTGGCTTATCTGCTGGCCGACACCAAGGATTCGGGCGAGCAGACTGTTATCAATCTTCTGGTGATCGATCTGGCGGACTGGTCCTGGGATGTCCCGGACACGAGCTATCAGCTGCCAGCCAACTGGTATCTGGGTGGCATGGCGGCCGTGGTACTGCCGAACGGCAACCTGTTCATGAGCGGCGGTCACTCCGGGACCGGCTCCGAGGCCAATTTTACGCCGATCAACCAGACCCTGCTGGCATCGATCGATGTTGACCGCTGCACCTATTCGATTGCCCCGGAACAGCAGGCGTTCGCTGCCGAGGGCGGCAGCGCCGTACTGACGGTAACGGCTTCGGCCCCTTCCTGCGCCTGGACCGCGGTCAGCAACGCCTCATGGCTGACGGTCACCGCGGGCCTCAGCGGCAGCGGCGACGGTACGGTCAGCTACCGCGTGGCGGCCCATTCCTCGACGACGTCACGGTCCGCCACTCTGACGGTGGCCGGCCGGACCCTGGCCGTCACCCAGGCGGCGGCCGAAGAGGGCCAGGACCCACCGTCAGGAGGGTATGAGCCTCTCACCGGCACCAGCGGCAACGACCTGTTGACGGCCGAGCCACGGAATATGGTTATCGACGGACTTGCCGGCGTCGATACGTTGGCGCTGCCCTCTTTTCCCGATGCGTATGCATTCACGCAGTCCGGCGACCGGGAGTTCACCGCACAACACCAGAATTACACTTTAGTCATCCGCAACGTTGAGTATGTCCGGTTCGGCAGCCATTATCTCACCCGGCTGCCGGTCAGCGCCATGACCTCCGGCCAGGTCCAGGCGGACCTGGTCAAACTGACCGATCTCTACCTGGCGTTTTTCGGCCGCGCCCCGGATGTTCCCGGCCTGGAATACTGGATGAATCTGCTGCTGGAGGGGACCCGGGATTTCACCCGCATCACCAAGGATTTCGCCTGGAGCACCGAAGCCCAGGGCCTCTATCCCACCGGCGAGAGCAGCCGCGACTTCGTCCGGACGGTGTACAACAACTGCTTTGAGCGGGATCCGGATGCGGCCGGTTGGGACTACTGGACCGCCAAGCTCGACAGCCTGGACCCGAGCCATCCGGAATATCTCAACGACCGCGGCCTGTTCGTCGGCGAATTGCTGCTCGGCGCCTATGCCGTGACCAGCGGCCCGGAAGACCGCGCTTTTCTGAGCAACCGGCACGACGTTGCCCTGTCCTACGTCAATCGCCTTTCCATTCAGCCGGAAGAGGGTTTTGACCCGGCGATCAACGCCCTGCTTTCCCGGGTGGTCATGGATCCGGACAGCCGCGAAGGCGCCGAACAGGTGCTCGATTACGTGTTCGCCACGGTTCGCACCCTCGGCGATGTCATGGCCGATGCGGAGTTGCTGACCCAACTGTGGGCGGTGGACGTCGCCATCGACTGGCAGGCCGATGCCCGCCAGGTGGTGGCCCGGGTGGTTCTGCCGGAGAGCGCTCCCCTGAACATGAGCGAGGTGGAAGTCTCCACGGTCTTCAGCACGTCCACCCCGGATGCCGGCGGCAACCTGGTTCTGCCGGTGCCGGACAGCTTCCTCACCGATGCCACCGTGGTGGTCCCCCTGCCGGACAGCGAGGATTACGCGGTCTATTTCCTGTCCACCATCCTGCCCGGGGAAACGAGCGTCGAATTCAGCGCCGAGGCCACGGCGGTCAATCTGATCCTTAACGGCATCGACCGTATTTACCTGACCGGCGATCTTGCACCGGCCGAGGTGCGCGGCACCATCCGCGACAGCAGTACCGCGTTCATCGCCAGCTTCGTCGCCGCACTGGCCGCCGATCCCTATTACCTGCGCAGCGACAACCTGGAGAATGTCTATGACGCCAGCTTCGATGCGGCGCTGGCGGCCAGTCAGGCGGCCCTGGCGCAGGCGCAGCCGGCGGTGGCCAGCCGAGCGCAGGCCCAGCCGGCGGCGGTGAGCACCGACTCCGAGGGCCTGACCGTCAAGCCGGCCAGGGAAATCCAGGACTTCCGGATTATGCCGGCCCGGCAAGGGCTGACCGGCTACGGCGACATGGACGGCGATCTGCTGATCCAGAACGACAGCATGCTGCCGGCACGCTACCAGCAGGTGGACCTGTTCACCAACCAGGTTTTGCACACCCCGCCCACCGGGGTGTTCGGCGACATCATCGGTCCCCAGGCCAGCCTGATCTACGGCTTCAACGCCGGCACCTCGAAGGTTACCGACAATCATTTCCGCGCCAGTGCCCTGACCCTCTATACCCCCGGCTGGGCCTTCTATTCAGATAACGACAGCGCGGTGGAGGACTACGTCAAGGGCATGAACCGGGTGCTCAACCAGCGGCTCTTGCTCGACAACATCATCACCATTCTGAGCAACCTGGTGCCGGTCAGCGATGCATCCTTCTACAAAGCCTGGCTGCAGTGGCTGGGCGATCAGGGCTTCTTCCAGGCGGCCATGGACAAGTTCTACGTCGAGCAGGACCTGCAGGGCGCCGTGGACAGCTTTTTGAACGGCATGCTCAACTGGGACAACCTGAAGGGCACTCTAAAGTTCGTCGCCCGTTACTACGGCCAGAAAAGCGGTGTCGAGCTGCTCAAGATCAAGGCCAAATGGCTGTTCAAGATCACCACCCTGAAAGCCAAGATCTGGATTTACGCCGGCGATCTGACGGCTACGGAGTTGGACCTGTTCAGCACCTCGCCGGTGATCGAATTCACGGAGGTGCATTTCCCGCT
>DATFJP010000334.1:0-6551 GCA_035269105.1 Desulfuromonadales bacterium
CGAGAATCCACTGGTGGGCGGTCATCAGGAGCTGGCGGTCGCTCAGCCCGGCGGGCAGGACCTTGAAGCCGGCGGCTTCCAGTTCCGGCCGGTCCGGCAGGGCCAGCAGCCAGTAGTGAGGAACCTGCCATAGCAGCATGACCAGTGCCAGTGCCAGGGGTTGGGGTGCGGAGAGATCGCCGCCGGCGGCCAGCCAACCCATCAGTGGCGGCAGAGCCCCGCACGGCGTCCCGGCGAGGACCGCCAACGGCGTGAGCCGTTTCAGGGGCGTGTAGACGGCCAGATACCAGACCAGTGCGATCAGGCCGAGCAGGGCGGTTGTCGGCGACGTGCCTGCCATCAGCACGGCCAGGCCGCCGCTGGCCAGCAACAGGCCGATCCCGGTACCGACTCGGGGTGACAGGGCACCGCTGGCGAGGGGCCGCTGGCAGGTTCGCCGCATCAAGGCATCCGTAAATCGCTCCTGCACCTGGTTCAGGACCGAACTGGCGGCGGCCAGCAGAAAAACCCCCCACCCCAGGGCCTGCAGTGTGAAAGCAGAGAGCGGCCGACCGGCGGCGAGGCAGGCCACTAAAGCCGATAAAGCCACCATGAGCGCCAGCGGCAGGCGGATCAGGCTGGACAGGGCAAGCAGTTTCATGAAAGGCACGCTATGGCTCTGCATCGTGTAATTACAAACTTTCCATCCAGGCGACCAGGGCCTTGATGTCCGCGTCGCTCATGTTGTCCAGAGGCGGCATGGCCGGCGGGAAACCTTTGACGACATCTGCATTGGGTTGCCGAAGAGCCCGCTCCAGGTAGGCCGAATCGACGGTCACCGTCGTTTCTTCGCCGTCACGCATGATCGTGCTCTGACTGCCGGACAGTCCCTGGAGCGTCGGTCCGACCTTGCGGCTACCGTCCAGGCTGTGACAACCCAGGCAGCCGTTCTGGTTAGCGAGCTTTTCGCCTTTGGCGATCAGGTCCTCACCGGTTTCGGCCGGTACGGGCTGTTGGTCGGTTTTGGTTTGTGGCGTTGCCGAAGGCATCTTCTCCGGTTGTTTCTTGGGCGTGGCTGGTTCGTTTGCTGCGGCAGACCTTTTCGGGGCTAAATCTGCCTGCTTGGTTGATTCCGAAGTCGCTTGCCCGTTCGAATCGGCCATTAAAAAGTCCAACACCTGTTCAAGCTGCTCTTCGGAGATGCGCCCCTGATAAGGGGGCATAGCTGCCGGATAGCCCTTAACCACTTCTTGGTTGGGATGCAGGATGGCGGCCTTCAGATAGTCCCGGTCGCTTTGTAACGTCTGCTCTTGTCCGTCTTTGATGACCGTGACCTGCCGATTGGCGATGTTCTGCAGGGTCGGGCCCACGCTGGGGCTGCCGTCGAGGCTGTGACAGGCCAGGCAGCCGAGTTCCTGCAGCAGGTCGTGGTCGTCGGGCTCTTCTGCCGCGGCGGCAGTTTCAGAAGGAGCCCCCTCGGTTGGGGCCGGTTGCTGTTCCGTCTCTGCCTGCTCTTGCTCCGGGGCAGCCTGGCTTGCAGCTGCAGGTCCCGACATCAGGTAGTCGAGAATACCGTTCAACTCCTCTTCGGGGATCTTGCCTTCATAAGAGGGCATCGCCGGCGGATAGCCTTGGACCACATCATCATTGGGATTGAGTATGGACGTCTTGAGGTAGTCGCGGTCGCTGGTCAGAGTCCGTTGCTGATCATTGGTCATGACCGTGACCTGGCGGTTGGCGATACCCTGCAGAGTCGGTCCGACGCCTTTGCTGCCGTCCAGGGAGTGGCAACCCAGGCAGCCGTGCTTCTGCAACAGGTCGCGGCCCGCGTCACCGGCCGTAGGCTCGGCCGCCAGCCAATTCTGGAATTCATCAGTCGGCATGGCCTCGACGGTGGTGATCATGTCGGCGTGGCCGACGCCGCAGTACTCGGCGCAGAACAGGTTGTAGCTGCCCGGTTCCTCGGCCACGAACCAGACGTAGTTGGTCATGCCCGGCACCGTGTCGCGTTTGACCCGGAATGCAGGCACGTAAAAGCTGTGCAAAACGTCTTCGGCCGTCAGCTCCACCTTGACCGGTTGGCCGACGGGTACGTAAAGCTTGCCCGCCGTCTTGCCGTTTTCGTAGGTGAACAGCCAGGACCACATGCGCGCCGAAGCCTTCACCGGCATAGCATTTTCCGGGATGTTGCGCAGGGAGAGATAGCCTTCCCAGCCGTACCAGAACATGACGATGACCAAAAGGGTCGGCACCACGGTCCAGACGATCTCCAGGGGGATGTTCTGGTCCTTCTGGCTTAAAGGGACCGGCTCACGCTTGCGGTTGTAGCGCCAGAGGAACCAGAGCATGGTGATGAAAATGCCGACCAGAAACACGGCGCTGATGCCCACAATCACGTAAAAGGCCTTGTCGACAGCCTCTGTGGTCGTAACGAGGGTTGGGTTCACAATCGGTTCTCCCGGTTAATGGCGGTAGAGTACGTCGAAGAAATTGAGGCCGATGAAGATGGCGAGGATCACAAAAGTGATCAGCAGTGAGACCTTGAAAAACCAGTGCTCGTACTTCATGTGCATGAAGATGGCCACCACCAGACTCGACTTGAATGTCGCGATGCCGATCGCCACCCAGATGTTCCAGGCGCCGAGATCGACCTGGGCGACCGCAATCGTCACCAGGGTCAACACCAGCAGGGCAACCCAGATCACGGTGAAGGTCCGGTAGGAAATAATATGGGATTGTTCTTCGCTCATCGGCTTTCCTTTTGCTGTGAGCCTGAGGTCCGTTGGTCGGCCGCGCTAGGAGGCTGTCGGACTATACAGACTGAAGCGAAAATTCGAGGCTTCGAGCACAGATTTCAGCTCGTTTGCAGGCGCATAGCCATAGCTATGGGGCAAAAATGATCTGAAATATGGGCCGAAGAATCGGATTTGCAGCCAGTTCATGTATAGTCCGACAACCTCCTAATGCAGCAGCAGATAGAAAAGGGGAAACAGGAAGATCCAGATGACGTCCACCAGGTGCCAGTAAAGTCCGGCATTTTCCAGGAGGACCCAATCTTCGCCGGTCACCTTGTCACGGATCACGAACACCAGGGTAAAGGCCAGCACGATCATGCCGATCAGCACGTGCAGGCCGTGCAGGCCGGTCATCACATAGTAGAGATTGAAAAAGACCGCTTCACCCTTCGGAATTTCCAGGAGGTGCTCGGAGCCCGGGTAGATGCCGTGGCTGATCTTGCTGCTCCACTCGAAGTATTTATTGATCAGGAAGATCAGCGCCGACAGGATGGTGCCGACCAACAACAGGCTGCAGAGCCTTTTTTCGCCTCGGCGCAAGGCCGTAATCGACATGGCGACGAACAGGCTGCTGGTCAGCAGGACCAATGTGTTGGCTGCGCCGAAACGAACATCCAGTTCGCCGCCGCCGGCAATAAACCCCTCGGGGTAGCGGTTGAGATAGACGGCATACAAAACGAACAGGCCGCCGAACAACAGGATCTCGGTAAACAGGAAGAGCCACATGCCGAATTTGGCGCCGATGTAGTCTTTGTGCACCGCTTCGCTCATAGGATGCCCGCCTTTTTAAAGTTGTAGGGGCCGTGCGTGACCACCGGGTCTTCTTCACCGAAGTTTTCGGTCGGCGGCGGGGAGGGGATTTGCCATTCGAGGCTGGCGCCGCCCCAGGGATTGGCGCCGACCTTCTGGCCGGCGATACAGCCGCAGATGATGTTGACGAACATCAGCACCAGGCCGACGATCAAAATCCACGAACCGAAGGTAGCCAGCTGGTTCAGGTCGGTAAACTCGGCGATGTAGTCGTAGTAGCGGCGCGGCATGCCCATAACGCCGACGATTTTCATCGAGATGTAAAGAATGCAGAAACCGATGAAGATGACACCCCAGGACACGGTGGCGATGGTCTTGTCGTACATGCGGCCGTAGATCTTCGGCAGCCAGAAATGCATGGCGGCGAAGAAGGCCATGCCGGTGCCGCCGAACATGGTGAAGTGGAAGTGGCCAACCACGAAGTAGGTGTCGTGGACATGGATATCGGTGGCTGCCGCGCCGAGAATCAGGCCGGTCAGTCCGCCGATGGTGAACAGCAGGATGAAAGAGAGGGCGAACAGCAGCGGCGGGTCGAGCAGGATCGAACCTTTATGCAGGGTCGCCAGCCAGGCGAAGACCTTGATGGCCGAGGGGATGGCGACGATGAAGGTCAGGAATGAGAAGACCAGAATGCCGATGTCGCTCATGCCGCTGGTGTACATGTGGTGCGCCCAGACCAGGGAGCCGGCGAAGGCGATCGCCAGGCTGGAGAGCAGGATCGCCTTGTAGCCGAAGGCCGGCTTGCGGGCGAAGACCGGCACGATGTCGGAGACCACGCCCATGCCGGGCAGGACCATGATGTAGACCGCCGGATGGGAGTAGATCCAGAACAGGTGCTGGTACATGATCGGGTCGCCGCCCTGGTTGGGGTCGAACAAACCCGTACCGATGATCCGCTCGGCGAAGATCAGGGCCACGGTGATGCCGAGCACCGGCGTCGCCAGGATCTGGATCCAGGCCGTGGAGTACAGTGCCCAGGTGAACAGCGGCAGGCGGAACCAGCCCATGCCTTCGGTGCGCAGACGGTGGACGGTGGTCACGAAGTTGAGGCCGGTCAGTATCGACGAGAAGCCGAGGATGAAAACGGCGATGGTCGCCAGCGAAACATTGGTCGAGGTCTGCACGCTGAACGGCACGTAGAAGGTCCAGCCGGTGTCCGGCGGCCCGCCGCCGGTAAATAATGAAATCACGGCCAGTCCCGCGCCGATGATGTAGAGCCACCAGGAGAGCAGGTTCAGCCGGGGGAAAGCCACGTCCCGGGCGCCGATCTGGATCGGCATCACCAGATTGCCGAAGGCGGCGGGAATCCCCGGAATGATGAACAGGAAAATCATGATCACACCGTGCAGCGTGAACACGGCGTTGTAGGCCTGGGCGCCCATGATGGTCTCGCCGGGGGCGAACAGTTCCAGGCGAATCAGCACTCCCAGCAGGGCGCCGACACAGAAAAAGGTGACGATGCTCCAGAGATAGAGCAGGCCGATGCGCTTATGATCGGTGGAAAAGATCCAGCCGAAGATACCGGGGTACCTGGCTTCGCCGAGGAAGCCGCGGTCTGCTGTCGGCGCGGCGGTGTTGTAGGTCATGATCGGGAGTCCTTTTTCGATTTTTTCCCGCCCCAGACGAGAAAGGCGAGGAAGAGGACCAGCGTGGTCAGGATCACCGTGGCGGAGACCCGCAGCACGTTGAAGACGTAGGTCTTGTTTTCAGGGTCGTAGCTGAAGCAGTATTGCACCACCTTGCGGATGGTGGTGCCGATCCTGCCTTCTTTGGCTTCGTAAAGCGCCAGGGTCAGGTCCTTGGGCAGCACATGGGTGCCGTGCAGGTAGCGCACGATGGTGCCGTCCGGCGAGACCACGAAGAAGGCGACCGGATGCAGAAATTCACCTTGCGCGCGTTTGAAGTAGTAGCCGGCGGCGTCGGTCAGGGCATGGATCGTCTCATTGTCCCCGGTCAGAAATCGCCAGGCGCCCGCAGGGAAATCGGTCTGCATGGCTGTGAAGTAGGTGTCTTTGCTGCGGCGGGCGAGGGCCGCAGATTCGGTGTCGTCGAAGCTGATCGAGAGCACCCGGAAGTCCTCACCCGGTTCGAGCTTCAGCTGCGGCAGGACTCTGGCCAGGTCGCCCTGCAGGAAATGGCAGACATTCGGGCAACGGTAATAGACCGGGGCGATGACTGTCGGTAAGGTGACCAGTTCATCCAGGCGGACGGGATTGCCCTGCTCGTCGCGGAAGGTCAGATCCAGGGGGATCCGGCCGCCGAGGTTCTCTTCCAGGCCAACCGAGCCGTCGTCGACTTTGGACGGATCGGGGTGGACATGGGCATGCGCATCTGAATCTGCCTCGCCCTCTTCTGCGGCCATCCCCGATGGGCCATGATCCATGCCATGATGGTCGGCAGGTGCTTCGGCCGGAGAGTGCGGCGCCGGTGGAGCCGTCGTGTCGCCGGTTTCGTGGGTGTGGCGCGGAACCTGGCCCCAGGCGGAGGTCCAGATCACCAGGCAGACGGCAAATAGCCACACCTGGTATTTCAGGCGTAGCATGATCCTCGGTCGACCATCGCATGGCATGCGCATAAGAATGCATCTCGCGGAGGAGAAGGGGGATGAAAACGTGCCCGCACATGATAGCAATTTTTGAAAAATTTGCAATCGCGGGACAGCACTGGAAGCAATTGCGCCAAGGCAGACCTTCTGTTAGCATGAGCCGCAATCGAGGAGGTAGCGATGGACGAACTCATCCTGCGTCTCCAGGAGATGGAGACGCGCTATACCCACCAAACCCGGCAGATTGAAGAACTCAACGATGAACTGACTATGGCCTGCCGGCGGCTTGAGGAGCTTGGCAAGGAAGTTCGATTGCTGCGCGAAATGCTCGGTTCCCTGGCTCCCCAGTTGGAAGCGTCGCCGGACGAGTGAAACGGTGCCGAATTTGTCGGTCCCGCTCAAAGAGGCGGCAGTAATCGTTA
>DATFJP010000335.1:0-7542 GCA_035269105.1 Desulfuromonadales bacterium
TGTCGGACGTCATGAATTTTCCTTGCCGGGGGCTATCGTTGCCCGCACTCTGCTGCTGCGATGGCCAGGCCCGTCTCGGTGAGGATGGCCTGCAGGGGGGCAGGGATGGCCGAACGTACGGTGCGTGGAGCATCGTCCTCCAGGCTGGTAAATGTCAGGCTGGAACAATGCAGGCAGGGATGGGCCAGACCCGGCCACGGTTTTCCTCCATACCGGCTGTCGCCCAGAATCGAACAGCCGACTGCGGCCAGCTGACGGCGCAGCTGGTGAGAGCGCCCCGTCAGGAGCTGTAGCTGCAACAGGGAAAATTCCCCGCATTGGGCCAGCCGGCGGAAATGCGCCTCAGCCGGTTTGAATTTGCCGTGAGACGGCACCGGACTCAACAGGGTGCCGACCAGCGGGGGCTTGCCGGTGACCAGCGCCAGGTACTCTTTATCAATTGCGCCGCGCATGAAAAGTTTTCCCAGGTTGCCGGTCGCACGTTTGCCTTTGCCGAACAACAAAGGTCCCGAAGTGCCACGGTCCAGCCGATGAATCGGCGAGACGCGGTATGTCTCACCGCGGGCCTTGAGGTAATCCTGCAGCCGTTCCTGGAGATTATCTTCCCTGCTGCCGGTCGCATGGGTCGCCAGGCCGGCCGGTTTGTCGAGGACCAGCGCATACCGATCTTCATGCAGGATCTGGCCTGGCAGCAAGGGGCATTGGGCCAGAATCTCTTCCATCCGCCGCGACACGGACAAGGCCAGCTCATCACCGGCATTAACGGTCGTCGTTGCTGACAAGATTATTGTCTCCCGCCGGAGCCGTTCTTTGCTGCAGGATTTCCTGAGAAATCCGGTCGGCGCCGTCGGTATGCGCAATGCGAGGGCTTTCAGTATGGGCAGCCCATGTTCGTATTCGGTGACTTGCCATGTCGTCTGCATGGTGCGAAGATAGCCTGCCGGCAAGCATTCGGCAAGAGTAGAGGAGAAGATTTTTTAATCTGCTTTACAGTGCCGGAGGAGGTTGTTAGAATAACCGGCTTCCTGGGTACGGCCCAGTCGTACCGCTCGTCGGCTTCCCCGGCTTGCAAAAAAAATCTCCGGTCCCAACGCTCATGAAAATCAAGAGAATCGAAATTACCGGCTTCAAGTCCTTCGTGGAAAACACCACCCTGGTTTTTGGTAAAGGGGTGACCGCTATCGTTGGTCCGAACGGCTGCGGCAAGAGCAACGTGGTCGATGCCATCCGCTGGGTCATGGGCGAACAGAGTGCCCGCAACCTGCGCGGCAAGGCGATGGAAGACGTCATCTTCGGCGGCAGCGAAAACCGCAAGCCGTTCGGTATGGCCGAGGTCAGCCTGATCCTGGACAACAGCGACGGCCAGGCTCCTCCAGGTTACCGGGATTACGCTGAAATCCAGGTGACGCGCCGACTTTACCGGAATGGCGACAGCGAGTACCTTTTGAACAAAGCACCCTGCCGCCTGCTCGATGTCACCGAGCTGTTCATGGATACCGGGATCGGCAGCCGGGCCTATTCAATCATCGAGCAGGGCAAGATCGGCATGATCGTCAATGCCAAACCGGAAGAACGGCGCTCGCTGATCGAAGAGGCAGCCGGTGTCACCAAATACAAGGCCCGCAGGAAAACCGCCCTGCGGAAAATCGAAGCGACCCGCCAGAACCTGCTCCGTCTCGGCGATATCATTGCCGAAGTAAAGCGGCAGATGAACAGCCTCAAACGTCAGGCTGGCAAAGCGGAACGCTACAAGGAATTCCGGGATGAACTGAAGGGCATCGAACTCCAGTTCGCCCTGCGCCGCTACGGCAAGCTTGCCGGGCAGGGCCGGGAGGCGGGTTGCGCTGCCGATGAAAAGAACCGTCAGGTTGAACATCTGGCCGGTCAGCTGGAGACCGCCGAACTGAGCCTCGATCAGGCCCGGCTCGCCCATGTCGAACGCGAGAAAGATGCTTCCCGGGCTCAGGAGCAGGTCTTTCATCTGAGCGGTGAAATCCAGAAGGTGGAAAGCCGTTTGGAATTCAGCGCCCGCGAAGTGGATGCACTGATCAGCCAGAAGGAACGCTTCGCCACCGAATATACTGATATAAAAGCCCAATTGGAAAGCCTGCAGACGGAAGAGGCCGAGCTCTTCGAAACGCGCGCTGCTGTGGACCGGGAACTTGGGACGCAGCAGGAACACCTGGCTGCGACGGAAAATCAACTGCAGGGGCTCGAGGAGCAGGAGCGCCTGCTGCAGCAGAGGCTTGAAGAAGCACGCAGCCGGTTGTACAACCTGCTGACTGAATTGTCCCGCCGCGGCGGGCAGCAGACCGAAGCGGACCGGCGCCTGCAGGCGCTTGAGGGCCTGCAGGAACGCAACCGGCAGGAGGCACTTGCCGTTCGTCAGCAGATTGACAAGCTGCAGGTCGATTCCGGCGGTTTGACCGATACCCTTTCCGGCATGATCAGCGACCGCGATCAACTTGTCCGGCGTCGCCAGGAGCTTCGCGAAGAATTGATCTCCCTGCAGCAGGGCAATGAGGACGTCGACGGCAAGCTGCTGGTCCAACGGGAGGAGTTGAGCCGCCAGCGCTCCCGGCTGGAATCCCTGGAACAGTTGGAGCGTAACCTGGAAGGCTACGATCGCGGCGTCAAGACGCTGCTGTCCCACCCGGAGCAGAAACAGCGGTTGTCGGGGGTCGTGGCTGATCTCCTGGAGGTCCCCGCCGAGTATGAAACGGCGGTCGAGGCCGTGCTCGGCAGCCGCTTGCAGGCACTGCTGACCGAACAGGTGGGGAGTATCGAAGCCGCGTTTGCCGTTTTGCGGGAAGAAGAAGGGCGCTGCACCTTCCTGGTCCCTGGTTTCGAACTGGTTCACAGCGATTCCGATCTGCCGGGCGAGCCGCTCTCCGGCCTGGTCAAAACCCGTTCCGGCTGCGAAGAAACGCTCCTTCGTCTGTTGGCAGGCGTCCGGCTGGTCGAGGACCTGCGCCCTTACCTGGGCGGTGGGTTCCCCCCCGGAACCGTTCTGGCAACCCGGCACGGAGAAGTTTTGACCGGGCGCGGCGAAATCACCGGTGGCGGCCGCCAGTCCCTCGACCAGGGCATGCTGCACAAGAAACGGGAGATGAAAAACCTCGGGCTCAAGGTGAAAAGTCTGGTGAAAGAAGTGGACGGCCTGAATGAAAGGCGGGCGCGCCTGCGGGAAGACCTCGCGGCCGCCGAAGAGCAGCTCCGCTCGACGGAGGCCGACCTGCATCGCCAGGAACTCGGCGTGATGGACCGGGAAAAGGACCTCGCCGGCCTCCGCCAGGAAACCACCCGGCTGCAGGAGCGCCTGGAAACCCTGAGTTTTGAAGAAGACCAGCTGCATGAAGAAGAACGGGGGCTCCAGCGATTGCTGGAGGAAGCCAGAAGCGGACACTCCGCGGCGGAAAAGGAAAAGGTGGAGCAGGAAGAAGTCGTTGCCGGCCTGAACCGCGAGAACCAGTCCATCCGCCTGCAGACCGAACAGGTTCGGCAGCAGGTCACGGCCGCCAAAGTTGCCCTGGTCGGCCTCAAAGAGCGGGATCAGGGCATTCGTGAAACCCTGGACCGGATCGGCAAGACCCGCGAACAGCTGCAGCAGCGGCAGAGCGTCCTGGTGTCCGGAAGGGAAGAGGCGGACGCCAAGATAACAGCATTGCAGCAGGAGCAGGAGCAACTGAAAAAAGAGCTCGAGGCCCTGCATGCGCAACGGGTCGAAAAGCAGGCCGCCCAGGCCGATATCCGCGACCGGTTCGAGGCGAGCCGCCGGGACCTCGATCAGCGGGAAGAAGATATCCGCAAGCTTCGCTCCCGCCTGAACCAGGCCCGGGAAGAACTGGCGAGCGACCAGCTGAAGCATCGTGAAGTCGCCATGGAATGCGAACACCTGCGCCAGTCCTTTCTGGAGCGGTACCGGCTCGATCTGGACGAACCGGCTGTTGCTGAACGGCTGGAGGATGATTTTGACGAGTCGAGTGCCGGCCAACGACGGGAATATTTGAAAAAACGAATCGAAGATATCGGCGAAGTCAACCTCACCGCGATCGAGGAGTTCCGGGAACTCGAGGAGCGCTACAATTTCCTGACCTCCCAGCAGGACGATCTGCTGAAATCCCTGGAAGGCCTGCAATCGGCAATCACCAAAATCAACCGGACGACCCGTAAGCGTTTCCGGGAGGCTTTCGACCAGATCAACGGCAGGTTCCGTGAGCTTTTCCCACAGATGTTCAACGGCGGGCAGGCCGAACTGCGGCTGACCGATGAGGACGATTTGCTCGAAACCGGAATTGAAATCGCAGCTCAGCCGCCCGGCAAGAAACTGCAGAATGTTTCGCTGCTTTCCGGAGGGGAGAAGGCCCTGACGGCGGTTGCCCTGATCTTTTCCATTTTTCAGGTCAAACCGTCCCCATTCTGCTTGCTGGATGAGGTTGATGCTCCTCTCGATGACATGAACATCGGCCGTTTCAACGAAGTCGTCCGCCAGATGACGACCGATTCCCAGTTTATCCTTATCACCCATAACAAGCGGACCATGGAAATCGCCGACAATCTCTACGGCGTCACCATGGAAGATCCCGGCGTTTCCAAGCTGGTTTCCGTGCGGATGCGGGAGGCCGCCTGAAATTATGTCCTTCAAAATCCCACTGCAGGACATGCTTGACCGGATTCCCGGCGCCCAGGGCGCGCTTATCGTCGACTGGGAGGGGGAGTCGGTCGATCAGGTCGGCGTGATGGATGATTACGATCTCAAGCTGATTGGCGCCTACAAGGGAGTTATCCTCGCCAATCTGCGCAATGTCGCCAGCCGGGTCAGCGATGACCCGCTTCAGGAAATCGTCATTACCACGGAGCATGCGCAGTTGCTGGTGCTGCCGGTTACTCTGGAATATTTTCTGGCCCTGGCGCTGGACCGCTCCGACCTACTCGGCCGCGCCCTCTTCGAAGCACGCCGCTGCCTCCGGGGCCTGCGGCAGGAAATCGCCTGAGACCAAAGGAGCAACCCCTAAGAAGATGGCAGGTTTGTATGGAATGGTTTAGTCAATATCTGGCGACACTGCAGGAGTTTCTGATCGGTCTCGGCGTCCCGCCCGAACAGGGTCCGCTGGCAGCGCTGGTTTTCGCTTATCTGCTGCTCACCTTGCTGTTGCTGCTGTTTATCCTGTTGCTTATCAGTCGATCCCGTTCCCGCGCGGCCAGGAAAGCGGAAAAAATCCTGGCGGCAAAGGCTGCCGGCGAAGCCGAGCAAGCGGGGCCGGCAGAACCTGATGAAGCAGGCGCCACTCCGGAGGAGCCTGCGGAAAAGATGTCCGGGCCTCCCGAGGCGCCGGTGGCGGGAGTGGAGCCGGCAGCCGAAGAAAAACCTGTGGCGCCTGCTCCTGAGCAACCGGCGGTCCCGGAGGAAGCCCCCGGCGAGGAGGTCGAGCTCGAACCGCCTGCTGCAGAACCTGTGGAGGAGCCCCCGGTCAGTGTCTTCGAGCGACTGCGGCAGGGACTCAATAAAACCCGCAGTTCCCTGGTCGGGCGGGTTGATGCCCTGCTTGGCAGCCATGCCGGGCTTGACGATGAATTCATCGAGGAGCTCGAAGAAATCCTGATTACCGCCGATTTCGGCATGCGGGCGACACAGGATCTGGTCCAGGACCTGACCAGGAAAGCCGCCGCCGTCAAATCCGATCCCGATGCGCTGCGGAATTTACTGGCTGACGAAATTCGCCTGCGGCTCGCCTCGGCAGGCGGGGTTGAGGTTGCCCATGGCGATGCCCCGCTGGTTCTCATGATCGTCGGCGTCAACGGCGTCGGCAAGACGACCACCATCGGCAAGCTGGCGCACCAGTTCGCCCGGGAGGGTAAAAAGGTTGTCCTGGGCGCTGGCGACACATTCCGGGCCGCCGCCGCGCAGCAGCTTCAGGTCTGGGGTGAGCGGGCCGGAGCCGAGGTGATCACCCATGCCGAAGGATCCGATCCCTCGGCCGTGGCATTCGATGCGGCCAAGGCTGCGGTGGCGCGCCAGGCCGACGTACTGATCCTGGACACCGCAGGCCGGCTGCATACCAAAGTCAACCTGATGCAGGAATTGGCGAAAATGCGGCGGGTCCTCAAGCGAGAAATCCCGGGAGCCCCCCATGAATCCCTGCTGGTTCTGGATGCCACGACCGGGCAGAATGCCCTGGTTCAGGCCGCCAAATTTCAGGAGGCCGTCGAGGTGACGGGTGTCATCCTGACCAAACTGGACGGAACGGCGAAGGGCGGCATCGTGGTGGCGATCAACAGCCAGTTGCAGTTGCCGATCCGCTATATCGGCGTTGGCGAAGGCGTTGCGGACCTGCGGCCCTTCGATGCCGATCAGTTTGTCGACGCCCTGTTCGGTCCCTCTGGACCTGCTTGACATAATCCCGGTTTTCCACTAACTTCCGGGACAATAAGCCAAGAGGTTTATGAGATGTCTGAAGACTTTGCAAGGTTGGAAAAACTGGTCGACAGAATGCTGGCGGAGCATGAAGAACTTCTGCAGCGCAACACGGCTCTGGCTGACGAACGGGACCGCCTGCTCAGCGAGCGCCAGCGGGTTTCTGCCGAGCTGGATCAGGTCCTGGCCAAACTTGAGCGGTTGGATCGGAACAATCCATGAAGGAAAGCTTCAAGGTCTCATTGCTGGGACAGGAATATCATTTGAAGAGCGACGTCTCGGCCGAAGAAGTCAGGCGGGTCGCGGAATTCGTCGAAAACCAGATTGCCCAGGTCACCGCCTCGGGCCGGACGGTAGACACCATGCAGGCAGCTATTCTTGCTCTTTTCAATGTTTCAGCTGCTTTTCTGGAGGGGAATTCCGCGGGGGGGCAGACGGATTCCGAGCAACAGGTACGGCGGCTGGCCGACCGCATAGAAAATGCACTGGAATCCGGAAGCACAAAAGGTTAGAATGCAGGTTAAGAATATTAGCCAGGTTTTCAAGGATCTCCCGGGGGGAGATTTTCAAATAGATAGACAAGATGGTCAACTGCTCCGGAACACCCCGCTCGTCGGGAAGACCTGTTCCGGCGGCGTTTAGAAAAGATGTCGTTATGCCTGTTTACAGTTCGATAAAGAATTCGCCTTGTCGTAAGCATGGTCCATGTCCCGGTGACAGATGCGGTATGCCCCGGTTAGCCGGCACGCCCCGGTCACGCATGGAGTTTCGCTGCAAGGCTTGACGACGTCGCTATCAGTCCCTGTTTGAAAATCTTTCCTGCCGGAGATCCCAGGATGATGCGGGATCTCGTCCATGCCCAAACAGCTCGTTCGTAAAAAACTTCTCGAGCAGCGCAGACAATGTGCCGGGGGACTCTGCCGGAGCCTGAGCCGCGAGATACAGGATCGCTTCCTGGCCACGGCGGCGTTTGCAGAGGCGGAATGCCTAGCGCTTTACGCTGCCGTCCATAACGAGGTCGGCACCGACGCTGTCGCCGAAGCCGCTCTTGCTGCCGGCAAGCAGCTGGCTTACCCGCGGGTAGAAAACGACCGCCTGTCGTTCATCCGCACCGCCGGTCCTGAATC
>DATFJP010000336.1:0-3422 GCA_035269105.1 Desulfuromonadales bacterium
GCTGCCTGCACCGAGCCGACTCTCCACCCAGATCGAACCGCCCATCCGTTCCACCAGACCCTTGCAGATGGCCAGACCGAGACCGGTCCCGCCATACATGCGGGTGTTCGAACTGTCCAGCTGGGTGAAGGTCAGGAACAAGCGGTCGAGGTTCTCGGCAGCGATGCCGATACCGGTATCGCGAATGGCGAACACCAGGTTATCGCCATCCTCGGGGACGGCGGCTTTCTCGATCCGGACCTCGACCATGCCCTCCTCGGTGAACTTGATGGCATTGCCGACCAGGTTGATCAGCACCTGTCGCAGGCGCTTCCAGTCGCTCAGGACGGTCTGCGGGACGTCATCGGCAATCTGCAAATCGAGTTGCAGCCCCTTGCGGACAGCCTCGCGGCGCAGGATGTCGAGGGCATCCGCCACGTTTTCCCGCAGATCGAAAGGCGCAGGCCGGATTTCGACCTTGTCGACTTCGATTTTGGAGAAATCGAGGATATCGTCCAGCAGCTCGAGCAGGGAGGCGGTCGATTTCTCGGCCATTTCGGCACAGCGGACCTGTTCCGGTTCGAGTTCCGTGTCACGCAGGTACTGCACCGCGGAGAGGATCACCGTGATCGGCGTCCGGATTTCATGGCTGATATTGGCCAGGAACTCGGACTTGGCCCGGCTGGCCTCTTCGGCGGCCTGCTTGGCCCGGCGCAGAAATTCCTCGCTCTGCTTTTGTTCGGTGACGTCCCGGATGGCCAGCAGGATCGATTCCGGAGAGGCGGTGCCGCCCTGCATCTGGCGCGCGGACAGCATCATGACCCGCGGTCCCAGGTGGGGAAAGTCGAACTCCAACAGGTAATTGTCCATCTGGGTGCTCTGCGGCAGGATCTCTTCCAGCAGACGCCGCAGATCAGCCTGGTGCCACTGGCCCGCACCCAGGCTGTAGACCTTTTCGCCCTCGGTCTGCCGGGGACTGACCTGGAATTTCTGGTAGAAGGCCGGATTGGCTTTCCTGACCCGCAGGTCTTCATCGAGCACCAGCAGCGGATCCTTGATGGTATCCACAATCTGCAGGGAGTACTTGTAGGCCTCTTCCACCTGTTCCATGCTGTGCTTGAGCCGATCGATATCGAACAGGGCCAGCACCGCCCCCTGGATTCCCCCGCCCTTTTCAGTGCGGTAGGGGCGCAGGCGCAGCAGGTTCCAGCGGCCCTTGCGATCGCGGATCTCCCGCTCCATCTCCTTGCCGGAATCTATGACCTCGCGCAGGGCCTGCTCCAGATCGGAAAACTCAAAACTCAGCGAGAGATCGGTCAGGGAGCGGCCGACATCGCCGGGCGTGACCTGCAGCAATTCCTCGGCATTGTCGCTGACCCGACGGATCTTCATGTCGTTCCTGACGATGACGAAGGGAATCTGCACGCTCGAGATCAGGTTGCTCAAGTCGTTATGCGCCTGGGCCAGCTCCTCGTTGCGGTTTTGCAGCTCTTGGTTGACCGTAGTCAGTTCCTCGTTGCTCGACTCCAGTTCCTCCTTGGCCGTTTCAATCTCCTCGTTGATGCTCTGCAGCTCTTCATTGCTGGAGAGGATCTCCTCGTTGGCGGCCTTCAGGTCCTCCACCGCTTCATCCTTCTCCTCGGCGAGCTGCTGGTTATATTCGTGACTGCGCGTCAGCTCCTCCTGCAGCCGGCGATTTTCTTTCCTGAGCTCGGACTCTGATTTCTTTTCAGCAGGCTCTTCGGCCGCTTCCGGTTCGTCCACAGCCGTTGCGGGCATGAACCGGACCAGATAAAAGGATTCCTGGTCGAACTCCAGCGGACTCACTTCCAGAGTGAATTGCCGACTCTGGGGTCCGTCCAGTGGCAAGCCCTCCTTTCTTTGGGTTGATTCCTGCTGTTTCGCCCGCTGCAGCAGAGTGCGCAGGTCGGCGCGCAGCATGTTCCGGGTCATCTTCAGCAGGTTCAGGCTGGCCTTGCCCGGCGGATGCTCGATGAAGGGACTGGTGTCGCCGCGGAACTCAACGACATTCCAGTCATCATCGACCAGGAGCGCTGCCGGATCGAGTTTGCGCAGAAGAAAACGGTCGACTTCCCGATGTAAATTTTGCTCATCGCTTTGCTGTCGCCGCGGGTGGGCCTCGTCCTTGGCGGAGGGGCGGCGCTGCCTCTGCCGCCAGGGCCAGTATTCGATCGCGCTATGCTGCGGCGCCTTTTTCCGGCGGTAGATGCGATTTTTCTTGTCGACGCTGGCGAACAGTTCGCCGGCCTGGCCGATGTTTTCGGAAGCCCCCAGCATCAGAAAACCGTCGGCATTGAGCGCGTAGTGGAAAATAGGCAGCACTTTCCTCTGCAGGGCACTACTGAAATAAATCAGCACATTGCGGCAGCTGATCAGATCCAACCGGGAAAACGGCGGATCGCTGATAAAATCCTGGCGAGCAAAGATGCACATTTCGCGCAGATGTTTCTTGACCTGAAAGCCACCGTCGGCCGGAGCGAAGAATTTGCTGCGGCGGCTCTCGGCGACCCCGGCGAGACGACTTTCCAGATAGAATCCCTGACGGGCTTTTTCGATCGCGCCCTCGCTGACATCGGAACCGAAGATCTGCACCGACAGATAGGCTTTTTTGTCGCTGAGAAACTCGGTCAGCACCATCGCCAGGCTGTAGACCTCCTCGCCGGTCGCGCAGCCGGGAACCCAGATCCGGATCGGCTGGTCGTCCTCCTTGCAGGCGAAGATCTGCGGCAGAACCTTCTCCTGCAGAGCTTCGAAAGCTTCCGCATCCCGGAAGAAAGCGGTGACCTTGATCAGCAGGTCTTCGCGCAGGGCCTTGAGCTCTTGGGCATCATCCTGCAGCAGGGCGGCGTAGTCCGACAGCTTTGCCAGTTTGTGAATGGCCATGCGGCGGGTAATGCGGCGCCGGACGGTGCTTGGCTTGTATTGCGAGAAATCGAGACCGATGGACTTCAGCAGCTGCTGGATCCGGTCCCAGCCGGTGGCGCTGTCATCGGCCGGCTCCATGGATTTTCCCAGGTAGGGATGGCGGACCAGGTCGCCGAGTTCGCGGGCAATGTCTGCGGGCGGCAGGACCAGATCGACGTGTCCGGACTGGACGGCGTTGCGAGGCATTTCGGCGAACCTGGCGCTGTCCTCGCTCTGGGCAAAGGTGATGCCGCCGGCTCCCTTGACAGCGGTGGTCCCCGCCGTACCGTCGGCGCCGGTCCCGGACAGGATGACACTGACTGCCCTCTCACCCAGCTGCTCGGCCAGGGATTCGAGAAAATGATCGATCGGCTTGAACTGCCCCGGCTTTTGCTCGCGTTCGGCCAGCTGAATGGTCCGCCCCTCGAGGGTAAGTACGTATTTGGCCGGAATCACGAAGACCTGATTCGGTGCCAGCTGCCGGGATTTGGCTGCGGAGTTGACCGGCATTTCAGTCT
>DATFJP010000337.1:0-2704 GCA_035269105.1 Desulfuromonadales bacterium
CCCTGCGCTACCTGACGCCCGCCGAACTCTTGCTGCATGCGGTACTGACTTCCAGCGTCGTGCTGTTCGTGCTGCTGCTGATCCAGGGCAAGCTGCCGCTGCTCAAGGCGGTGACCTGGCAGCACATTCGGCCCTCCATCGGCTTCGGCCTGCTCAACCCGGTCCTCTACTACCTGGTACTGCTGAAAGCCTACGACCTGCTGCCGGCCCAGCAGGCCCAGCCGATCAACTACACCTGGGCCATCACCCTGTCGCTGCTGTCGATTCCACTGCTCAAGCAGCAGATCAGCCGCCGTGAACTGGTCGCGGTGTTCATCAGCTATCTGGGAGTGGTGGTGATTTCGACCCGGGGCGATCTGTTGGGCCTGCATTTCGACGATCCGCTCGGTGTCGCCCTGGCCCTGATCTCGACGGTGTTCTGGGCCCTCTACTGGATTTACAATACCCGCGACGACCGTGACCCGGTGCTCGGTCTGCTGCTGAATTTTCTGTGCGGTGCGCCGATGATTTTTGTCTATATCCTGCTGACCGAGGGATTGCGGATCCCTCCACTGCCGGGCCTGCTCGGCGCCACCTATGTCGGCCTGTTCGAGATGGGCCTGACCTTCGTGCTCTGGCTGCAGGCGATGAAGCTCTCGGTCAACTCCGCCCGGATCGCCAACCTGATCTTCATTTCACCCTTTCTCTCCCTGTTTTTCATTTATTTCCTGGTTGGTGAAAAAATTCTCCCTTCCACGCTGCTCGGCCTGGTGCTGATTATCTGTGGGCTGGTGGTCCAGCAGTGGCAGGGCCGGGCCAAGCTGCCTTAGATCACGCTCGATCCATAGGCTTGGTTTTGAACCGGCATAGCGGGGCATGGCAGGGCAAGGGTGAGATGAGCCTGATCGGCTCACCTCACCTGCTTGAGAAATAATGCGTCAGATAATCTTGTTTTTTATGAATGTTTGTCTCCAGGAGCGTTCCGCGTCACTCCCGGACGTAGGTATTCACATCCGTCTCATGGATCCGCGATGTCTGGTATTCATATTCGGATTCAATGACTGCGTAGTGGCGTGCTGCTTCTTCGGCCACCTCGGCAAATATTTCGCGGGCCAGGGGGTCCACCACCTGTCTGGCGGCACGCCGGAAGCTGTTCTCCATGGCCTTTTCCTCGCGCATGGCCAACTCCCGGGCCCGTTTGGCGGGCATTTTCTGGTCCTTGGCCTTGCGCAATTCCCGCAGCATGGTCGAATTCCGGCGTGGCGGCGTCGTTAAAAATTCCTCCAGGGTGCCGAATTCGCGGCCCCGATAATAATTGAAGAATTTTTTGATGTTGTCTTCGACCTCCTCGCTTAAGCGCTGAAAAATTTTCCGGCTGTTCGGGTCCACAGTCATCTGGGCGGCTTCGCGATAAAAATCCCGAAGATCTTTCTTGGCCAGGATGGCCTCCTGAAGAGCTTGCTGCAAGGTGTATTCCTGAGGCATGGCATTCTCCTTTCTCCGGCAACGGCCGATCACGGGAAAAGACGTGAAACCATTGTTGCTAGTATGGCGCAAAAATGGCTCCTGTCAAAATTGGGACCTCGTTGGTGGTCCTGTGCAGGGTAAGCTGTCCTGGCCCGGGTGAGAATCGGTCGCTGGCATGGGGAAAGCCGTCCAGATTGCCGACAAAAAAAAGCGGGACCTTGCGGTCCCGCCTCAGGTGCTGTCGGAGCGCCCTGCTCAGGGCAGAGAATCGGGATTGAGATAAAAACTTCGCCGGTGGTTGTTGATGGTGAAGGAAAAGCCGGCCACGTCACCGTTATCGTTGATATCAACGGCTTCGCTGAAAGGATAGGGCGCGCCGAAGCTGAAGGCGTAGAAATCGTTATGGGCGCCCAGGTCATACATGACACCATTGTCCCAGAGAAAGGCATGCACAATTTGCCGGGTTACGCCTTGCTGGTCATAAGATTCACCGGTTTCTGAATAACCGACCACCTGACCGGCATCATTGACGGCGACCGCAAAGCTGTTGTCTCCGCCCAGGGTGCCGAGGTCGGTCATGACCTTGGTGCTATTGTCCCAGAGAAAGGCATGGGTGTTGCCTTCACTGGTCGTCGCGTTGCCTACCACCTGGTCCAGATCATTTATGTCCACGGCTTCGCTGGTGCCGCTGTCATCGTCTGCCAACGTCCCCAGCGGCAGCATGGCGCCGCCGTCCCAGAAAAAGGCAATGCCGGCGGAATTGCCGGTAATATGCGAAACCTGATTACCGCTGCCGCTCAGGCTGAGCTGGTTGTTGATGTCGACGCCGACCGAACTGCCGTCGAAGCCATTGAGAGATTCAACGATACCCCGATCAATGTCGCACCAGACAGCGGTTCCGCCGGAGTTGATAACCGCATGGCGCAGTTCATTGAGCGCAACCCCTTCGGAATCAGCGCCTAGGATGCGGCAGGTGCTTTGGTAGCGGGGCACATCCGGGATCGGCAGCAGCATATCGTCCTCATCGCCTTCGCCCGGAATCACAAAAGCAAAGGTTCCGTCGGGATAAAAGGTCGTGCCGTCCCAGAACCAGGCGTGCCGACCCTCCTCGTCATCCAGGGTGACCAGAACGTTGCCCTGTTCGTTGATGTCGTTGGCCTGTGAGAAAGTGCCGATCTGCAGTTCGCCGTCATCGTTGAAATAGGGCAGGGGCGGCAGGTCCACGAAAGTGCCGTTGGGGCGGATCATAAAGGCGCGC
>DATFJP010000338.1:0-2975 GCA_035269105.1 Desulfuromonadales bacterium
TGGAAGAAAAGGCTCCGCCAACAACAGCCATATCAGACCGGCGATAAAACCCAGGCCGAGGGCGATGGCCGCGGCCAGGCCGAAAAGGACCGCGGGCCGCGATCCGCGACGCCAGCCTCGTGAGCTGAAAGCCAAGGCCACTCCTCCCCCGGCTAACAGAGCGAAGATCAGCGGGGCGAAATCAAGCTGCGGGAGCGGAAGATCCGCCTGAGGCCATTGGTCGGAATACAGGCGGAGATAGAAATAAGAATAGATCAGGGCGCCAAAAACTGTTGTCAGGACCGCCAGCATCCCCACCGTCCCCCACCAACCGGTGGACAGCCTGCCGCTGGTCAGGAGCGGCAGTTTCAGGCGGGCCGTCAGTTCCTCGGCTTCTTGCCGATCCTGGACCGGATTCTGGGTCGCCCACCAGGCGATTAAAGCCAGGGCGGGGATCGTAACTGCGGCAGCCGCCAGGTACCGTTGGCCAAGAAAAAAGATGGTGGCCCCAAGCAGAACAAGGGCGATCCATAGAGGCAACAGGGTCGGTCCCGGCAGGGACTGGACCGCCTGGGGGCGGCCGTTGGTGCCATCGGTCACCAGCGTGGCACGCCAGCCCGCGGGCCGGCCATCCATGACAGCGGCCACCCGGTTCAGTTCTTTCGAATAATCATCGCCTCCGGCCGGCTCTGTCGCCGGTCCACCGGCTGTTTCCCGCAGCCACTGGGGATAACGCTCCGCGACTACTGCCGGCCGACGAAAACCATAGGGTGGCGGCGGCGACGTCACGGACCATTCCAGGGTACCGCCCTGCCAGGGATCACTTTGCGCCGGCCGCCCCCAACGGGCGTGCCACAGCAGGCTGAGCAGGGCGACCGCGAACCCGAGAGCGAGCACCCCGGCACCCATGCTCGACACCAGGTTGAGGGTCCCCACTCCCATCTCCTCGGGATAGCTGTATACCCGCCGCCGCAGGCCGAAGAGGCCGGCGGCATACAGAGGCATGAAGGTGCAGTTGAAGCCGATGAAGATCAGGCCGATAGCGACCCGGTCCCAGGTCTTGCCGCCCATGCGCCCGGTAATTTTGGGCAGCCAGAAATGAAGGCCCGCCAAAAAGGGCAGCACGGCGCCGCCGATCAGCACGTCATGGAAGTGCGCCACCACGAAAGTGGTGTCATGCACCTGCCAGTCAAAGGGCATGGTCGCCACCATCACCCCCGTCAGGCCGCCATTGACGAAGATAAAGAAGAAAGCCAGGATATAGAGCATCGGCACGCTGAATCGTGGTCTGCTCCCCCAGAGAGTGGCAATCCAGGCAAATATCTGAACGCCGGCGGCGAGCGAGATCATGAAGCTTGCCGCGGTAAAGAAAAACATCGGCAACTCGGGAATGCCCGAGGTGAACATATGGTGAGTCCAGAGGCCGAAGCTGACGAAACCGACGATCAGCAACGCCGCCAGGATGAGGGGATAAGCCACGATGCGCCGCCGGGCAAAAACAGGGATGATGGTGGAGACAACCCCGGTGGCGGGAAGGAAAATGATGTACACCTCAGGATGGCCGAACCACCAGAAGAGGTGCTGCCAGAGCAATGAGCTGCCGCCGAGGGCCGGATTGAAAAACTGAAAGCTGAAAGCCCGGTCGAGTTCAAGCAGAAGCGTCGCCAGCAGCAGAACGGGAAAAGAAAAGAGGATCATGAAGCCGCTGATCAGGTACGTCCAGGCGAACAGCGGCATATGCTGAAGGGCCATGCCGGGAGCTCGCAGCTTCAAGATAGTGACCACGATCTCAATGGCGGCGGTGATGCCGGCAATTTCAACCAGTCCCAGCCCCAGCAACCAGAAATCGACGCCGCTGCCGGAATACTGCGGCCCAGACAAAGGCGTGTAGGCCGTCCAGCCGGCGGCCGGGACTTCGCCGAATAGAAAACTCGAGAAGATCACCAGGCCGCCGAACAGGTACATCCAGTAACCGAAGGCGGTCAACCGCGGAAAAGCGACATCTCGGCTGCCGATCATCAGGGGAATGAGGTAAAGCCCCAGCCCCTCCACGAACGGCACCGCGAACAGGTAGAGCATGGTGGAGCCGTGCATGGTGAAAATAGCATTGTAGGTGTCCGGATCCAGTAGGGTGTTGTCCGGCACTGCAAGCTGAATGCGCATTACCAGCGCCATGACCACCGCTACCGAAAAAAAGGCCAGGGCAGTGACCATGTAACGCAGGCCCAGCGGCCGGTTGTTGACCTCCGCTATCCAGCCGGAGATGCCCGGCCGGGACTGCCAGGTCCGAGTAAAGCGCTCTTCGATGGAACCGTTCGCCTTCATTGCAGACTCCGCAGATAGTCGACCAGGGCATGCAGATCCTGCGGCTCGATAAAGGACCGGGGCATCCTATTCCCCGGCTTGATTTCCTGGGAATTGGCAATCCATCCCGCCAGATTGCCGTTGGTGTTTTCGAGGGTGCCGGCCCCCAGGGTCTGGCGCGCGCCCACCAGGGTCAGATCGGGGCCGATCCGGCCTCGCGCCACCCCCCTGATGGTATGACAGCCGGCGCATCCGCTGGTCATGAACACTTTCTGGCCCTGTTTGAGGCGCGGATCGTCGGGGGCCGTCCTCGGGCGTGCAGCCCGCTCCAGCCAGCGGGAAAACTCCTCCGCTTCATGAGCCACCAGGCGAAACCCCATGAGAGCATGGGTCCCGGCGCAGTATTCGGTGCAGGTGCCGTGATAGACGCCGGGCTGATCCGCCTGCAGCTGCAACTCGGTATAGTGTTCGGGTAGAAGGTCGCGCTTGCCACCCAGACGAGGCACCCAGAAACTGTGAACGACCCCCGCCGATGTGAGTTCGAAACGTACCTGACGGCCTGCCGGGATATGGATCTCGTTTGCGTCTGTCACCTCGTGATCGGGGTAATTCACCTCGAACCACCAGTGGTGGCTGATCACCTCCAGCCGTAAAGCTTCGGAAGACCCCTGAAGAGACCCCGTAACCTTCAG
>DATFJP010000339.1:0-9944 GCA_035269105.1 Desulfuromonadales bacterium
TGAGCAGCCCTTTCTGAAAATGTGCCATCGCCTCGCCTTGAGCGGCCGGTGGCAAGACGCGGTAGTCTGCCAGGCGGCCTGCCTGCAGCAGGCAAACCGTTGTCTCTTCCTGCGAGGCACAGACCAGCAGGCCGTCACCGATCTGTTCGCCGAGGCTGGCCACATGACAGAAAGGTGCCAGATCGACTCGGTGCAGCGGCACTTCGGCACTCTCGACGAGCGCCAACAGCGCTGTGAGCGTCTCCCTGGGAACTGCTGCTGCCGTGACCACCGAGCGCTCACCTTCGACTTGGACCTTTTGCATCGCCGTTGCACATTCTTCCATCGATACGGGAAGCTGGGCGGAAAGTTCAAAGGGCAAGGCCGCGGCAATTTTTTTCTCATCCTGGAAAGGGAACTCAAGGCGACGCACATAGGCGCTCCGCGCCGGCAGGCTGGCGACCAGTTGATCTCCCATGTTGCACTCTGCGGCAAGCAGATCGCGCAGTTGCATGACAAGCTCTTCTTGGTCGCCATAGCTGCGTTCCAGGAGCGAGCCGACGCTGAGCTGCCCTTTCTCCCGGTTAAGTATGGCGACCCGTATGGTCTGGGCGCCGATGTCGATGCCGATGAATCGTTTGCTCATGAGCTCAGTTCACCTTGAAGAAAAGCAGCCCATTCTCGTCTTTATTGATTTCCGCGATGAGGCGACGGCTGCCATCATTCACCTGGGCGGTAGATTCAATTCGATAAATTTGACTGGTCGTGCCAAGCCGCTTGAGGTTGGCAAAAGTTTTTAAAATTGCGTAAATTTCTGTCGGCAGGATTTCTTCCAGCTGGGCGATGGTGGAGATGGACTGCTCCTGCCGAAAATCGATGATGATATTGGCGGTGTTTTCATCGATGGCCGGGTCAAGGGACATCAGAACGGCTTTGCTGGCGGTATTGATATTGACCTGCATGGTGCCGTTGACTGTTAAATGGGGGCTGACCCGCCGGACGAGTTCGGGCGTGAAGCCCCGCACCAGGGTCAGCTCCTCAAGGGTCTCCAAAGGGCCGTTTTTGCATGGATAAGGTTCTTTCAGAGTGCGATAATAACTGCTCTCCGCGCCGGTGACCGGGATGCTCAGATTGTCGGTGTTGATTTCCGCAAAAGGAACGTCGTCGGCGTCCAGCCAGTCGATCAGGGCCGCGGTCAGTTCCGCGGGATCCGCCTCGTCGTCCAGTTCCAGAAGAACCAGCAGGCGATAGAAGCGATCGAGCATGATGGCGGCCGGATTATTGCCGATCATCAAGGCGTTGAGAGCCAGTTTGCCGTCCTGGTCCTCGATGGCGATACTGACGCTGCCTTCGCCGACCGGGTAATTGGCGACCCCCTTGCTCCATGCTTCCCGCTTGGAATCATACTGGTTTTTGTCCATGACCACAATCATGCGACCGGCATTGATGCCGCCCTTGGCCAGGTAATAGGCCTTGGTGGAATCCCGGAAGGTTTCCGTCAGGCGCATATCGACCAGGGTCGAGTAGCCAAGGTCGACCAGCAGGGAGGTCAGCAGCGCCACCACCACCAGAACCAAAAGCAGAGCCATGCCTTTCTGGGATCGCCTGTTCATCACATTACCATCGGGGGATTTCGAAGGCCGACCGAAAAACCACTGCAGGACCTTCTTCCCTGGCCAGACTCAGGACCACCTCGACCATTTCCGGCAAACTTCCCGCCGCATGTCCGTCCCAGGTCGTCCGCCATTGATCGTCGACGGAAAACCGGATCGACAGTGCTTCAATGCCGGTGGCCAGGCGCATCATGTCGGCGTCATCGGCCGCTGTCACCGTCTGGTAGGCGGGCTGCTCACTGCGCAGCAGCACAAGGGAATCGTTGTCGGCTTCCGGGTCGGCCACCAGGCGGTAGCGAACCAGGGCGACCCCGGAACCGACCCGGCTCAGGGGTGACACGGCGGTGGTCGTCAACTCCAGTTCGTTCTGGGAATCATTGTCTGCCACTCCTCCGGAGAAGACCAGCCGGTCATCCCGGGCATGAAAATAGGCGCCCCGCAGTTCCTTGCCGAGACGGTCGAAGATGACCCTGGCCCGGTGATAATCGGCACTGTCGTCATCGAGCCGGTTGCGGGTCATGCTGACGGATGAAAAAATGCCGTAAACCGAAGTGAGGATGATCGCCAGGATGCTGACCGCGACCAGCACCTCAATCAGGGTAAAACCGCCTTCCGCCGGCTTGCAGTCGTCAGAAAATGAAGGATGTGAGATCGATCTGCTCATTCTCTGCCTCGTCCCCCCACGCAACCGTCACCGTGACCATCCTGACCGACGGCAGGGGCGTGGCGGTGTAGGTAATCCGCCAGGTATAATCGGCATAAGGCTCAGCGAAGCCACCCTCGGTTCCTAGGCTGTCAAGGGTTCCCCGCAGGGCCGAGACTTCCGTTTCCGCCATTTTCTGCTGGGCCAGCAGGGTCCCGGCGGTCAGACTCTGCAAATGTTCATGAACCCCGATGGTGCGATTGGCCAGGGACAGCAGGGACACCATGGCGATGCTGATAATGGCCAGGGCCATCATGATTTCGAGCAGAGTGAACCCCCGGCTCGCCAATCTCATGTGCTTGCTTCCAAGGTTTTTCATGCTTAACGTCGCCCTGAAAATTCACGGTACCCGGAGAAGATTTCCGTGGTGCCGGTCAGGGGCATGACCCGCAGGGTCAGTTGCGCGCCATCAGCGTCCCGGCCATCGTCAAGATGAATAATGGTTTCCTCGATCCAGCCACTCGGGTCGATCCGTGTGGTGACCTGTCCCATGGAGAACTTTCCCCGTCCGGGTACGACCACATCCCGGAAGCGAACCGAGCCTTTTAACGCCGCTTGTCGGCCCTGGTCCTCCGCTTCAACCAAACGGCCGTCAGCCTCGAGCACCCGGGCATGGTAGGTCCCCTGCTCCAGGTCATAGAGCAGCCGATACTCCAGTCCCGACAGGGCGGCTTCATTGAAGAGGTACTTGATGGTGCCGCTCAGCCGCCGCGCGGAAGAGTCCAGACTGCTGGTGCCGATATTGCCGAACATGGGAATGGTCAGCGCCATGAACAGGCTGATCAGCGCCACCACCACAATCAGCTCCACCAGAGTGAAACCCCTGGCGGGGTGTTCAACCCGGCCAGAATGAGGTCTTCCAGGCATCAGGGTCATGAGACAATTCCCGCGGTCCGGCGCACCTCGGCTTGGCAAAGTCCACCCCTCGGCAGGCCTAATCAAGCTCCCAACTGTTGAGGTCGGCATCAAAGCCTTCGCCTCCCGGCTGACCGTCCGCGCCATAGCTGATCAGGTCGTAATTGTGGTTGTGCAAACCGGGAGACAGGTAGACATAAGGGGTGTTCCAGGGGTCGACAGGGACCTTTCTGAGGTAGCTGTCCTCCGGGTACTTGGTCGGTATCCGTCCGGTTTCCGGTTTTTCCACCAGGGCCTTGAGTCCCTGGTCGGTCGAGGGATAATAACCGTTGTCGAGTTTGAAGAGGCCAAGCGCCTCCTCGATGCTTTTCATGTCGACCTTGGCCTTGGTGACTTTGGCCTCGTCGGGGCGACTGAGGAAATTGGGGACCACAACCGCGGCCAGAATCCCCAGGATCACAACGACGACCATGATTTCGATCAGGGTAAATCCGCGTTGGCTCAATATGCGGGGTGCTTGCATGAGGGTTTTCTCCTTTGCAGTTCTTTTGGTTTGCAGCGTAGCTGGCAGCCGGTCAAAATCCCTGGCTCGCCTGGAAAATCGGCAGCAGGATCGCCAGGACCACAAAACCGACGATGCCGCCCATGACCAGAATCATCAGCGGTTCAAGCAGGGAAAGCATGCTGGTGATCGACAGGTCGGTCTGATGTTCGTAAGTATCGGCGACCCGAAACAGCATGTCTTCCAACTGACCGCTTTTTTCCCCGGCCGCGGCCACCTGGGCGAGCATGGGCGGGAAAACCGCGGTTTCCTTCAGGGAGGCAGCCAGGCTGCCGCCTTCCTTGACCGAGCGGGTGGCGGTTTCGACGGCTTCATTGAGAACCCGGTTGGTCAGGAGCTTGCGGGAGATGTCCAGGGCCTTGAGCAGGGGGACGCCACTTTCCAGCAGGGTCCCCAGGGTCCGGGCGAATCGCGCCGTGGCGACCAGCAGCTGCAGGCGACCGAGCAGGGGTGTTCTTAAAATCAAGGCGTCGGTTCGCAGCCGACCCCGTTCGCTGTTGCGATAGCGTTGCAGGGCCAGCAGGGCGCCGATCAGCAGCAAGCCGAGCAGCCACCACCAACTCGCCAGAAAATCGGTCACCGTGATCAGCAGCAGGGTCGGCCAGGGCAGAGCCTGTTCCAGCTCATCCAGCATGCCGGTGATTTTCGGCACGACGAAGACAAACAGGAAAACCAGCACACCACTGCCGACCAGCGTCATCAGCAAGGGATAAGCCAGTGCAGCCTGGATGCGCGATCGCATGCGGGCCTGGTTTTCCAGAAAATCGGCAAGGCGATGCATGGTTTGATCCAGGGTGCCGCTGTCTTCGCCGACCTGGATCATGTTGATAAACAGGTCGGGAAATATCTGTTGCTGTCCGGCCAATGCCCGATGCAGGGTTTCTCCCTGGACCACTTCATTGCGAACGCTGGCGAATGTTCTGGCCAGCAGAGGTTGATCGCTTTGTTCACTCACCGTGCCGAGCGCATCATCCAGGGCCAGGCCGGCGCCGAGCAGGGTTGCCATCTGCCGGGTCGCTGCGGCGAGCTCGCCAGGCGGCAGTTTGCGCCGGCCGGTGAACTTCAGGGACAGTCGGCGCGAGCGCTGGGTCCGGGTTTCCCGCAGCTCGGTGGGATAGATGCCCTGGCTGCGCAATTGCACGGTAACCGCCTTGCGCCCGGGGCCATCGATCATTCCCGATTTTTTGCGTCCCTGGTGATCGAGGCCGGAATACTCGAACAACGGCAAGGCTAGACCTCCTCCTGGGTCACGCGCAGAACTTCTTCGAGCGAGGTGTCGCCCCGCAGGGCTGTGGCCAGCCCGGCCATCCGCAGTGATTGCATGCCCTTGCGCACGGCCGCCTGCTTGATGGTCGCGGCATCCTTGTCTTGCAGCAGCAGGCCGCGCACCGTTTCATCGACGGGCAGTAATTCATAAATGCCCTTGCGTCCCCAGTAGCCGATGTCCATGCACCGGCTGCAGCCACGGCCGCGGTAAAAGCGGGCGTCGGCCGGCAGTTCCCCTTCGTCGCCAAGCTGTTCCAGCAGCTCGGTCGGCGGCGTTACGGCTTCCTTGCAGTGCGGACAGATGGTGCGAACCAGCCGCTGCGCCAGGATACCGACGATGCTGGATGCGGCCAGGAAAGGCTCCACGCCCATTTCCACCAGGCGGGTCAGGGCTCCGGCCGCGTCGTTGGTATGCAGAGTCGAAAACACCATGTGGCCGGTCAGTGCCGACTGTACGGCGATTTCGGCCGTTTCGCGATCGCGGATCTCGCCGACCATGATGATATCGGGGTCCTGACGCAGAATGGAGCGCAGGCCGTTGGCAAAGGTCAGATTGATCTTGGGATTGACCTGGATCTGGCCGACGCCGGCCAGCTGGTATTCGACCGGATCTTCTACCGTGATAATGTTTTTTTCGCGATTGTTCAGCCGGGTCAGAGCCGCATAAAGGGTTGTGGTCTTGCCGGAGCCGGTTGGCCCGGTCACCAGGAAAATCCCGTGGCTTTTGCCGATCATGCCTTCGAACTGGCGCAGCAGCAGGGAGTCCAGGCCGATCTCTTCAAGGGAGAGAATACTCGAAGCCTTGTCCAGCAGGCGCAGGACCAGCCGTTCGCCGAAAGAGGTCGGCAGGGTCGAGACCCGGATGTCAATGTCGCGGCCGGCCACCCGGACCCGGAAGCGACCGTCCTGGGGCAGGCGCTTCTCGGCAATGTTCATGTGCGCCAGAATCTTGATGCGGGAAACGATGCCGGCATGGGCCTTCAGGGGCGGATGCAGGACCTCGTAAAGAATGCCGTCGATGCGATAGCGGACCACCATCTCCCGTTCGAACGGTTCAATGTGGATGTCACTGGCGCGTTCTTTGTATCCCTGGGTGATCAGGCTGTTGACGAATCGGATGATCGGAGCTTCGTCGGAGGCATCAATAAGGTCGGCAGGTTCGAAATCACGCACCAGATCGCTGGCGGTTTTTTCCTCGATTTCCTCGATGACATCACTGGTCCCGCCGGCATGTTTTTCGTAGCCGCGATTAATGGCGGCCAGAATTTCTTCGGCAGGTGCGACCCAGGGTTCGAGCGTCTCCCGAGTCAGTGTGCTCAGGTCATTCAAGGGCCGGGTATCGAGGGGGTCGGCAATCGCGAGCTGCAGCCGGCCATCCTTTCTCGACAGCGGATAGACGCGAAACTCCTTGGCGAAACCGATGGGGATCAGGTCCAGAAGATCGTCGGCGGTGGTTTCTTCGGGGAAAGAATCCAGATAGGGCAGGTCGAGCTGCAAGGCCAGAGCTTCGGCCAGAACCTTGCTGTTGACCACTTTCATCCGCAGCAGAATCTCCCCGAGCCGGCCGCCGCTCTCCTGCTGTTCGGCCAGGGCCGCGCCAAGCTGCTCCTGCGAAACTGCAAAATCGCTGTGCAGAATGTCGCCGATTCTTCGCCAGTTCACCATGCTAGAGTCGTTTCCTGGAATTTATTCATTACCCGGGGCCGATACCGGCTGTCCGTTTTCCGCTGCTCCGGTTGCTGGCGAGTCCTTGAAGTAATCTTCCGGCAGGGCACTGCGGACCCGGTCGGTCATCATGCCGCCAGCGGCTTTGCGGTTGCGTCCGGTCACCTGGTCGAGATCTTCAGGGGTCTTGATGATGGTCGGGTTGATGAAGACCAGCAGGTTGGTCTTTTCCTCCTGAGTGGATTTGCGCTTGAACAGCCAGCCAAATCCGGGGATATCGCCGAGCAGCGGCACCTTGTTGATCGATTCCACCACATTGCTGTCGATCAGCCCGCCGAGGACCACGGTTTTGCGGTTCTCTGCCAGCACGGTGTTGCGCAGCACCCGCTTGGTGAAGGTCGGACCAACGTCATTGACGTTGCCGACGCTGGAAGAGGCAATGTCAGTGATTTCCTGATAAACATTCAGGCGGACCAGGTCGCCCTCGGTAATCTGCGGGGTGAAGCGTAAAATCAGGGCAACGTCCTGCCGTTCTACCGAGACGCTCTGGGCCAGACCGTCGCTGGCGCCGGTATCGGTCAGCCGGCTGGTGATGATCGGCACGTTGGCGCCGACAATGATTTCCGCCTCCTCATTGTCGGAGGTCAGCAGACGCGGCGCGGACAGCAGGTTGACGTCGCTGTCGGTTTTCGAGACGTCGATCAGCACTGACAAGGCTGGCACCGTGATGTCGGTGCCGTTGGGACCGGTGACGGTAATC
Source organism: Desulfuromonadales bacterium (assembly GCA_035269105.1). GTDB lineage: Bacteria > Desulfobacterota > Desulfuromonadia > Desulfuromonadales > BM103 > JAQYVZ01. The sequence goes on from DATFJP010000339.1 coordinate 7,404, forward strand.
GGGTTGAAGAAGCCGCCCGCCAGCAGGCCGTCGATGGCGGTGGTCAGCAGGTCGGGAACGCCGTCGTCGCTGGAGCCGGCCAGGGCGGTGCCCACGCCGACCGGACCGGTGTTGAACTGGCTGCTGCCGAAAATCAGGCTGTCGCCATTGACCTCGCCGGCGCCCTGCAGGGAAACTCCCAGCCGCTGGGTGGCGTCCATGGACAGTTCGAGGATCAGGGCTTCGACGTAAACCTGCTTGCGCTTGATATCCAGTTTCTCGATGATGCCCTCGATGGTACGATAGTCATCCGGACTGGCGTTGATGATCAGGGAGTTGGTAGCCTTGTCGGCGGTTATGGTAACCACTCCTGACGTCAGTGGCCCGGTCTGCTGGCCGGTGGCCTGCGCGGTCCTGGTTTCCGCCTTGATGCCGGTGAGGATCTCGTTGAGGGTGGTTGCCAAAGTGACGGCATCGGCGTTTTCCAGGTAATAGAGGTTGATGTTGGAGCGGGCACCGACAATTTCCCGGTCCAGGCGGCCACCAGGCGTTTAATGGTCCTCATCTCTTCCGGATCGGCCAGAACCAGCAGGGACTGGCCGGCGGGATAGGCGATTATTTTGGTAGTGACTTCGCTGCTGCCGCCAGCAGCCGCTCGTCGCCTTCGGCTGCGGGCGTCCTGGGTCATGATTTCATTGAGGATGGCGGCAATCTCTTCGGCACTGGCATTTTCCAGCGGCAGGATTTCAATCCTCCCCTCGGCCCCCGGCTGATCCAGGGCGCGGATGATCCTCGCCAGGCGCTCCAGGTTGGCAGAGGTGTCGGTAATGATCAAGCTGTTGGTCGGCGCATAAGCCGAGACCAGAGAGGTGTTGGGGACCAGGGGTGCCAAAACAGCCGGGACGATGACCGCCGCATCCAGATGCTCGAGGCGGAAGATGCGGGTCATGATCTGCTCGCCACCCCTTTTCTGGTCATCCATCGCAATCGGCAGGCTGGATTCCTTGGCGTTTTTCAGGGGGATGATTTTGTGGACCTTGCCGGAGGTGACCACTGTGTAGCCTTTGACGTTGAGAACGGCGAGAAACAACTGATAGGCTTCCGCCAGGGTCATGCTTTCGGGCGAGGAGATGGTGACCTGGCCCCGCACCGACTCATCGTAAAGGAAGTTTCTGCCGGTCAGTTCGCTGATCGTCTGAATCAGGTCAGGCAACTCGACGCCTTTGAAGTCGAGGGTCACCCGCCCATCTTCCGCGCCTGACTGGGTCTGAGCCTTTACCGTTGCGGGAGCCAGCCCTGAACAAAGGAAAACTGCAAAAAGCAACAGGATGCAGGCTCTGGTGGTACTCATCGGCAGGTCCTCCTATTGGATTTCATAAACGAAGCTCAACGGTTGGCCACTCCGCTTGACAGATACGGTAATCTGGCGCGCCTCCCGCAGCTGCTGAAAAATCTGCAGGGCCTTTTCCGGGCTGTCCAGCTTGATATTATTGACATCAACCACCACATCACCGCGTTGCAGACCCATTTTGGCCAGGACCGAGCGAGGGTTGATCCGGCGGATGAAAAAACCTTCGGTGCGGCCATCTACCAGGTTAGGCTGCATCTGTGCCAGGCGCAGTTGCGCGGCAAAATTTTCGCGGACGGACTCCACCATATCGCTGGAGACCACCCAGCGATTCTCGCCGATCTCACGGACTGTGCCGGTCAACCCGTCTTCAGCCGGCGCCTGGTCTGGCCGGGTCGCAGCCGCCGGTGTGGGCGAGGGGGGGGGGCTTCGGGGCGAAGAATCTTTCTCCTCGGTATACAGCAGCAGAGTGGCCAGACGCTGGTCCCTGGTTCTGATTGCCACCCGGTTGCGGCCGATTTCTTCGATGATGCCACCACCCTGGAGCTCATCCTCCAGGCGGAAAACTTGCAACTCCTCGCCGCTCTGGATCAAGGCCAGGGAATCGGCGCCTGCCACGACGGTGCCGATCAACTTGAGATCCGGCGGCAGGACAGGTTCTGCGGGAGCGGCGGTTTCTGTGGCTGCGGCCTCCGGGTCGATTCTCGCGGTGGCGGACCGGCCGTCGGCATCGAAGACATTGCGCCTCAGGACCAGATTGAGATCTGGCCTTGAGATTCGCGGGGTCTGCGCTTCGGGCGGATGGCCGGCCGGGAGGGTGCCGGTCAGTCGGGGCCGCAGCTTAATCTGCAGCATGCTGCTGGCCAGGTGGCCGAATGCCAATCCCAGTAAAACCAGAAGAATGAGGCAGAGGGGTTTATAATACGTATGTAGAAGATTGAGCATGAACGCTTCCGAAAATCGAATGTCAGTTGGCCATAATAAGGTCGAGGGTAGCTTAATGCAAGGCTTTCTTTGAAGTTGAGGCGGTGGTCGCAGGACGCGGCCTGCCGCGCCCGGACAGGGTGATTCAACGGCTGAGCACTGACGGTTATCGTCAGTCTGCAGGCACCGGTGGCTTGGCTGGAGGCTCAATAAATTTGCCAGCTGATCCCGATAGGGGTTTAATTATTTTTAAGTTGAATTTCCGACCTGTTTTGTGAAGAATGTCAAGT
>DATFJP010000340.1:0-25299 GCA_035269105.1 Desulfuromonadales bacterium
CATGATCGACCGGTGCGAGATCGACTTGTCGCCGGGCACGGTGATCTCGCCGCGCAATGCGCCGGCGGGTTCGATGGTGCGGTTTTCACTCATGCAGGAAATCCTTTTTGAGGCAAAACTAAACATTTATTTATTGTTCCGGTGGTTAAATATTCGAATTTTTGTTGTAGGGGCGGCCCCCCGTGGCCGCCCAGGGCAGGCACAGGGGCCTGCCCCTACAATTGGTTGTTTATGCACCGATGCAATAACGCAGAGACGCAAAGGCGCAGAGAAAAATCTGAAGATTTAAGATTTTACAAAAAAGACAAAGCGTTTTTCTGTTTCTTTACGTCTCTGCGTTAATTATTCTTTACCAGACACCCAACCAGCCTATAAAATTTCATCCCGGCTCTGTTTGGAGCGGCGGAAGAATTCGAACAGTCGCTCGCCGTCACCTTCGGCGATGTCCTCTTTCAATTCGGTAAAAAAGGCCGCAAACTGATCCATCATTTCCACCAGGGCTTCGCGGTTGGTCAGGGCAATGTCACTCCACATGGTGGGGTCGGAGGAGGCGATGCGGGTAAAATCGCGGAAGCCGCCGGCGGAATATTCGAGAATATTCTCATCATAGCGGTCGTAGGCACCCACCGCATTGACCAGCGCATAGGCGACCATGTGCGGCAGATGACTGATCGCGGCCAGAACCCGGTCATGCTTTTCAACCCCCATGACCACCACCTGGCTGCCCACCCTTTCCCACATGCGGGCAATCTGCGCCAAGGCGGTCTGTTCGGTCCTCGCCGTGGGCGTCAGGATGCAGCGCCGCTCGCGATAAAGGGTGGCGAACGCGGCCTCGGCGCCGCTGTTCTCGGTGCCGGCAATGGGATGGCCCGGGACGAACTGCACATCGGAGCGCAGATGCGGCTCGATAGCGTCGATCACCGCCTGCTTGACGCTGCCGCCGTCGGTGAGAATCGCTCCCGGCTTGAGATGAGCCATCATCTGTTCGGTGACCGGACCGAGCGTGCGCACCGGCGTCGCCAGAAAGATCACATCGGCATCCTTGACGCCGGTGGCAGGGTCCTGACTGATCTCGTCGACCAGGCCGCGCGCCAGGGCCGTTTCCAGGTTGGCTCGGCCGCGACCGATGCCGACCACACTGCCGACCGCGCCGGCTTCCTTGAGGGCCAGCGCCAGCGAGCCGCCGATCAGCCCCACGCCGACGATCGCCAGGCGGTCGATATAAAAATCTTCGTCGTTCATTTCTTTAACCAATTTGCATCAGGCGAACTTCAAACGGCAGAACCGACTCCATTTCACGCGGTGTTCGCAGAGTTCGCAGTTTTCAAAATCAAAATTCTTTTAAGCGTATTCAAAGAAAAATCGATTGTTTTTTTGCTTTCTGAATAAAATCAGATTGTACCCGGTTTTTGCTTTAACATGGCGAACTCCGCGAACACCGCGTGAGACCGCCTTTCCTCCCCTTCGCAGGCTGTTCCGTCGCACGGATTTACTTCGCCTTCGGGTACGACCCGAGCACTTTCAGAAACTGGCAGTAGCCGCGCAGTTCCTCGACCGCCTCTTCCAGGTTCGGGTCGGCGATGTGACCAGCGATGTCGAGGAAGAAGATGTATTCCCAGGCCTTGCTCTTGATCGGCCGGCTTTCGATCTTGGTCAGGTTGAGGTTGCGCTTGCTGAACGGCTCGAGCATGCGGTAGAGGATGCCCGGCTCGTCCTTGATGCTGAACAGAATCGAGGTCTTGTCGTTGCCGCTCGGTCCCTGGCTCTCCTTGCCGATCACCAGGAACCGGGTGAAGTTGTTGGGGTTGTCCTCGATTTTGCGCTTGACCACCCGCAGACCGTACAAGGTCGCTGCAGTGTCACTGGCGATGGCCGCGGCTGCCGGATCCTCGGTGGCCTGCCGGGCGGCCGAGGCCGTGCTGGCGGCATCCACCACTGGAATGTCGGGCAGGTTCTCCTCGAGCCAGTTCCGGCACTGGGCAATGGCCTGGGGATGGGAGATGACCTTGCGGACGTCTTCCAGCTGCCCGGAGATGTTCAGCAGGTCGTGGGAAATCTCCAGCAGCACTTCGGCTATGATCTTCAGGTCGGCCGACATGAACATATCGAGGGTGTGGGAGACCACACCTTCGTTGGAATTCTCGACCGGCACCACGCCGTAGCTCGCCCGCCCACGGTCGACCTCTTCGAAGATTGCGGAGATGCTGCGCACCGGCACCAGTTGGGCCGAAAAGCCGAACTGGTGCATGGCGGCGACGTGGGTGAAGGTGGCCTGGGGACCGAGGAAAGCGACCTTGAGGGGCTGTTCGAGGGATAAAGAGGCGGAAATCACCTCCCGGAAGACCCGGCGCACACCGTCGGCCGGGAAAGGCCCTGGATTGCGGGCAATCAGCCGTTCGTAAATCGCCTTTTCACGACTGGGAACGTAATATTCGCTGCTGCCGCCATGCTTCAGACGACCGACTTCGATCACGACCCTGGCCCGTTGGTTGAGAAGCTCGAGAATTTGATCGTCGAGATCGTCGATCTGCTGGCGCAGGTCCTGCAACGACTTGTCGCTCATTTCCGCTCCCCTTTTCAACCAAAACCCGCGTAGTCGCTGGTTTCCAAATCGAAACCTTCACTGTCTCCATCCGGAGTTTCCGGATCGACACTGGCTGGCAAATTTAGCTTATGGCGGGCAAAAAAGCAAGCAAGGCGGGTTTGAAGGCTGGAGGCTTGAGGCTTAAAGCGTCAAGCCTCAAGCTTAAAGCCCCGAGCCCTTGCTTCAAACCTGCCTTCAGCATTGACGAAATCGGCGATCACGGCTAAACTCCTCCAAATCATTGACCCAGCTTCGGAAAGAAAATCATTATGACCATCGCCCACAAAGTCCGCACCGCTATTGAACGCTCCTCCTGGATTCGCCGCATGTTCGAGGAAGGGGCGGCCCTGGTTGCGGAGCACGGTGCCGAAAATGTCTTCGATTTCACCCTCGGCAACCCGTCGGTGGAACCGCCGGAGGCCTTTCACCGCGAACTGCGCGAACTGGCGCTCCACCCCGAGCCCGGCATGCACCGTTATATGAACAACGCCGGATATGAAGAGACCCGGGCGGCCGTCGCTGAAGTTCTGGCGGAACAGAGCGGTCAGCCGGTCGACAAGCAGCATGTGGTCATGACCTGCGGGGCCGGCGGCGCCTTGAACACGGTGCTCAAGACCATTCTCAACCCGGGTGAAGAAGTCATCATCCTGGCCCCCTATTTCGTCGAGTACAAATTCTACGCCGACAACCACGGCGGCACCACCCGCGAGGTCTGGACCGACCCGGCCACCTTTCTGCCCGATATCCCGGCTATCGAGCAGGCCATCGGACCGCACACCAGGGCCCTGATCATTAATTCGCCCAATAATCCGACCGGGGTCGTCTACCCCGCGGAACTGCTGGACGAACTGGGCCAAATGCTGGATCGCAAACAGGCCGAACTCGGGCGCGCCCTGTATGTCATTTCCGACGAACCTTATGCCCGGCTTGCCTTCGACGGCCTGGAAGTGCCTTCGATCTTCCGCTCCGTGCGCAACGCCGTGATCGTCACCTCTCACTCCAAGGACCTGGCCCTGCCCGGCGAGCGGATCGGCTACCTGGCGGCCAACCCAGCCATGGACGAAGCCGCCGGGTTCATCAACGGCGCCATCTTCTGCAACCGCGTGCTCGGCTTCGTCAATGCGCCGGCTATGATGCAGCGCCTGGTCGCCAAACTGCAGCATGCCAGCGTCGACGTCGGCGAATACCAGCAGAAGCGCGACATCCTTTATGACCACCTGACCGGTCTCGGTTTCCGGATGGTCAAGCCCGGCGGCGGCTTCTACCTCTTCCCCGAGGCACCGATCAAGGACGATGTCGCTTTCGTCCGTCAGGCCCAGCAGCACAACATCCTGCTGGTGCCGGGCTCCGGCTTCGGCGCTGCCGGCTACTTCCGGATCGCCTACTGCATCGATATGGACATCATCCAGCGCAGCCTGCCGAAATGGACGGCATTGGCGGAAGAGATCGGTATAAACACCTGAATTCATCTTTAACGCAAAGGTGCAGAGACGCAGAGAAGGCAAAAAAATGGTTTTTTCTTAAACTAAGATGAATTTTTTAATCTTTTTGCTGTATTTTTCCTCTGCGTCCCTGCGTCTCTGCGTTATAAAGCCCTTCTTGATATGGAAAAACGTTTTCTAACACCTGCCGAGACCACCCTGCTGATCAGCGAGAACGGTCGGCGCTGCCTGAGCCAGCCGCTGTCCCGGACCCTGGTGCTGAGTCTGCTGGCCGGATTCTACATCGCCTTCGGCGCGGAACTGGCCACGGTGGTCACCTCCGATGCGACCGAACATCTCGGTCTGGGCTTATCCCGCCTGCTCGGCGGCAGCGTGTTCTCCCTGGGCCTGATGCTGGTGGTGATCTGCGGCGCGGAACTGTTTACCGGCAACAGCCTGTTGACCAAGACGGCGCTGCACGGCCAACTGCCCTGGCGCAAAATTGCCGAGAACTGGACGGTGGTGATTCTCGGCAACCTGGCCGGCTCCCTGTTCTTCGCCTGGCTGATGTTCCATTCCCAACTCTGGCAGGCCGGCCGCATCGCCGAGCACGCCGTCGCCATCGCCGCCGCCAAGACCGACCTCTCCTTCGGCGTCGCCCTGATTCGCGGGATTCTCTGTAATTGGCTGGTCTGCCTGGCAGTGTTCATGGCGGCCGCGGCCCGGGACATTCCCGGCAAGATCCTGGCCTGCTACGTACCGATCATGGCTTTTGTCGCCAGCGGCTTCGAGCACTCGGTCGCCAACATGTACTTCATCCCCACCGGCCTGCTTCTCAAGGCCGAACTCGGCCTGCCGGGCGCTGGCCTGACCTGGGGCAGCTTCTTCATCGGCAACCTGGTGCCGGTCACCATCGGCAATATCCTCGGCGGCGTGATTTTCGTGGCGGGGGCTTACTGGTTCATCTATTTGAAGACGGGGGCGCAATCCGCCGGAAAGAGAGAATTGTAGGGGCGGGGTCTCCCCGCCCTGGCCTGCCCGTTCTTCGAAAAATCAGGGCGGGGAGACCCCGCCCCTACACGGCGCCCGGGCACGACGGCCGTTATGGCGTTCGTGCCGCCCGCACATCCTTCACCTTCAACTGCACCGCCTCCCTCCCTCGCCAGCGGTTGACCTGCGGCGCGGCCAGCAGGTCGATGGTTTCGCCGAATTCTCCGATGCGCTCGGCCATATTGAAGGCAATCGCCGGGTGGCTGTAGCCACCCTGCACGGCGAGGAAGCGCAGATGCTTCTCGCCGAGGATTTCCAGGCGATGGGCGCGCACCTCGCGAATTGCCAGCAGGGGCTCGGCGTTGCCCATGCCGAAAGGGGCCATGGTTTCGATGGCGCGAACCGCATCCAGGCTGATTTCATCGAGGCCCGCCTCCCCGTCGTAGCGCAGTCGCGGCACCAGCAGGGCCGGTCCCATGGCGGCGGCACGCGCTTCGAAGGCGGCGGTGAATTCTTCGACCCGGGATGCGGCCAGGCTGAGCCCGGCCGCCATTTCATGGCCGCCGAACGCCTGGAGACTGGCCGCGCAGGCCTGCAGTTCCCGGAACAGGTGAAAACCGGGAATCGAGCGTGCCGATGCCTTGCCTGCCTCGCCGTCAAGGGCAATCAGCACGGTCGGGCGATTGAAACGCTCGACCAGGCGGCTGGCAACGATGCCGATCACCCCGGCATGCCAGCCCTGGCGGGCCAGCGTGATCGAGCAGGCATCATCCGCCGTCTGCTGCTCGATCATCTCCAGGGCATCTTCGAAGGTCTGCCGTTCGATCTCGCGCCGCTCGCGGTTGAACCGGTCGAGAGAGCGGGCGTCCTGATGCACTTCCCGCTCGTCGGCGGCCAGCAGCAGCCGGACCCCGTCGGCACCGTCCGCCAGGCGGCCGGCGGCGTTCAGGCGCGGAGCCAGCTGATAGCCGACCGTCCCGCAGTTGACCTCTTTCACCGCAGCCACTTTCCGCAAAGCACGTAACCCCGGACGCACGTCCTGCTCGATCAGCTGCAGGCCGGTCCTGGTCAGCAGCCTGTTCACCCCCTGCAGGGGCACCAGGTCGGCAATGGTGCCCAAAGCGACCAGGTCCAGCAGAGTCCTGAGGTCCGGCTCGCTGCGCCCGGCAAACCACTCCTCTTGCCGCAGTTTTCGGCGCAGGGCGACCAGCAGGAAGAAGGCGACGCCGACGCCGGCCAGATTCCGGAACGGGAATTGCGAATCTTCGCGCTGAGGATTGACCACGGCGAGGGCTTTCGGCAACTCCGCCGGCGGCTGGTGGTGGTCGGTGATGATCAGGTCGAGACCGAGCTCGGCGGCAAGCCGGGCCTCCTCGAGCGCGGACACCCCGCAATCCACCGAGATGACCACCGCGATGTCGCTGTCGGCCGCCTGGCGCAGGGCATCCGCCGACAGCCCATAGCCGTCCACCAGGCGCAGGGGAATATGGTAGTCGACCTGCCCTCCGCAGGCGCGCAAACCCTCGACCAGCAGCGCGGTCCCGGTCATGCCGTCGACGTCATAATCGCCATGCACGGCAATCTTCTCGCCGCTGCCAATGGCCCGAAACAGCCGCGCCACGGCCGCCCCCATGTCAGGCAGCAGGTCGGGATCCGGCAAGTGCCCGAGATTGCCCTTCAGATAAGCACCCGCAGTTTCTGCGTTCAAACCGCGCACCAGCAGCAGCCGGGCCAGCAGAGGGGGGATGGTGAGCTGCCGTTGCAGGATTTCGGCGGCCGCCGCTTCAGGCTCGGGGCCGCGGAGTTCCCATAGGCGATGGGTGACAGGTTTCATAGGGATAATTATTTAATGGAAAAGTCAGTCGGTTTTTCTCTGGTTTGTTATCGACAATCGAAGAAAGTCGGCCGGCGGACGAAATCCGCCGGTTTTAATGGTTTTCCCTGAAAAATCTACAGAGAAAAGCCGGGGAGAAACCATTCGCGGTCTGAAGACCGCTCCTACAGCGACGTCCCGTGCTGCTTTTTCGGTGGACGGTCAGGCCAGGGCGGGGAGACCCCGCCCCTACGATGCCGTGTTCTTTTGCGTCTGGCGATGATCAGATATCATGGCTCCGCGAATTCCCGGATGAACCGAAAAAAAAGGCCGGGTTACCCCGGCCCTCATACCTACTGCAGCCCTTGTCCCTGGGGCATCGGTGGATGGTTCTTCATCGCTTCGATCTGTTGCCGGATCTGCTCGGTGTTTGGTCCTGCCGGAGCCAGCTCCAGGAACCGGTTCCAGGCCTCGATCGCCTTGGGAAAATCTTTCAGATCGTTGCGATAGACAACGCCGAGATTGAACCAAGGGGTCGGATTGTTGGGCGCAATTTCGGTCGCCTTGCGGAAATTCTCGATGGCCTTGTCGAACCAGCCGAGCCGGCGGAACATCACGCCTTGATCGGTGAGGACATTGGCATCGTCGGGACCAAGCTCGAGCGCCTTGTCATAGGCGTCAATGGCATCGATGAACTGATTGTTGTCGAAATAGGTGTTGCCGAGGGCGACCCAGGCGCCGCGGTTGCTCGGGTCCTGGGCGACCACGCTCTTGATCTCGTCGATCTGCTTCTGGGGCGTGACCGTCGCGGCCGGCGCCGGCCGTTGCGGGGGCGCCGAGGCGCGCCGCTCAGGGGTCCCTCCGCCATGACCGATCAGGTAGCCGATAATCAGGCCCGCCAGCAGAGCGACACCACCTATCAGTAGAGAATCTTTTTTCATGCGGCACCTCCCTCTTTGGCCAACTTCTTTTTGCCGGAGCGGTAATCCTCCCAGAAAATCAGGACGGGGCTGGCAACGAAAATCGACGAATAGGTACCGATCATAATCCCGACCAGCAGAGCGAAGGCGAAATTATGGATAACCCCGCCACCGAAAATGAACAGCGACAGCACCACCAGCAGTGTGGTTCCCGACGTCAGGACCGTCCGCGACAGGGTTTCGTTGATCGATCGGTTGACCACCGTCAAAAAACCGGTTTTCTGGTGCTTGCCGAAGTTCTCGCGAATCCGGTCGTAAACAATGATGGTATCGTTCAGTGAGTAGCCGATGATCGCCAGGAAGGCAGCGATGATGGGCAGGTCGATTTCCTTGCCGAACAGGGAAAAAACGCCCAGGGTGATCAGCACGTCGTGCACCAGGGCGACGATCGCGCCGATGGCGAAGCGGAACTCGAACCGCCAGGTGACATACGCCAGGATGCCGATCATGGCATAGAGAATCGCCAGCAGGCCCTTTTGGCGCAAGTCCTTGCCGACCTGCGGCCCGACCATTTCGACCCGGCGGACGTCGACCTGTCCCTCGCCGTAGGTCGCTTCGAGATTGGCGGTGATCGACTGGGCCATGGTTTTGCCGCTGCCGGTGTCCTGGATGCGGATCAGGAATTCGTTGGGCTCGTCGCCGAAATGCTGGACCACGAAGGACCCGAGGTTCAGTCCCTCCAGCGCCGTCTTGATCTCGCCGGCGTCGGTATCCCGGCCGAACTGAACCTGGACCAGGCTGCCACCTTCGAAATCGATGCCGTAATTGGGCCCGCCCTTGACCACCAGCGAGGCCAGGCCGATCAGGATCAGGGCCACGGAAAAGATGGCGGCCAGCTTGCGCTTGCCGACGAAATCAAGATTTATGTCAGGTTTTATCAGTTGCATCGTGGACTCCTAAATGCTCAGGCGATTGACCTGGCCGCGGCGCAGGAAAAAATCGAAGATCAGGCGCGACACGAAGATCGCCGTAAACAGGGAAGCCAGGATGCCTACGGTCAGCGTCACGGCAAAGCCCTTGACCGGACCCGTACCGAACTGGAACAACACCAGGGCGGCAATCAGAGTGGTCACGTTGGCGTCGATAATCGTCAGGAAAGCCTTGCTGTAACCGGCGTCCAGTGCGGCCTTGGCGGTTCGCCCGATTCTGAGTTCCTCCCTGATCCTCTCGAAAATCAGCACATTGGCGTCGACTGCCATACCAACCGTCAGGACGATGCCGGCGATCCCCGGCAGGGTCAGGGTTGCCTTGAAAATCGACAGCATGGCCATGATAAAGACCAGGTTGAGGATCAGCACGGTATTGGCCACCAACCCGGACAGGCGGTAGTAGGCGAGCATGGCCAGAATCACCAGCACCCCGCCGATCAGCACCGAATAGATGCCCTTGTTGATCGAATCCTGACCGAGAGAAGGACCGACGGTCCGGTTCTCGAGGATATTGACCGGCGCCGGCAGCGATCCGGCCCGCAGCACGATTGCCAGGTCGGTGGCTTCCTGTTCGGTGAAGCTGCCGCTGATCTGGGCGCTGCCGCCGGAAATCCGTTCGCGGATCACCGGCGCCGAGTAGACGGTATCGTCAAGCACGATCGCCATCCGATTGCCGACGTTGGCCGCGGTGATCTGGTCGAAGCGTTTGGCGCCGACCGCGTTGAAGTCGATGGACACGTAAGGCTCGTTGAACTGGTTGCTGATCCGCACGTTGGCGTCGGCCAGCAGGTCACCGGTGAGCACGGTCTTGCTCTCGACCACGATCGGGTTTTCCGTGACGGCACCGGTGCGCGGGTCGATATTGCGCTCATACAGAACCTGGGCGCCCGGCGGCAGGTTGCCCTTGAGAGCCTCCTGGGGATTTGCGTCTTCGACCACCATCTTGAATTCGAGCAGGGCGGTTTTGCCGAGCAGGTCGATGGCACGCTCCGGATCCTTGACGCCCGGCAGCTGGATCAGAATCCGGTTATCGGCCTGTCGCTGCAGCACGGGCTCGCTGACGCCGAACTGGTCGACCCGGTTACGCAGGGTTTCCAGGGCCTGGCGAACCGCGTACTCCTCGACAGCGGCGATTTCCCGGTCGCTGAGACGGAAGTTTTTCAGGATGTAAGCGCCGTCGGTCACCAGGGTCAGGGGTTCCAGGTCGGGGAACATTTCCGTGATCAGGGCATCGACCTGGCGTCCGGCCTCTTCATCGTAGACCGTCACGACCAGCCGTTCACCGGCCTCGCGGTCCACGCGCTTGAAGATGATGTCTTTCTCCCGCAGCAGCTCTTCGGCCTGATCCGCGATAGTGTCCAGACGGCTTTCGACGGCCTTGTCGACATCCACGCCCAGGACGAGATGCATGCCGCCCTGCAGATCGAGCCCGAGATGAATGGGATCGAAGGCTTTTTGCCACCAGTCGGGCGTGGAATTACCGAGCAGGGTCGGCCCGAGAGCGGCCAGCGCCAGCACCAGGCAGCCGAGCACGATGAATGCACGGATCTTGAAGTTACCGGACATAAGGGTTGCTTCTCCTTTCAAACCGACCGGCCAAACCGGCCGGTCGGCGTCTTATTTTTCCGCGGCAGAGCTTATTCAGCCGCTTCCGCCTTGGTGCTGGCAATCGAAGAGCGGTTGAGCTTGACCTTGACTCCGGAGGCGATCTCCACGGTCACAACCGCGTCCTGGACGGCGGCGATCTTGCCGTGAAGGCCGCCCGCGGTCACCACCTGGTCGCCCGGCTTGAGAGATTCGATCAGCTGCTTGTGCTGCTTGGCCCGTTTCTGCTGGGGACGAATCAGCAGAAAGTAGAAAATGGCGAACATGATGAGCAGCATGAAAATACCCTGGGCGCCGCCCGAAGCACCGCCCTGCCCGCCTGCACCACCGGCCATGGCATACGCATCGCTTGCTAGAAACATCGGATTTTCCTCCTTGATGGGTCAACCCTTACGGGCTGGGTTCATTGTCCTTCTTAAGTAGTTTCCGTCCGGAAACGATTCTTTTCCGCCCTGGCGGCGTCAATCTGCGGACTGCCTGTGCGGCGTACCGATGTACGCCTCCGCGCAAGCCCTTGATTTCCTTGCCATGACGAAAAACTCCTCGTTTCCAGCTCGAAAACTGCACTGGGTCCATCCGGAGTTTCCGGATAGACACTAAGTAGCTGGCCGGTCGGCCAAACAGAACCGGTGACAGCCTCAGGCCTCACCGGTCAAACGTCGCTGTCGATAAAATGACGCCCGGAACGCGGCGAAGTCTCCCGCAGCGATGGCGTCACGCATCTGATGCATTAAATGGTGATAGTAATACACATTGTGGATAGTATTCAATACAGAAGCGAGAATTTCGCGACTTTGATAAAGATGCCGCAGATAGGCCCGGCTGTAATGGCGGCAGGTGTAGCAGTTGCAGGCCGCATCGATCGGATCCTGGTCATCGAGGTAGCGGGCCTGCTTGATACTGATCTTCCCCGTGCTGGTGAACATGACCCCGTTGCGGGCGTTGCGGGTCGGCATGACGCAGTCGAACATGTCGGCGCCGCGAGTCACGGCCTCCACCAGGTTCTCGGGCGTGCCGACCCCCATGATGTAGCGGGGTGAACCGCTCGGCAGCAGGGGCAGAGTCCAGTCCATCACGTCATACATGACGGCGGCTTCCTCCCCGACCGATAATCCGCCCAGGGCGTAGCCGTCAAAGCTGATGCTCATCATCTGCTCGGCGCTCTGCTGCCGCAAGACCTGGTCCATGCCGCCCTGAACGATGCCGAACAGGGCAGCCGTCGGGTCCTTGCGGGCCAGCTTGCTGCGCTCCGCCCAGCGTGCCGAGCGCCGGGTCGAGTCGGCGACGTAGCGCCGGTCGGCGGGGAATGGGATGCACTCGTCGAAAACCATCATGATATCGGCGCCAAGCGCTTCCTGAATCGCAATGGAGAGCTCCGGGCTCAAAACGTGGGCGCTGCCGTCCAGGTGAGACTGGAAACGAACGCCCTCCTCGTCGATTTTGCGCAGATCCCCGAGGCTGAAAACCTGAAAGCCGCCGCTGTCGGTGAGGATCGGCTTATCCCAGTGCATGAAACGGTGCAAGCCGCCCAGGCGCTGCACCCGGTCGTGGCCGGGACGCAGATAGAGATGATAGGTATTGGCCAGCACGATCTGAGCCCCCAGTTCTAGGAGCTGCTCCGGTAGCAGGCCCTTGACGGTGCCCTGGGTGCCGACCGGCATGAAGGCGGGCGTCTCGATCGTTCCGCGGCGGGTGGCCAGCCGCCCGCGCCGGGCGGCGCTTCCCCGGTCGGTGGCGAGCAGGGTGAAGCGGCAGGCACCGTTCAGGGGGGGATTTTCTGTTGTGGGAAGTTTGGGCATGTTTTTTTCGTGATCCGTGATCCGTGATCGGTGATCACAGAATCAGCATACAGTCGCCGTAGCTGAAGAAGCGATAGCGCCGCGCCACGGCCTCCTGGTAGGCCGCCAGCACATGCTCCCGACCGGCGAAGGCCGAAACCAGCATCAGAAGCGTGGATTTCGGCAGGTGAAAATTGGTGATCAGGGCATCCACAACCTGAAAGCGGAAGCCGGGCCGGATGAAAAGTTCGGCCAGCCCGCGGCCGGCACGCACCTGGCCGTCGGCAGCGGCAGCGTCTTCAAGGGCCCTGGTGCTGGTGGTCCCCAGCGCGATGACCCGCCGTCCCTCCGCTTTCGCCTGATTGATCATCCTGGCACTGGCGTCGGGGATCTCATACCATTCACCGTGCATGCGATGGGCGGCCAGGTCCTCACTGCGCACCGGCAAAAAGGTGCCCAGGCCAACATGCAGGGTCAGGCCGCAGACATCAACGCCGCGGGCGGCCAGCGCCGCAAACATTTCCGGATCGAAATGCAGGCCGGCAGTCGGCGCGGCCACGGCTCCGGGCTGGCGGGCGAAAACCGTCTGGTAGCGGGCCTGATCGTCGCGGTCGGCTTCCCTGCGGATATAGGGCGGCAGCGGCATCCGCCCGTGTTCCTGAAGCAGGCTCAGAAAATTCCCCTGATAGAGAAAGCGCAGGATGCGGCAGCCGTCACTTTCCTCAGCCATGACCTCGGCGGCCAAATCTTCGGCAAAGGTCAAAAGGGTCCCCCGACGGACCGGTTTGGAACTGCGCGTCATGCAGCGCCAGACCTGGCCTTCGCCTTCGACCGGCTGAACCAGCAGAGCCTCCACCTGCCCTCCCGTGGGCTTTTTACCCAGCAACCGTGCCGGGATGACCAGGGTTTCGTTGCGGACCAGCAGATCGCCCGGAGCCAGGAGCTCCGGAAGCTCGGCGAACTGGCAATGGCCGACCCGCCCTTCTTCCCGGTCCAGGACCAGCAACTGGGACGCCCTGCGCTCCGGTAGCGGCTGCTGAGCAATCAGTTCCTCGGGCAGGTGGTAATCGAAATCAGGCAAGCGCACCAGCGACTCTTTTCAGTTCGTTTCCGTCCGGGAACGGTTCTTTTCCGACTTGGCTGCGCCAATCTAAGGACTTGCTTGCCGTGACGAAAACCTCTCGTTACCAAATCGAAAACTTTACTGTACCCATCCGGAGTTTCCGGATGGATACCAGTTAAACGTTTCCAGACGGCATTTCTCTGCTGCACACGGCGCTCAGCCCCGGACCAGATAGACCAACAGCAGGCCGAGGGTCATCAGCACCAAACCTATGCCGCGCAGGGTCCGGTCCTCGATGGAAACCAGCTGCCACAGCACCTTTTTGGCGCTGCCCGGCGATAAGAACCAGGGCAGGCCCTCGAAAATCAGAATGATGCCGATGACAACAATGATAAATTCCACATTGATCCTCTTATGACCAGGGCCGCTTGAAAATGGCCGGATATTTGCAAATTTTTGCTGAGTGCAAAAAGCGGCGTTCCGACTGACGAACCCTGGAGCCGCGCTCCCGGAACATTTTCCAGAACTCGTTACGGCTGGAAAAGCACGGTATCTTAATCTCCTAGCGGCGGCCTGTCAAGAAGGACCCCTGTCTTGCGTGCGCGGATGATGATCGCTCGAGCACGGTGAAATCACTGTCTGTCCCGTAAAAAGACGGTTTAATTAAACGGCTATTTATGTCAGGATGCGTTTAATTATATGAAATTTATTGATTATCGTCGGTGAACTTTTCAATGACCTCCCTGAAAGTCAAATTCCTTTGTCTGACGGCAGTTATTCTGCTGGTCGCCATCAGCCTGACCACCTGGTACAACCTCAAGACCCAGGAGGCCATGCTGTCCAAAATGGCCGATGAACACAGCCGGCTGCTCATCGAAACCATTCGCAACAGCATCATTACCGACATGGCCAGCGGCAAAAACCACCGAGTCGGCGAGATTATAGCGAAAATCCAAGACGAGGCGGCGATTACCAGCGTCCGCATCTTCGATGAATCGGGACGGGTCCTGATCTCGGCCCGGCAGCAGGAGATCGGCGACCTGGTCGCCACTGCCGAGCTTCTGGCCTACCGGACCGGCCGCTATACCTATCGGCAGAACACCTCCGGCAAAGACCAATTCACTTCCCTGATTCCGATTTACAATGGCCCCGCCTGCTATTCCTGCCATGCAGAAACCAACCGGGTCCTGGGCGTTCTCAATCTGCAGCTGTCGCTGGACGCACTCTCCTCCCTGCGCACGGAAGGACGTACGGCGACCCTTGTATCATCCGGCGTCATGCTGGCCATACTGGTGCTCGCCTTGTCCGCTTTTCTCCTGATTTACGTGGACCGGCCGATCCGGCATCTGGTGACAGCCATGGAACAGGTCGAATCGGGAGATTTCGAGAATGTCCATGCGAACGTGACCAGTTCCGATGAAATGACCCTGCTCTCCAGCAAATTCAATTACATGATCCAGCGGTTGCGCGAGCTGATGGAGACCACGGTCCGCAACGAGCGCGCGCTGGCTGTCTCCCAGGAAAAACTCTTTCACGGTGAAGAAATACAGACCATGAATATCGCCCTCGAGGAGCGGCTCAAGGAAATTGAATATCTCAATATCAACCTTGAGGAGCGTATCGAGGAAATCGAAGAAGCCAACGACAAGATCGCCGACCTTGCCAGCGAACTCGAAGAGAAAAATACCAATCTCCAACAGGCCATTACGCGTCTTCAGGCACTCTACAAAACCGGACTGGTCATCAGCTCGACGATTAAGCTTCCCAAACTGCTGAATATATTGAGCCGGAAAGGGGTAGAAACCCTTGAGGCGCAGACCGCCTATATCCTGATGCTCGAGCCGGAGAGCGGTCACTTGACGGTCGGCGGAGCGGAGGGGCTGCCATATGAATTTGATCTGACAGAAAAAAATCCCGCTTCGGGAGGGCGGCGTCAGCAACTGGGTGTTCCGCAACAAACAACCGCTGCTGATCCGGGATATTGAGGAATCACGCGAATTCAGTAAAATGAGCCGCCTGGGCTTCGCCAGGGAATCGGTGATCTGTGCCCCCCCTGGTCGAGAATGAGCAGGTCTTCGGAGCAATCACCGTGGCCAACCCGCAGGATGGCAGCCCTTTTTCGCCTGCTGACCTGGAACTGCTGGCGACTATCGCCACCCAGGCCAGTGTCGCCATTCGTAATGCACGTCTTTACGAGGAACAGCAGCAGACCTATCTGGCCACCGTGCAAGCGCTGGTGTCCGCCATCGAAGCCAGCGACGCCTATACCCGCGGTCACTCGGACCGCGTAACTCGCTACAGTGTCGCCCTGGCCAGCAAAATGGGCTTTAATCGGGAGATGCTCAAGCGGCTCGAACAGGCTGCCATCCTCCATGACATCGGCAAGATCGGCATTGATATCAACCTTCTTCACAAAAAGGAAAAGTTAAGCCAATCCGATTTCGAGGTGCTCAAACTGCATCCCTCGATCGGTGTCAGGATTCTCGAACCGATCAGTTTTCTGGGTCCGATTCGCGAAATCATAGAACAACATCATGAGCGCTGGGACGGACAGGGCTACCCAAACGGTCTGCACAGCCAGGGAATCCTTCCTGAAGCCAGGATTCTGGCCGTCTGTGACACCTACGACGCCATGACCTCGGACCGCCCTTACCGCAAGGCAATGTCCCCTGCGGTTGTGATCCAGGAGATTCAGGACCATGCCGGCAGCCAGTTCGATCCGGAGATGGCCGAATCGTTCATCACTCTGTGGCGGGAAGAAGGTCTACCGAAAAGCTTCCCAAAGCAGACTTCTGGACAGCAAGAGCGAGTTTTCGGCCGACAGGAAGATTTGATCCAAGAGGTAGGAGAAACATTTTAACGCCAGAGCGCAGAGTCGCAGGGAGGGTTTGAAAAGTAAAAGCAAAAATTCTTTATGCGTCTGGGCGTCTAGGCATTATCCAGGATCCAACTGCCGGGGTTCCTCTATTTAGTTTTCAGCTCCAGCTCGAAAACTTCATCTAGGTCCATTCGGAGTTTCCGGATGGACACTATTTACGGAAAAACCGGCGGCTGCAGCAGCCCTGCGGTTTCCGGCAGTTCCAGCAGCAGGTTCATATTCTGCACCGCCTGTCCGGCAGCACCTTTGACCAGGTTGTCGATGGCGGAAATCACCACGACCCGCCCGGTCCTCGGGTCGGTTACCAGACCGATATCGCAGAAATTGCTGCCCGCGACGTGGGCGATATTCGGCAGCTGCCCGGTTGGCAGGACCCTCACGAACGGCTCCTCCAGGTAGTACTCGGTAAACCGCTCGAGCAAAGCGGTTTGATCAAGTCTGCCGTCAAGAGCCGCATAGCAGGTCGTCAGGATACCGCGATTGGCCGGCACCAGGTGGGGAGTGAAGCTGATGGTCACGGCACTGCCGGCCAGACGACCGAGGGTTTGTTCAATCTCCGGCGTATGCCGGTGCCGGGGTAAACCGTAGGCCCTGAAACCTTCGTTCACCTCACAGAACAGACTGGGGACCTTGGCGCCGCGCCCCGCTCCGCTCGCCCCCGACTTGCTGTCGATGACGATCGATGCCGGCTGGATAAGCCGCTCTTCCAGGAGCGGCGCCAGAGCGAGGGCGGCGCCGGTCGGATAGCAGCCGGGATTGGCCACCAGACGAGCAGCCGACAGCTCGCCCCGAAACAGTTCGGGCAGGCCGTAAACAGCCTCATCCAGCAGTTCCGGGGCCGTATGCTGCTGGTACCAGGAAGCATAGACATCCGCATCGCTCAACCGGAAATCCGCCGACAGATCGATGACTCTGACCCCGCAGTCAAGCAGTGCCGGCACCATCTCCATAGCGGTTTGATGAGGCACCGCCGTGAACACGACATCGGCGTTCTTCGCCATTGCGGCCGGATCGAAAAGCTCGAATTCGCGCTCGACGCAGCCGCGCAGAGACGGAAATTGAGCGCTGACCGGCTGGCCGGCGTACTGTCTGGATGTCACGCTGGCGATAGCGACCTGGTCATGGCCGGCCAGCAGCCTGAGAAGTTCGGCCCCGGTATAACCGCTGGCTCCGACCACGGACACTCTATACATTGAAGGCTCCTTCACCTGTGATGGTTTGCCCGCCGGCTGAAACGCAGAAAGGGAAACCCGCGGGCTTCCCTTTCCGAATACTTTACAGATCCAGCGCTGCCGCGTGCAGGATTAACGCTTGGAGAACTGGAAGCTCCGGCGCGCACCGGCTTTACCGTACTTCTTGCGTTCCTTGATGCGGCTGTCGCGGGTGATGAACCCGGCCTTTTTCAGCGTTGCCCGCAGTTCAGGGTCCACCTCGAGCAGGGCCTTGGTGATGCCGTGCTTGATCGCTCCGGCCTGACCGGAAGGGCCGCCGCCTTCGACATTGACGAAAATGTCGAACTTGCCGATGTTGTCGGTCAGTTCGAGAGGCTGGCGGACCACCATCTTGGACGTTTCGCGCCCGAAGTAGGTGTCCATTGTTGACTTGTTGATCGTGATATCACCGTTGCCGGGCTTCATCCAGACCCGGGCTACGGAAGTTTTCCGCTTGCCGGTGGCGTAAAATTTCTGTTCGGCCATTCTCGATATCTCCTGGGTTGCTTAAATCTTGAGTTCTTTGGGCTGCTGCGCCTGATGCGGGTGCTCGCCGCCGCTGTAGACTTTCAGCTTCTTGAACATCTGCCGGCCGAGACGATTCTTGGGCAGCATGCCCTTGACCGCCTTGCGGATGACTTCCTCAGGCTTCTTCTCGAGCATTTGCGCCGCATTGAGGCTTTTAATGCCGCCGGGATAGCCGCTGTGGCGATAATAGATTTTCTGGTCCAGTTTGTGGCCGGTCAAACGAACCTTCCCTGCGTTGACCACAACCACGAAGTCGCCGGTATCCACACTGGGTGAATAGATCGCCTTGTGCTTGCCACGCAGGACGCGGGCGATTTCAGTCGCGGCCCGGCCCAGGACCCTGTCTTCAAGGTCGACGACATACCAGGCTTTCTGGACGTCGGCTTTCTTAGCAGTCAATGTGCTCATTGTATCCTCTCTAAAAACGGTTCTGTGAATGGGGAACGGGGCTCACAGAAGCGGAGAATTTATCGAAATCCCTGGTGGTTGTCAAGGTTTTTTTGTGGAGAGAGTGTTTGGTTCATATGATTAACGCAGAGGCGCGGAGACGCAGAGAATAAAGTCGCCTAAATGAATTCATAGCGTTTTTTTTCGAATGCGGATTTTGCCGGACTGCCTTGCAGTCCTTGATCCAGCAGGGTGAATGAGGCAAAAACGAAAACCGAGTGCTTTGGCTTGTCCCTAAAATAAGTTCTCTGCGCCACTGCGCCTCTGCGTTAATCTTCCTTTCAAGCATTTTCCTTAATCAGGGATGAAGCTCTGCCCGGGTTTGATCCGGGCGCAGAGCGCCGCCAGCAGCTTGACCGCGGCGTCCAGGTCCGCCAGATCGAGCACTTCGACAGGCGTATGCATATAGCGCAGCGGCACGTTGACCAGGGCCGTCGCCACACCACCGTGAGCCAGTTGCATGACATTGGCGTCGGTGCCGGTTGCGCGAGGCACGCCCATGATCTGTACCGGCAGTTTCTCCTGTTCTGCGGTTTCGACCAACAGGTTGAACAAAACCGGGTTGATGTTCGGGCCCCGGGCCAGGACCGGGCCACGACCAAGCCGAATTTCACCGGCATGTTTATGGTCGTAGTCAGGATAGTCGCTGGCGAAGCAGACTTCGACAACGATGCCGAGGTCCGGCTTGACGCCATGGGTGCTGGTGGTTCCGCCCCGGAGACCGATCTCTTCCTGGACGGTGGAAACGCCGAACAGGGTGACCTCCTGGTCACCGCGCCGCCGCACCTCCTTGAGAACTTCGGCCACCACAAAAGCGCCCATCTTGTCATCCAGGGCCCGGGAGGTCACCCGGCTGCCCTGCAAACGTTCGACGCCGACGGCGAAGGTCACCGGATCGCCGATTGCCACCAGCCGGGCGGCCTGGTCCTTGTCGGCGGCGCCGATATCGATGAATTGATTCTTGAAGGGCAGTACCTTGTCCCGATCGGCCGCTTCGATCTGGTGAATGGGGCGTTTGCCGACCACCCCCGGCAGCGGACCGTCGGCAGCATGCACCGTCACTCGCTGTCCGGGAACCAGGTGGGCATCGACGCCGCCGATCGGCGCGAAATAAAGAAAACCCTGGTCGTCGACGTATTTGACCATAAAGCCGATTTCATCGCAGTGCCCCGCCAGCATCAGGCGCGGCGCACCCTCCGGCCCATCGAGCCTGGCGATCAGGTTGCCCATAATGTCGCTGCGCAGTTCGTCGGCCACACCTTCCAGCTCCCCGCGGATGACCCGCTGGGCCGGCTGTTCGAATCCGGAGGGGCTCGGCGCTTCGATCAGTTCTTTGAAAAACCTGAAATCCTGTTCTTTCATTTAAATTCCCTCAACATCAGGTTAACGCAGAGACGCAGTGGTGCAGAGTTTTAAGCACAAAAAGCTCTTGGAGTAAGACCACTGCGAAAAACAATCCCCAAAGGGTCGGTGTTGATTAAAAATTCAGAATTTGCTTTTCCTCTGCGGCTCTGCGACTTTGCGTTAAATATTTTCCTAAAACCTATCAAAGACTTCTCCAAGTTGGGAGTTTCTGTAAGATTTTGTGATCTTGACCTTGATGATCCGGCCGACCAGTTCGGGCGTCCCCGGGAAGTTGACGATCCGGTTCCAGGTGGTGCGGCCGAACATCTGTCCGGCGCCCTGCCGGCTTTCCCCTTCGACCAGGACCGGATAGATCCGGTTGACGTCCTGCTGCCAGACGGAACGGCTGAGGTCGTTCTGCAGGGCGAGCATCCGGTCGAACCGCTCCTGCTTGACGGCCGCCGGGGTGTGATCGTCCAACTCTGCGGCGGCCGTGCCCTGCCGGGGCGAAAAGATAAAGGAATAGATTTCCGCGTAGCCGACCTGCTCAAGCAGGCTCATGGTTTCCTGAAAGTCAGCTTCGGTTTCTCCCGGGAAGCCGATGATGATGTCTGTGGTCAGGCGGATATCCGGACTGGCAGCGCGCAGGTGGGTTACCAGGTCGAGATAATGGGCGCGGGTATACCGGCGGTTCATGGCTTTCAGAATGCGGCTGGACCCGCTCTGGACCGGCAGATGCAGATGTTTGCAGAGCTTGTCCAACCGACCGAAACAGGCGATCAGTTCCGGCGAGAGGTCCTTGGGATGCGAGGTGGTGAAGCGAATCCGCTCGAGGCCGGTGATGCGGTCGACCTGTGCGAGCAGGTCGGCGAAGGATATCTCATCGGCTGTGTGCGTCCCGTAGGAGTTGACGTTCTGGCCGATCAGGGTCACTTCGCGGATTCCCTGCCCGACCAGTTCTTCGATCTCGGTCAGGATCTCCCCGCTGGGCCGGCTCAGTTCGCGGCCGCGCACGTAGGGAACCACGCAGTAGCTGCAGTAGTTGTCGCAGCCCTGCATGACCGTGACGAAACGACTGACGGCTTCACTGCCGGTCCGCGAGGGGAATAGTTGCAGGCGGGTATCTGCATCGAGGAAATCGGTCTCCCGGCAGCGAACCCGGTCCTGCTCGACCTTGCGGACCATCTCCGGCAGACGATGCACATTGTGAGTGCCGAACACCAGGTCCAGGTAGGGAAAGTTCTCGAACAGGGACTCTCCTTCCTGCTGGGCGATGCAGCCGCCCATGCCGATCATCAGATTGGGGTTTCTGTCCTTGAGCGGCTTGAAGCGGCCGAGATGCCCGTAAGCTTTGCGCACTGCCTTGTCCCGGATGGAACAGGTATTCATCAGGATCAGGGCGGCTGTTTCGGGTGCTTCGACCTGCCGGTAGCCGATACCGCCAAGCAGAGAGGCAATCCGCTCGGAATCAACCACGTTCATCTGGCAGCCGAAGGTTTCGAGATAGAAGGTTTTGTGCATTGGGTCGTAAGCTTTCTTAGAATAAGCGATTTAACGCAGAGACGCAAAGACGCTGAGAAAAGCAATCATATGATCTCTCAAAAGCTTAAAATCATTCATGCTTTTTGGTTAAAATAAAATAGGCTAAGTTTCTGATTCGTTGATTTAAATGATCTTCTCTGCGCCTCTGCGTTAACATTATTGCTTCAATGCTCCTTCGGCAGCGTCCCCGCCCGTTTCTTACGGGCGATGTTGCGTTCCACCGCCTTCTCCAGAAGGTCGGCGATGACAAAAGGATGTTCGACGCAGTGCAGGAACAGAACCGGATCTTCGGGCCGGGCATGGACCTGCAGGGTAGCGAGTTCCTCACCCTGCTTTTTCATCTTGAAGTAGAGGATCTCCTGCCGGTCGACAGCAACCGGCCGCTGGCGGCGGATGCCACGCAGGGCAATCAGGCGCCGGTCGGTCAGGGCGTAGAAGACCTGTTCCCACTCCAGGCGCGCCACCAGCAGGGGGCTGAATGCCAGATAGCAGCCGATCGCCACGAAGGGGATCGGCAGCAGGCCTGACCAGAACCGCCCATAGTCGGCGGCGACCCGCGCCCCGAGCAGCAGCCAGAGCAGACAGCTCGCCAGAAAAACCAGGCCGAACAAGGCCTGCCTCCAGTGCCGGAACGTGAAGCAGCGCGGCGCCGGCCGGGCTTCCCATTCGACGACTTCCCCGGCTTCGAGAAAAGGCTCCCAGGTCATTGTTCTTTCTCCAGTCGGTCGGCCCGCCTGGCAGCAGCTTTGCCCAGTTTGCCCCAGCGGTCCTCCGCGGCGACGTGCTGATACAGGTCCAAAGCCGCACCGGTCCGGCCGCTCTTTGCCAAAGCTTCCGCCAGCAGAAATTGATTGCGCACATCGGCCCGCAGGGCGACGCTCTGTTCCAGTTGGCGGATCGCTTCCTGGTAGTCGGCCCGCTGCAGTGCCGCGTAGCCCAGGCCCATCCGAAGCCGGGGAGAATCGGGAGCCAGACCGGCCGCCCGCTCAAGGTGCATCCGGGCGGTCCGGTGGTCGCCCGTCTGCAGATATGCCAGGCCGAGGGCTTCCAGGATCTTCGGCTGGTCAGGATTGACCGTCGCCGCTTCCAGATAAGCCTTGATGGCGCCGGCCAGGTCGCCGGCCTGTTCCTGTTTTCGCCCGTGGAGATACAAGGCATATCCCGGCTGCTCCGGGCTCAATTCGAAAGCTCTCTCCGGCAGCGGCTGCTGGCGGGGCACCGGTGCGCAGCTCACGGCCAGGGCCAGCAGCATCATTGCCGCCACATACTGCAGCAACCGGCTTCGGCTTCGCTGCCAATTCTTTTCCACCATCGTCGACATAAGTTTGACATGTTAGGCCAAATCCGAAACGGCAGGCAAGCCCAAAAGCGACCTCGGCGACGAAAAACGCTTGCTTTTCCAGTGAAGATGGCTATTATGTCCGGCTACCCAAAGGACAGTTTTTTTCAGAAATATGTCCTAACGCAGAGTCGCAAAGACGCAGAAGTAAGAAAAAAACCTTTTGTAAAATCTATGGATTCCAAAAGCGGATTTCACAAAAACTAACATAAAATGCAGAGAGACATAGCCTTTCCTGAAATATCGATCCGGAAGTCGCTTCTGATCTCCAGAAACCAATTCGATCGTGTCACTCTCTGCGCCACTGCGTCTCTGCGTTAATACAAAATCAAAGGTTGAACATGTCAGAAAACATTCGTAATATCGCCATCATCGCTCACGTCGACCACGGCAAGACCACTTTGGTCGATGCCATGCTCAAGCAGTCCGGAGTTTTTCGCGAGAATCAGGTTATTACCGAACGGGTCATGGACAGCAACGACTTGGAGCGGGAGCGGGGCATCACCATTCTTTCCAAGAACCTGTCGATCCATCACGGCGGGCTGAAGATCAATATCGTCGATACACCCGGCCATGCCGATTTCGGCGGCGAAGTGGAGCGGGTCCTGAAAATGGTCGACTCGGTCCTGCTGCTGGTGGACGCCTTCGACGGCCCCATGCCGCAGACCCGTTTCGTGCTGAAGAAATCCCTGGATCTCGGTCTCAAGCCGATCGTGGTGATCAACAAGATCGACCGGCCCGGCGCCCGGCCGGAGAAGGTCGTCGACATGGTCTTCGACCTGTTCTGCGAACTCAACGCCCATGAAGACCAGCTGGATTTTCCGGTCGTCTACACCAGCGCCAAACAGGGCATCGCCAAGCTGGAGCTGGACCAGGAGTCCGACGATCTCGAGCCGCTGTTCGGCCTGATCGACCGGCATGTCGCGCCCCCCGCGGTTGACCCGAAGGCTCCCTTCCAGATGCTGGTGACCAGCATCGATTACAATGACTACCTCGGCCGGATTGCCACCGGCAAGATCGTCAACGGCGCGGTGCAAACCGGGGAAACCGTGGCCCTGATCCGCAAGGATGGCGAGATCAGCCGTGGCCGCATCAGCAAACTGCTCGGCTACGAAGGACTGAAGCAGATCGAACTGACAGAAGCCATGGCCGGAGATATTGTCACCATCGCCGGCTTCGACAAGATCGGCATCGGCGAGACCCTGGCCAGCGCCGAGCACCCTAAATCGCTGCCCTATGTCGCCATCGACGAACCCACCCTGTCGATGAATTTCATGGTCAACACCTCACCCTTTGCCGGCCGGGAAGGCAAGTATGTCACCTCGCGCAACCTGCGCGACCGTCTGGAGCGGGAACTGCGCACCAACGTCTCCCTGCGCGTCGAGGATACCGCCAACACCGACACCTTCCGGGTTTCGGGGCGCGGCGAACTGCACCTGTCGATTCTGATCGAGAACATGCGCCGCGAAGGCTACGAACTCGCAGTTTCCAAGCCTGAGGTCATTTATCGCGAGATCGACGGCCAGCAGTGCGAGCCGCTGGAATATTTGATGATCGACGTACCCGAGGAATTCCAGGGCACCGTGATCGAGAAGCTCGGTCCGCGCAAGGCGGAAATGACCGCCATGAATGCCATGGACGGCGTCAACCGCCTGGAGTTCGTCATCCCGGCCCGCGGCCTGATCGGTTTTCGCAGCGAGTTCCTCACCGACACTCGGGGCACCGGGGTGATGAACCACACGTTCCACGGCTACGGTCCCTACAAGGGAGCGATTCCGGGCCGCAAGAACGGCGTGCTGATCGCCATGGAGGCGGGTGAAACCATTGCCTACTCCCTGTTCAACCTGCAGGACCGCGGGATATTGTTTGTCGGCTCGGGCGTCCAGGTCTATGAAGGCATGATCATCGGCCAGCATGCCAAGGACAACGACCTGGTGGTCAATGCCTGCAAAGGCAAGAAACTGACCAATGTCCGGGCCTCCGGCAGCGATGAGGCGATCCGCCTCACCACGCCCCGGGAGATGAGCCTGGAGCAGGCCCTGGAATTCATCGACACCGACGAACTGGTCGAAGTAACGCCGCAATCGATCCGCCTGCGCAAGCGGGTTCTGGATGAGAACGAAAGAAAAAAAGTGAAAAAGCAGATCGGATAGCCCCTCCCGGCACTGGTCTGCGGCACGCGGCGTCCCTTTTTGTCGTTCCTTTTCGCGAAGCCGGCCCCCTTCCGGCGGCCACTGCCGCTCCGGCGACCGGCGGTTTCCTCTCTACCTTGTTTCCAGCCCGAAAACTACACTGTGTCCATCCGGAAACTCCGGATGGACACGACCTCGCATGGCGGCTTTTTCTGTGTTAGACTTCTCCCGCGATTTTCATCCCCGATAAAAGGAGAGCTGACCATGGCGAAAACCCTGTTCGACAATGTCCGGATCGGCCCCGTTACCCTGAATAACCGTTTCGTGCGCAGTGCGACCTGGGAGGGCATGTGCGACGAACGGGGCGCCGCCACCGGCCGGCTGATCGATTATTACGCCGACCTGGCGCGCGGCGGCACCGGCCTGATCATTTCCGGCTACACCTATGTCCGCGAAGACGGCAAACAGTTTCCGGGCAAGATGGGGTTATACAGCGATGAGCTGGTGGCGCAGCTGCGAGATCTGACTGCGGCGGTCCACAAGGAACAGGGTAAAATTTTCTGTCAACTGGTGCATGCCGGCGGCCAGACGTCCGCCAAAATGATCGGTCGCCAGCCCCTGGCCCCCTCGGCCGTGGAGTTCCCCAGCTACGGCGAGTTGCCGAAGGCCATGGCTGCCGCCGAGATCGAGGGCCTCGTCGACGCCTTTGCGACGG